>NZ_CP011010.1:1934642-2246071 GCF_001274595.1 Stenotrophomonas maltophilia
GCTTGCGCGCCAGTTCCTGCACGCGGCCGGGGGTACCGACCACCACGTGCGGGTCATGGCCTTCCAGCGACGCCAGCTGCGGGCCCAGCGGCACGCCACCCACCAGCAGCAGCAGCTTCAGGTTGGGAATGCCGGTGGCCAGCTTGCGGATCTGCTTGCCGACCTGGTCGGCCAGTTCGCGGGTCGGGCACAGCACCAGCGCCTGCACGCGGATCAGGCTGGGGTCGATGGACTGCAGCAGGCCCAGGCCGAAGGCGGCGGTCTTGCCGCTGCCGGTCGGCGCCTGTGCGATCACATCACGGCCATCGAGGATGGCCGGCAGGCTCTGCGCCTGCACAGGGGTGAGAGTGGTGTAGCCGAGGGCATCCAGGCCGGGCTGCAGGGCCGGGCTCAGCGGCAGGGTCGAGAAGTCAGTCATGGCGCATTGTACCCGTCCGCGCGGCAGCTCCCGTCCTGGGGCCTTCATCCATGTGGGTGCCGACCTGGGTCTGCACGCTCCTGCTCAGCCCAACACCGCCAGCACGCCCTGGTGGATCGCCAGCCCACCGAACAGCAGCCAGGCGAACAGGATCAGCGCCAGCAGCAGCGGCTTCAGCCCAGCCTGGCGCAGCGCCGAGACGTGGGTGGTCAGGCCGAGTGCGGCCATCGCCATCGCCAGCAGCACCGTATCCAGCTGCACCAGCCCGGCCTGCAAACCAGCCGGCAGCAGATGCAGCGAGTTGAACCCGGCCACCGCCACGAAACCAAACGCGAACCACGGCACCACGATGCGCGCCTTGCTGCCGTCGGCGCTGGCCTTGCCACCACGCGCCAGCCACAGCGACAGTGCGACCAGGAACGGTGCCAGCAGCATCACCCGCACCATCTTGGTGATCACTGCGGTATCGGCCGCCGCTTCGCTGACCGCACGGCCTGCGGCCACCACCTGCGCCACTTCATGCACTGTCGCGCCGGTGAACAGGCCGTACTGGCGTGCGTCCATGGCCAGCCAGCCGTGTGACTGCACCAGTGCATACAGCGCGGGGTACAGGAACATCGCCAGCGTGCCGAACACCACCACCGTCGACACCGCGACGGTGACCTGCGCCGCACGGCCGCGCACCACCGGCTCGGCAGCCATCACCGCCGCCGCGCCGCAGATTGCGCTGCCGGCACCGATCAGCATTGCCGCCTCGCGCTCCATCCTGAAAACACGCACACCCAGCCAGCAGGCCAGGCCGAAGGTGCTGGCCACTACCAGCACGTCCATCAGCACGCCGCTGACGCCGACATGGCCGATGTCCTGGAAGGTCAGGCGCAGGCCATACAGCACGATGCCGGCACGCAGCAGCCAGTGCTTGGAAAAGCCGACACCGGCTGCGCTGCTCGGCGCCAGCCGCGGGTAGAGGGTGTTGCCGACCACGATGCCGGCGACGATGGCCACGGTCAGCGCGCTCAGGCCGTGCGCCTGCAGCCACGGAAGCTCGGCCAGGTATAGCGAGGCCGCAGCGATCAGGCCCACCAGTAGAAGGCCGGGCAGGCGCGGTTGCCAGCGTTGGCGCAGGGCGGGCAGGGACCAGGGGGAGAGGGCAGGGGCGTTCATGACGGGGACGGGGCTGAAGTAGTGGCGCCAGCGTGCGCCTGTGTGATTGACCTGTAAAACGAATAATATGGGTGAAAGCTACCTATCAAGCGGGTAATTGTCATGCGCCTGACCTTGCGCCAGCTGCAGGTCTTCGTCGCCATCGCTGACTACGGCAGCACCACCGCTGCGGGCCAGGCCATCGCGCTCTCGCAGTCGGCCAGCAGCGCCGCCCTGCAGGAGTTGGAGGCACATTTCGGCACCCCGCTGTTCGACCGCATCGGCCGTCGCCTGGCCCTGAACGGGCATGGCCGCGCGCTGCTGGAGCCGGCGCGCACGCTGCTGGTCAATGCCGCCGACCTGGAGCGGCAGCTGGCCGCTGGCGGCGACCCGGCGCAGGGCGCACCCCTGCGGCTGGTGCTGGCCGCCAGTACCACCATCGGCAACTACCTGCTGCCGCCGCGCATCGCCGAGCTGCTGCGGCAGGCGCCACAGGCCGAGGTCGACCTGCGCATCGACAACAGTGCCGGCGTGGTCGCTGCCGTGCAGCGGCTGGACGTCGACGCGGGCCTGATCGAGGGCCCGTGCCACGAGCGTGGCCTGCAGGTCACCGCCTGGCAGCAGGATCCGTTGGTGATTGTCGCGGCCGCCGACGCCCCGGCGCGATGGACGATGGATGAACTGCGCAGCGCCCGCTGGCTGCTGCGCGAACCCGGCTCCGGTACCCGCGAAGCCGTCGAACAGGCCCTGCTGCCGCACCTGCGCGGATTCGCCCAGACCCTGCAGCTGGGCAATACCGAAGCGATCAAGCAGGCCGCCATCGCCGGCCTCGGCCTGGCCTGCCTCTCGCGCCACGCGCTGGAAGAGCCGCTGGCTCTCGGCCGCCTGCGCGTGCTGGAGACCCCGCTGCCCACCCTGCAGCGCACCCTGTGGCTGGTACGCCACCCGGGCAAGCACTGGTTGCCGGGCTTGCAGGCGTTGTTGGGGGAAGTGGGGTAAGCCATCAGATTCCCATGTGCCGACCAAGGTCGACACCCACCAGAGCAGAATGCCGTTCCAACAGATCGCGATGAACCGTCAGAGGCGGGGCGGTGTGGGGCTGCAGGACCGTTGGCGCCATGGATGGCGCCATCGAGCCCCCAGGGACGGGTTTACGGCGTGTCCTGCAGCCCCACATCGACCCGCCTGCCACCGTAAGCCGCTTTTGACGTTGCTTTGGCTGCGGCCGTTGCCTCTGCGGGTGCCGGGTGCAACCCGGCCGACGCCCCCAACCCGTACAATATCCGGATGCCTCTGATTACTCTGCAGAACGTCGACTTCAGCGTCGGCGGCCCGTTGTTGCTGGAAAAGGCCGAACTGTCGATCGAGCCGGGCGAACGCATCGCCCTGATCGGCCGCAATGGCGCCGGCAAATCCACCCTGCTCAAGCTGCTGTCCGGCGACCACAAGCCCGATGACGGCGAAGTCCGCGTGCAGCAGGGCGTGCGTGCCACCCGCCTGGAGCAGGAAGTGCCGCATGGCGCTGCCGGCTCGGTGTTCGACGTCGTGGCCGATGGCCTGGGCGAACTGGGCCAGTGGCTGGCCGAGTTCCACCATCTCAGCCACGCCGAAGTCTTCGATGGCGAAGCGCTCGGCAACGTGCAGGCCAAGATCGACGCCGCCAACGGCTGGGGACTGGACCAGCGCGTCAGCGAAACCCTGACCAAGCTCGACCTCGACGGCGAAGCCGAATTCGGCCGCCTGTCCGGCGGCATGAAGCGCCGCGTGCTGCTGGCGCGCGCGCTGGTGTCCAGCCCCGATGTGCTGCTGCTGGACGAACCGACCAACCACCTCGACATCGAAGCCATCGACTGGCTCGAAGCGTTCCTGAAGGGCTGGAGCGGCAGCGTGGTGTTCGTCACCCATGACCGCCGCTTCCTGCGTGCGCTGGCCACCCGCATCGTCGAGATCGACCGCGGCCAGGTCACCAGCTGGCCGGGCGACTGGGCCAACTACGAGCGCCGCCGCGAGGAACGCCTCAACGCGCAGGCGCAGGAAAACGCCCGCTTCGACAAGCTGCTGGCGCAGGAAGAAGTCTGGATCCGCCAGGGCATCAAGGCGCGCCGTACCCGCGACGAGGGCCGCGTACGCCGCCTGAAGGCGATGCGCACCGAACGCTCGCAGCGCCGCGATCTCAGCGGCAACGTCAAGATGGAAGCCGCGCAGGGCGTCAGCTCGGGCAAGAAGGTCATCGACGTCAAGGATATTTCGTTCGCCTTCGGCGAGCGCACGATGGTCCGTGACTTCAGCACCACCATCCTGCGTGGCGACCGCATCGGCCTGATCGGCCCCAACGGCAGTGGCAAGACCACCTTGCTGAAGCTGTTGCTGGGTGAACTGCAGCCGGCCAAGGGTGAGGTCAACCCCGGTACCAACCTGCAGATCGCCTATTTCGACCAGTACCGCGCGGTGCTGCGCGAAGACTGGAGCGCGATCGAGAACGTGGCCGAAGGCCGTGATTTCCTCGAGTTCAACGGCAAGCGCAAGCACGTGCATGCCTACCTGCAGGACTTCATGTTCACCCCGGAACGCGCGCGTGCGCCGATCACCCGCCTGTCCGGTGGCGAGCGCAACCGCCTGCTGCTGGCCAAGCTGTTCGCGCAGCCGTCCAACCTGCTGGTGATGGACGAACCGACCAACGACCTCGACGTAGAAACCCTGGAGCTGCTGGAAGAGCTGCTGGGCGAGTACACCGGCACCCTGCTGCTGGTCAGCCACGACCGTGATTTCATCGACAACGTGGTGACCTCCACGCTGGTGATGGAAGGCGACGGCGTGATCGGTGAGTACGTCGGTGGCTACAGCGACTGGCAGCGCTACGCGGCCAGCATCGCTGCACCTGCCGCGGCCCCGGCAGCCAAGCCGGCGGCAGCTGCACCGGCCGCTGCGGCGGCTACCCCCGCAGCGCCCAAGCGCAAGCTGGCCTACAAGGAAGCGCGCGAACTGGAACAGCTGCCGAAGACCATCGAGAAGCTGGAAGGCGACGTCGAAGGGCTGACCTCGGCGATGAACGACCCGTCGTTCTACACCCGCAGCAGTGCCGAAGTGACCGCGCACACCCAGCAGCTGGCCAAGGTCCAGGCCGAGCTGGATGCCGCGTACGCGCGCTGGGAAGAGCTGGAAGGCTGAGCGCCGGCCGGCGCTGCCGGTGGACTCGGTAGATCCACGCCGTGCGTGGATATTGGGATCCGTGCGGACCAACGGTCCGCACCTACCGACGCCGATGCCTGGTAGATCCACGCCATGCGTGGATGGCGGCATCAGTGCGGACCTAGGTCCGCACCCACCGGGGGGCCAGCGGTCATTTGACCCCGTGCAGATCCCGCAGCTGGCTCGGCCGGCTGCCGAAGTACGCCGCCAGATCGGCGATGTCCTGATCACTCAGATCCTTGGCCTGCGGCGTCATCAGCGCATGCTGGCGGTCACCGGCACGGTAGGCCTGCAGGGCGTGCGCCAGGTAGTCACCGTACTGGCCACCCAGCTTCGGATAGGTCGCATCGATCGGCGCATTGCCGTCCGCCCCGTGGCAGTCGATGCAGCTCTGGTTGGTGGCCTTGCCCTTCACCTTGGCGCGGGCTTCGCCGGCGGCCTCGCGGCCCGCAGGCAGGCCGGCCGATGAAGAAGAACCGTGTTCGCCGCTGGCATGGCCCGGGTCGGCGGCGGATTTTTCGCTGTTTTCCACCTGCGACTGCGAACAGGCGGCCAGCAGCAGGGCAACGGACAGGGCGATGGCATGACGCATCGGATGCGCGGCTTTCGACATGGGCGGGCCTTACTTGACGGTGGACAGGTAAACAGAGAGATCGGCGATCTCCTGTTCGCTGAAGCTCATCGACTGCGCCTGCATCGTTGGATGCCGGCGCTTGCCCTGGCGGTACTCGGTCAGGGCCTGGGCCAGGTACTGCTGGGTCTGGCCGCCGATCTTCGGCACCCGGTAACTGGGGTAGGCGTTCTTGTAGCCGGTGATGCCGTGGCACCCCTGGCAGGTGTAGGCCAGGACGCGGCCATTGTCGAAGTTGCCGGTAGGGGCGGCAGGTGCCGTGGCAGCGGCGGGAGCCGGGGCCGGGGCAGGTGTGGCAGGAGCAGGAGCGGGCTGTGCGGCGGCCCCAAGGGGCAGGAGGACGGCCAGAGCGAGACAAGCGGCGAGCGGCTGCGGGCGCATGGTGTCGTTTCCGGGGATTCGGGTCTGGTCGTTCCGGCGTGGGGTACGGAACGCCCCGAGTATAGCCCCAGGTTTCATCTAGCTGAAATGGGGGTGGGCCGACCAGCGGCGTGAAGACACCATGACCTTTGGGATATGGTGTGGCCGTGAAGTGGTGCATTACTTTGCTACCACACCTGTCCACGCATCCTCCAGGGACCCGACGATGTCGCACCCAACCTTCCTGTCCGGCCGTCGCAGCGGAATCTGCGCTGCCGCACTGCTGATCTCCACCTCCCTGCTGCTGGGCGGTTGCGCCGCAGGGCCCAATTCCGAAGCCAAGGCCGCCGAGACCAAGGAGGAGAAGAAGGTCGATGCGGTCCCGGTCGAAGTGGCGGTGGCCAGCCACCGCGCGGTCGCGGCCAGCTACACCGGCACCGCCGCACTGGAACCGCGCGCCGAATCGCAGGTGGTGGCCAAGACCTCCGGCGTGGCGTTGGCGGTGCTGGTCGAGGAAGGGCAGCGGGTGACCGCCGGCCAGCCGCTGGTGCGGCTGGACCCGGACCGCGCACGCCTGGCCGTTGCCCAGAGTGAAGCGCAGATGCGCAAGCTGGAAAACAACTACCAGCGCGCACAGAAGCTGGTTGGCCAGCAGATGGTCAGCGCCGCCGACGTCGACCAGCTGCGCTTTGACCTGGAAAACGTCCGCGCGCAGTACCGCCTGGCCACGCTGGAACTGTCCTACACCACGGTGGTGGCACCGATCTCCGGCGTCATCGCATCGCGCTCGATCAAGACCGGCAACTTCGTGCAGATCAACACGCCGATCTTCCGCATCGTCGACAACTCGCGGCTGGAAGCCACGCTCAACGTCCCCGAGCGCGAGCTGGCCACCCTGCGTGCCGGCCAGCCGGTGACGCTGGTTGCCGATGCGCTGCCGGGCCAGAGTTTCACCGGCACCGTCGATCGCATCGCACCGGTGGTCGATTCGGGCAGCGGCACGTTTCGCGTGGTCAGCGCCTTCGACGGTGCCGCGCACGCGCTGCAGCCCGGCATGTTCGGCCGCATCCGCATCGATTACGACCAGCGTGCCGATGCGCTCGTGGTGCCGCGCCTTTCGTTGCTCGACGACGGTGAGCCGGCGGTGTTCCGGGTGCGCGAAGGCAAGGTCGCACGGGTTCCGGTCAAGCTGGGTTACGCCGAGGGCCCGTGGGTGGAGATCCGTGATGGCCTGGCGGCCGGTGATCAGGTGGTCACCGCCGGCAAGGTCGCCCTGCGCGACGGCACCGCGGTGCAGGTGATCGCCGATCCGAAGGCCAAGGCGAAGACGGTCGCAGCGTCCGCCACGCCGGCAGACAAGGCCGGGAGCAAGCAATGACCGCCCCGGGCCACGACCACGGTGCCTCGCCGGCGAGCGACGGCGCCGCCGCCGGCCTGCGCGGCGGCCTGGTGGAATTCGCCACCCGCCGCCGCGTGACCATCGCCATGTGCACGGTCACCCTGCTGCTGTTCGGCCTGATCGCGCTGGGCAACCTCAAGGTCAACCTGCTGCCCGACCTGAGCTACCCGACGCTGACCGTGCGTACCGAGTACACCGGTTCGGCGCCCACCGAAATCGAAACCCTGATCACCCAGCCGGTCGAAGAAGCGGTGGGCGTGGTCAAGAACCTGCGCAAGCTGAAGTCGGTCTCGCGCACCGGCCAGAGCGACGTGGTGCTGGAGTTCGCCTGGGGCACCAACATGGACCAGGCCAGCCTGGAGGTGCGCGACAAGATGGAAGCGCTGAACCTGCCGCTTGAGGCGAAGGCGCCGGTGCTGCTGCGCTTCAACCCGTCCACCGAGCCGATCATGCGCCTGGTGCTGTCGAGCAAGACCGCGCCGGCCAGCGATGCCGATGCGATCCGCGAGCTGACCGGCCTGCGCCGTTATGCCGATGAAGACCTGAAGAAGAAGCTGGAGCCGGTCTCCGGCGTGGCCGCGGTCAAGGTCGGCGGTGGCCTGGAAGACGAGATCCAGGTCGACATCGACCAGCAGAAGCTGGCCCAGCTGAACCTGCCGATCGACACCGTCATCAAGCGCCTGAAGGACGAGAACATCAACATCTCCGGCGGCCGCCTGGAAGAAGGTTCGCAGCGTTTCCTGGTGCGCACCGTCAACCAGTTCGCCGATCTGGAAGAGATCCGCAACCTGCTGGTCACCACCCAGGGAAGCAATGGCAGCGCGGCGGATTCGGCGCTGCAGCAGATGTTCAACATCGCCGCCTCGACCGGCTCGGCGGCGGCCA
Organism: Stenotrophomonas maltophilia; assembly: GCF_001274595.1. Taxonomy (GTDB): domain Bacteria; phylum Pseudomonadota; class Gammaproteobacteria; order Xanthomonadales; family Xanthomonadaceae; genus Stenotrophomonas; species Stenotrophomonas forensis. The sequence continues at coordinate 1,942,668 of NZ_CP011010.1, forward strand.
TCGCGGCGGCCTCGGCGGCGCAGAGCGCATCGTCCGGCGGCGGGTCCAGCGTGATCGCCAACGGGGTGCCGGTGCGCCTGAAGGACGTGGCCACCGTGCGCCAGGGCTACAAGGAGCGCGAAGCGGTGATCCGCCTGGGCGGCAAGGAATCGGTCGAGCTGGCGATCTACAAGGAAGGCGACGCCAACACCGTGTCCACCGCCGAGGCGTTGCGCAAGCGCCTGGAGCAGATCAAGGGCACGTTCCCGGCCGACGTCGAGATGACCACCATCGAGGACCAGTCGCGCTTCATCGAGCACGCCATCGCCGACGTCAAGAAGGACGCGGTGATCGGTGGCCTGCTGGCGATCCTGATCATCTTCCTGTTCCTGCGTGATGGCTGGAGCACCTTCGTGATCAGCCTGTCGCTGCCGGTCTCGATCATCGCCACGTTCTTCTTCATGGGCCAGCTGGGGCTGAGCTTGAACGTGATGTCGCTGGGCGGCTTGGCGCTGGCCACCGGCCTGGTGGTGGACGACTCGATCGTGGTGCTGGAAAGCATCGCCAAGGCGCGCGAGCGCGGCCTGGGCATCCTGCAGGCGGCCATCGCCGGTACCCGCGAAGTGAGCATGGCCGTGGTCGCCTCGACCCTGACCACCATCGCGGTGTTCCTGCCGCTGGTGTTCGTCGACGGCATCGCCGGCCAGCTGTTCCGCGACCAGGCGTTGACCGTGGCGATCGCCATCGCGATCTCGCTGCTGGTGTCGATGACGCTGATCCCGATGTTGAGCTCGCTGAAGGGACGGCCACCGCTGGCGTTCCCGGAAGAGGCACCGAATGAACCGTGGCAGCCGCAGAACCGCTGGCAGAAGCCGGTCGCGCTGGGCCGCCGTGGCGTCGTCGCGACCGTGCGCTGGGGCTTCTATGCGCTGGCCTGGCTGGTGGTACGCCTGTGGCGCGGCGTGGTGGCGGTGGTCGGCCCGGTGATGCGCAAGGCCAGCGATCTGGCGATGAAGCCCTACGCGGGTGCCGAGCGCGGCTATCTGCGCCTGCTGCCGAGCGCGCTGGCCCACCCGGGCAAGGTGCTGGGCGTGGCCACGATCATCTTCGTGGCGACCATGGCGCTGGTGCCGATGCTCGGTGCCGACCTGATTCCGCAGCTGGCGCAGGACCGTTTCGAAATGACGGTGAAGCTGCCGGCCGGCACGCCGCTGAAGCAGACCGATGCGCTGGTGCGCGAACTGCAGCTGGCACACGGCAAGGGCGAGGGTGTGGCATCGCTGTACGGCGTCAGTGGCAGTGGTACCCGGCTGGATGCGAGCCCGACCGAAAGCGGCGAGAACATCGGCAAGCTGACCGTGGTGATGGAAGGCGGCGGCAACGCACGTACCGAAGCGGCCATCACCGAACGCCTGCGCGGCACCATGGGCCAGCATCCGGGCGCCCAGGTCGATTTCGCACGGCCGGCGTTGTTCAGCTTCTCCACGCCGCTGGAAATCGAACTGCGCGGGCAGGACATGGCGACCCTGGAAGTGGCCGGCCAGCGCCTGGCGGCGATGCTGCGCGGCAATGCGCACTACGCCGACGTGAAGTCGACAGTGGAAGAGGGTTTCCCGGAAATCCAGATCCGCTTCGACCAGGAACGTGCCGGTGCGCTGGGCCTGACCACCCGCCAGATCGCCGATGTGGTGGTGAAGAAGGTGCGCGGCGACGTCGCCACCCGCTACAGCTTCCGCGACCGCAAGATCGACGTGCTGGTGCGGGCGCAGGAAGGTGATCGCGCCAGCGTGGAGAGCATCCGTCGGCTGATCGTCAACCCGGGCAGCACGCGCCCGGTCACCCTGGACGCGGTGGCCGATGTGGTCGCCACCACCGGTCCGAGCGAGATCCATCGTGCCGATCAGACACGCGTGGCAGTGGTGTCGGCCAACCTGCGCGACATCGATCTCGGCGCGGCCATGCGCGAAGTGCAGCAGATGGTGGCCGAGCAGCCGCTGGGTGCGGGCGTTGGCCTGCATATCGGCGGCCAGGGCGAGGAGCTGGCACAGGCGGCGAAGTCGCTGATCTTCGCCTTCGGCCTGGCGATCTTCCTGGTCTACCTGGTGATGGCTTCGCAGTTCGAGTCGCTGCTGCATCCGTTCGTGATCCTGTTCACCATCCCGCTGGCGCTGGTCGGTGCGATCCTGGCGCTGATGCTGACCGGCAAGCCGATTTCGGTGGTGGTGTTCATCGGCCTGATCCTGCTGGTCGGCCTGGTCACCAAGAACGCGATCATCCTGATCGACAAGGTCAACCAGCTGCGCGAGGCCGGCGTGGCCAAGCACGAGGCACTCGTGGAGGGGGCGCGCTCGCGCCTGCGGCCGATCATCATGACCACCCTGTGCACGCTGTTCGGCTTCCTGCCGCTGGCGGTGGCGATGGGAGAGGGTGCCGAAGTACGCGCGCCGATGGCGATCACCGTGATCGGCGGCCTGCTGGTATCGACCCTGCTGACCCTGCTGGTGATCCCGGTGGTGTACGACCTGATGGATCGTCGCGGTGATGCGTACTACCGTGAACGCGGCCGCAAGCACGCAGGTGAGATCGAGCCGGGTGCCGCCGGCAGCGCGGCGGGTGCGGAGGAACCGGCATGAGCGTTGCCGAGTTCTCCATCCGCCGTCCGGTCACCACCATCATGTGCTTCGTGTCGCTGGTGGTGATCGGCCTGATCGCTTCGTTCCGGTTGCCGCTGGAAGCGCTGCCGGACATCTCCGCGCCGTTCCTGTTCGTGCAGATCCCGTACACCGGTTCGACCCCGGAGGAAGTGGAGCGGACCATCATCCGCCCGGTCGAGGAGTCGCTGGCGACGATGACCGGGATCAAGCGCATGCGCTCGTCGGCGACCTCCGAAGCGGCGCTGATCTACATCGAGTTCAGCGACTGGGACCGTGATATCGCCATCGCCGCCTCCGATGCCCGCGAGCGCATCGATGCGATCCGCAGCGACCTGCCCGACGACCTGCAGCGCTACAACGTGTTCAAGTGGTCCAGCAGCGACCAGCCGGTCCTGAAGGTGCGCCTGGCCAGTACCACCGACCTGACCACCGCCTATGACATGCTTGACCGCGAGTTCAAGCGGCGCATCGAGCGTATTCCGGGCGTGGCGCGCGTCGATATCACCGGCGCGCCGCCGAACGAGGTGGAGATTGCCATCGATCCGAACCGGCTCAACGCGCACGGGCTGAGCATCAACGAGCTGAGCGAGCGCCTGCGCACGCTGAACTTCTCGATCTCGGCCGGGCAGATCGATGACAACGGCCAGCGCGTGCGCGTGCAGCCGGTGGGCGAGATCACCGACCTGCAGGAGATGCGTGACCTGGTGATCAACGCCAAGGGCCTGCGTCTGGGCGACATTGCCGATGTTCGGCTGAAGCCGGCGCGCATGAACTACGGGCGCCGCCTGGACGGCAACCCGGCGGTCGGCCTGGACATCTTCAAGGAGCGCAGCGCCAACCTGGTGGAGGTCTCGCGTGCCGCGCTGGCCGAGGTCGAATCGATCCGCGCCGAGGCGTCGATGCGCGACGTTCAGATCAAGGTGATCGACAACCAGGGCAAGGCGGTGACGTCATCGCTGCTGGAGCTGGCCGAGGCCGGTGCCGTCGGCCTGATCCTGTCGATCACGGTGCTGTTCTTCTTCCTGCGCCATTGGCCGTCCACGCTGATGGTGACGCTGGCGATCCCGATCTGCTTCACCATCACCCTGGGTTTCATGTACTTCGTCGGTGTGACGCTGAACATCCTGACCATGATGGGCCTGCTGCTGGCGGTGGGCATGCTGGTCGACAACGCCGTGGTGGTGGTGGAGAGCATCTACCAGGAACGCGAGCGCATGCCCGGGCAGCCGCGGCTGGCTTCGATCATCGGCACCCGCAACGTGGCCATCGCGCTCAGCGCGGGCACGTTGTGCCACTGCATCGTGTTCGTGCCGAACCTGTTCGGCGAGACCAACAACATCAGCATCTTCATGTCGCAGATCGCGATCACCATCTCGGTCTCGCTGCTGGCTTCGTGGCTGGTCGCGGTCAGCCTGATCCCGATGCTGTCCGCGCGCATGGCCACGCCCAAGCTGGTGCACTCGCAGACCGGCATGATCGCCCGGCTGCAGCGCCGCTATGCCACGCTGCTGGACTGGTCGCTGCACCATCGCGGCTGGAGCCTGCTCGGCATCGTGCTGGTGGTGCTGGTCAGCCTGGTGCCGATGAAGCTGACCAAGATCGACATGTTCGGCGGTGATGGCGGCAAGGACATCTTCATCGGCTACATGTGGAAGGGCGCCTACACCTATCGGCAGATGTCCGATGAAGTGGCACGGGTGGAGAACTGGATCGACCAGAACCGCGAGCGCCTGCATGTGAAGCAGGTCTACTCCTGGTACAGCGAGCAGGAAGGCAGCTCGACCGTGGTCACCCTGGACGAGAAGTACGCCAAGGACATCAAGGCGCTGCAGGAAGAACTGCGCAAGGGCCTGCCCAAGTCCGCCCGCACCGACTACTTCGTCGGCAACCAGGGCGGCGACGGTGGCGGCGGTGGCAACCAGGGCGTGCAGGTGCAGCTGGTCGGCGACTCAAGTTCGATGCTGCAGGAGATCGGCCAGGAAGTGGTGCCGCTGCTGGCCCAGCGCGCCGAGCTGCGCGACGTGCGCATCGACAACGGCGAGAAGGGCGGAGAACTGAAGGTGCGCGTCGATCGCGAGCGTGCCGCGGCATTCGGCTTCAATGCCGAGCAGGTGGCCAGCTTCGTCGGCCTGGCGCTGCGTGGCGCACCGATGCGCGAGTTCCGCCGCGGCGACAACGAGGTGCCGGTGTGGGTGCGCTTCGCCGGTGCCGAGCAGAGCAGCCCGGAAGACCTGGCCGGCTTCAGCGTGCGTACCGGTGATGGCCGCAGCGTGCCGCTGCTGAGCCTGGTCACCGTCGATGTCGGTTCGTCCGCCACCCAGATCGGCCGCACCAACCGCCAGACCACGCTGACCATCAAGGCCAACCTGGCCGAGAAGGTCACCGCGCCGGATGGCCGCAAGGCGATGGAAGCGGTGCTCAAGCCGATGAACTTCCCGGCCGGCTACGGCTTCACCTTCGACGGCGGCGACTACGGCAACGACGACGAGGCGATGCAGCAGATGGTGTTCAACCTGCTCATCGCGCTGGTGATGATCTACGTGGTGATGGCGGCGGTGTTCGAATCGCTGCTGTTCCCGGCGGCGATCATGAGCGGCGTGCTGTTCTCGATCTTCGGCGTGTTCTGGCTGTTCTGGATCACCGGCACCTCGTTCGGAATCATGTCCTTCATCGGCATCCTGGTGCTGATGGGCGTGGTGGTGAACAACGGCATCGTGATGATCGAGCACATCAACAACCTGCGGCGCGGCGGCATGGGCCGCACCCAGGCGCTGGTGGAAGGCTCACGCGAGCGCCTGCGCCCGATCATGATGACCATGGGCACGGCGATCCTGGCGATGGTGCCGATCTCGCTGACCAATACGCAGATGTTCGGCAATGGCCCGGAGTACGCGCCGATGGCGCGCGCGATCGCCGGAGGCCTGGCGTTCTCGACCGTGGTCAGCCTGCTGTTCCTGCCGACGATCTACGCGGTGCTGGACGACCTGCGCAGTGCGGTTACGCGACTGATTCGGCGTGCGCGCGGTCTGGAGGTCGTGGCGGGTACCCCGGTGTAGGGGTCGAGCTTGCTCGACCGCAAGCAGCGGCAACGTGTTGTGGTGTGGGGGAGGCCGGTCGTAGTGGGGCGGCCTCCCCCTTTTTTTCTGGCTCCGCCAACCAGGGTTGGCACCTGCCAGAGCGCAGTCGAGCATGGCTCGACGCGGCACAACGCAATCAGCCGGCGACCTTGCCCCAAACCTTGAAGGTGGTCAGCCACAGGCCGAGCATGCTGCCGATGTTGGTCAGCATGAAGGTGAGTACCACCCGGGTGACGCGGTTGCGGTACCAGCCCTTCAGGCTCTGCGCATCGTCGCGCAGCTTCAGGAAGTCCTCGTAGGCCGGTTTGCGCAGCCGCGCTTCCACCAGCGCCGAGAACGCACCGGTCGGGATGCTCAGGCGGAACGGCTTGAACGGAGCCACCGCGATCGCGGTGAGGATGCTCAGCGGATGGCCACCGGCCAGCAGGCAGCCCAGGCCCGCCAGGCCACCGGTATACATGGCCCAGGTCGCCAGCAGTTCGGTACCCACGCCCAGTCCACCGCGATAGAAGCCCACGCCGATGCCGGTCGCCACGATGGCCAGGATGCCCAGCGTGAACCACGGAATGTTGCGCTTCTTCGGCACCGCCTCCAGTTCCGCGCGCAGCGGCGCCGGTGCCTCGGTGTCGGTTTCCAGGTAGCGCGCCAGCCCGGCCAGGTGGCCGGCACCGACCACGGCCAGCACTTCGCGCTGCTGCGGGTCGCGTTCTTCGCGCAGGCGCGTGGCCATGTAGCGGTCACGCTCGCCGATGATGGTCTCGTACAGCGCCGGGCTCTCGCTGGCGAACTCGCCGAAGCTCGATTCCAGCATGTCGCCCTGCTTGAGTTTCTCGATCTCGTTCTCGCCCACTTCCTCGGATGAGAACAGGCCGGCACCGAGGCCGGCGACCAGCTTCAGCTTGCCGAAGAAGCCCAGCCGCTGCGATGCGCGGCGGAAGGTCAGGCCCACCTCGCGGTCGATCAGGTGTACCGGCAGGTTGCGCTCACGCGCCAGTTCCACCGCACGCTTGAGTTCCGCGCCCGGCTCGATGTCGAGCTGTTCGGCCAGGCGGCGCTGGTAGGCGGACAAGGCCAGGTTGGCGGCGAACAGCGCCACCCGGCCCTTGCGGATCACCTCGACCAGGTCGAGCTTGGCCAGCGTGTCCGGGTCGCTCAGCGCCTGCAGGCGCTGCGGGTCCAGCTCGACGGCCACTGCATCGAAGCGGCCGCTGTCGATGGCCTTTTCCACGGCTTCGACGCTGGCGCGGGAGACGTGGGCAGTGCCCAGCAGGGTGTAGCGCACGCCGTCACGTTCGACGACACGCACCGGCTGGCCGGCGAACAGGTCGTCGCCGGTCTCGGTAAGGGTTTCAGTCATGGGTTCATTCATTGGAAGGTGCGGTGTCAGCGCCATCGCCGAGCGCGCGCTGCATCTGCACGGTGTCCAGCCAGCGGCCGTGCTTGCGGCCCAGGCCCTTGAAAACGCCTACCAGGTGAAAGCCGAAGCGTTCGTGCAGCTTGATCGAAGCGGTGTTGGTCGGTTCACCGATCACCGCCACCATCTGCCGGTAGCCGCGCGCCACGCAGGCATCGATGAGGGCCTGCAGCAGGCCGGTGCCCACGCCCTTGCCCTGGAAACGGGCATCGACGTAGACCGAATTCTCGACGGTCCACTGGTAGGCCACGCGGGTGCGGTAGGTGTTGGCGTAGGCATAGCCGGCCACCTGGCCGTCGATCTCGGCGACCAGGTAGGGGAAGCCACGGTCGATGATGTCGCGCATGCGGCGCAGCATCTCGGTCGCGTCCGGAATGTCGTACTCGTAGGTGTTGACGAAGTCGGTCACTTCCACCGCGTAGATCGCGGTGATCGCGTCGATGTCGGCCGGGCCGGCATCACGGATGAGGACGGCCATGCGCGGGCTCCGGCTCAGTCGATGTAGCGCTTGAGCAGGTCGCCGTACGCATCGATGCGGCGATCACGCAGGAATGGCCAGATGCGGCGCACGTGCTCGCTGCGCTGCAGGTCCACATCGCACAGCAGCACGGTGGCGTCGGTGCCGGCTTCGGCCAGGAATTCGCCCTGCGGGCCCAGCACGTGGCTGTTGCCCCAGAACTGGATGCCCGACGCGCCCAGCGGCGAGGCTTCGTGGCCGACGCGGTTGCAGCTCAGCACCGGCAGGCCGTTGGCCACGGCGTGGCCGCGGTGGCTCAGCACCCAGGCGTCGCGCTGGCGGGTCTTCTCGTCCTGCACGTCGTCCGGGTCCCAGCCGATCGCGGTCGGGTACAGCAGCAGCTCGGCACCGGCCAGCGCCATCAGGCGCGCCGCTTCCGGGTACCACTGGTCCCAGCACACCAGCACGCCGAGGCGGCCCACCGAGGTATCGATCGGGGTGAAACCGATGTCGCCCGGAGTGAAGTAGAACTTCTCGTAGAAGCCCGGATCGTCCGGGATGTGCATCTTGCGGTACTTGCCGAGCAGGGTGCCGTCCTTCTCGAACACCACGGCGGTGTTGTGGTACAGGCCGGCGGCGCGGCGCTCGAACAGCGAACCGACCAGCACCACGCCATGCTTCTTCGCCAGCGCGCCCAGGCGCTCGGTGCTGGGGCCCGGAATCGGCTCGGCCAGGTCGAACTCGTCCACCGACTCGTGCTGGCAGAAGTACGGGCCGTTGTGCAGTTCCTGCAGCAGCACCAGCTTGGCACCCTGCGCAGCCGCCTCGGCCACGCGTGCTTCGATCACCGCCAGATTGGCGGCGGCGTCACCGTGGTTGCGCTCCTGGATCAGGGCGACGGTAAGGGGGCTGCGCGAGTTCATGCGGGGCGTTCCTGCGGGGGAAAACCTGCATGTTAGCGCGGATGGATGGCGACGGCGTGTTGCGCGCTGAATGGGTGCTGGTAGTGCCGGCCGCTGGCCGGCAATCCCGTGGATCCATCAGGCATTGCATGGTTGCCGGCCAGCGGCCGGCACTACCAATCCTTAAGCCTTCAACAACCCCGCCGGCAGCTGCATGGTAATGCAGTGCAGGCTGCCGTTCTGCCAGATCAGCGAGCGGCAGGGCACCTGCACGATCTCGCGGCCGGGGTGCGCCTGCGCCAGTACGTCGCGTGCCAGGTCGTCGGCCGGGTCGCCATAGGCCGGCATCAGCACCGCGCCATTGACGATCAGGTAGTTGGCGTACGACGCGGCCAGGCGGCGGCCTTCGTCGATCACCGGCTGTGCCCACGGCAGCGGGAACAGGCGGTACGGCTGGCCATCCTTGGTGCGCAGCGCGGCCAGTTCGTTGCCCATCGCCTGCAGCTCGGCATAGTGCGAGTCGCTCTCGTCGTCGCAGGCCTGGTAGACGATGCTGTCGGCCGAGGCGAAGCGGGCGAGGGTGTCGATGTGGGCGTCGGTGTCGTCGCCTTCCAGGTAGCCGTGGTCCAGCCACAGCACGCGGTCCTGCTGCAGCCAGTCGGCCAGGTCGGCACTCAGGCTGGCGCGGTCGCGGTCCGGGTGGCGCTCGTGCAGGCACTTCCAGGTGGTCAGCAGGGTGCCTTCGCCGTCGGTCTCGATGCCGCCGCCCTCCAGCGCGAACGGGATGCTGCGCACCGGTGCGTCGTTGAACACGCCGGCCTGGTCGAGCACGCCCACCAGCTGGTCATCCAGGGTGGCGTCGAACTTGCCGCCCCAGCCGGTGAAGCGGAAATCCAGCAGCTGGAAGCCGCCATCAGCGCGGCGCAGGGTGATCGGGCCGGAGTCGCGCAGCCAAGTGTCGTCGTAGGCCGCCGTGGTGAAGTGGACCTTGTCCATGTCGATGCGGTTGGAGCGCAGCCGCATCTCGGCATAGGTCTCCACGTCGTCGTCGGCCACGCAGATCAGCACCGGCTGGAAGCGGGTGATGGCCGCGACCAGGGCGATGTAGGTCTCTTCCACCTGGCCCAGACGCTCGGCCCAGTCGGTGTCGGCGGTGGGCCAGGCAATCAGGACGCCGCTCTGGGCTTCCCACTCGGCAGGAAAACGAAGGGTCTGGTTCATGGTCTCGCTACACAGGCCCGCCCACGGCGGGTAAAGGGATCAACGGATCGGCGGTTTCGGGCCGACTTCGTTCGGGTCCGCCTGGTTGGCCACCACGTCGATCACCTTCTGCTTCTCGAAGTAGACGGTGAACTGCGGGTAGACCCAGCGGTTGATGGTCGGCCATTGCCGCTTCTGCCCGCCGCGCGGCTGCAGCTGTTCGCTCGGCGCGCCGAACTGTGCCTGCACCTGCTGCATGCTCTGGCCGCGCACGGGCAGGGCACCGGCCGGCTTCTCGCGGGCACGGTCGACAAGCAGGGTATCGGCCAGCGCCGGAGTGGCGGCAGCCAGGGTGGCCATCACGGCCAGGGCGGACAGGTAACGCTTCATCTCGATCTACTCCCCAGTGGTCAAGAACGGCGATTACAGCAAAATCGGCAGGAAAAAGCCGCATAAAACAAAAAACCGCCCGAAGGCGGTTTCTTGCATCGGGTCGGCCCCGCGTAGGGCCAGCCGCAGCCGGAAGGCTGTGAGGCTTAGCGCTGACGCGCCTTGAAACGCGGGTTCGACTTGCAGATGACGAAGATCTTGCCACGACGACGCACGACCTTGCAGTCACGGTGACGGGCCTTCGCCGACTTCAGGGAGGACAGGACTTTCATGGCATACCTCGGCGTAAACAGTAGTTGTTCGGGTGGAGCGTGGCCGCGATATGCGAAAGACAATCGGCAGTTGACGCTCGTTCAAGCCCGCCATTCTACCGGGCTTTTCCTCATGGTTTCAAGTGGTTGCACAAAAGATCCCGCTGGGGGCGTCGGGCAGGGGCTAGAATGACCCCTTCGAACGCTCTGGGAACCCCATGAATCCACTCGCTCCCGTCCTGACCATCGACGGCCCTTCCGGGGCTGGCAAGGGTACCATCAGCCGCATCATCGCGCGCCGGATGGGCTGGCATTACCTGGATTCGGGCGCGCTGTACCGGGCGGTGGGCGTGGCTGCGAGCTGGGCCGACATCGATACCTCCGACGCGTCGGCCCTGGTGCGCTGCACCTTCGATACCCACGTTCAGTTTGTTGAACAGGGCGAGTCGATGCGGGTCATGGTGAACGGTACCGATGCCACCGACGAGCTGCGCCTGGAGACCACCGGGGCGCTGGCCTCGGCCATCGCGGCCATTCCCGAGGTGCGGGCTGCGCTGAAAGAGCGCCAGCGCGCATTCAGGGAGCTGCCCGGCCTGGTCGCCGACGGCCGCGACATGGGCACGGTGATCTTCCCGGACGCCTCCTACAAGGTCTTCCTGACCGCCAGTGCCGAGGAGCGCGCCGAGCGCCGGCATAAGCAGTTGAAAGACAAGGGGGTTTCTGTTAACTTTGATGACCTCCTGCGCGAGATCATGGCCCGCGACGCCCGTGATGCTCAGCGTACCGTGGCGCCCCTGAAGCCGGCAGACGATGCCGTCCTCATCGACACCACAGGCATCGGCATCGCAGATGTCGTTGCCAGAGTGATGGATCTGCTTCCGGTTCCGGCTGCCTGATCCGTTCGCGCGGGAGCACTGCCAGCAGCATCGGTGGTGGTCGCGCATAGCAGTGCTGTACCAGCTCCGTCGCGCAATGATGCGTGGCGGTTTTCCTACTACACACGACCTGCGTTTCCGGGGTCGACCAACAGGCGGGCGGTCGCCATTCCCCTGAAGGGGACGCCACCGACCCATGTGTCCAACAGAGTAAATCTAATGACCGAATCATTTGCCGAACTGTTTGAAGCCAGCCAGGCCAACCTGGCCAAGCTGAAGCCGGGCGCCATCGTCAGCGGTACCGTTGTTGAAGTCCGCGGCGACGTCGTGGTGATCAACGCTGGCCTGAAGTCCGAAGGCATCGTGCCGATCGAACAGTTCCGTAACGACGCTGGCGAAATCGACGTCGCCGAAGGCGACATCGTCAAGGTCGCCCTCGACTCGATCGAGAACGGCTTCGGCGAAACCGTCCTGTCGCGCGAGAAGGCCAAGCGCGCGATGGTGTGGGACGAGCTGGAAGAAGCGTTGGAAAAGAACGAAACCATCACCGGCCGCATCAGCGGCAAGGTCAAGGGTGGTTTCACCGTGGACATCAAGGATGTCCGCGCCTTCCTGCCGGGTTCCCTGGTCGATGTGCGCCCGGTGCGCGATCCGGCCTACCTGGAAGGCAAGGAACTCGAGTTCAAGCTCATCAAGCTGGACCGCAAGCGTAACAACGTCGTGGTCTCGCGCCGCGCTGTCGTCGAAAGCGAGCACTCGGAAGAGCGCGAGCAGCTGATGGACAAGCTGCAGGAAGGCGCGATCCTGAAGGGTGTCGTCAAGAACCTGACCGACTACGGCGCGTTCGTGGACCTGGGCGGTATCGACGGCCTGCTGCACATCACCGACATGGCGTGGAAGCGCGTGCGTCACCCGTCGGAAGTCGTGAACGTCGGCGACGAGCTGGACGTCCGCGTGCTGAAGTTCGACCGCGAGCGCAACCGCGTTTCGCTGGGCCTGAAGCAGCTGGGCGAGGATCCGTGGGACAACATCGGTCGTCGTTACCCGGCCAACAGCCGCGTCTTCGGCAAGGTCTCCAACGTCACCGATTACGGCGCGTTCGTCGAGATCGAGCCGGGCGTCGAAGGCCTGGTGCACGTCTCCGAGATGGATTGGACCAACAAGAACGTCAACCCGTCCAAGGTTGTGCAGGTCGGTGACGAAGTTGAAGTCATGGTCCTGGACGTCGACGAAGAGCGTCGCCGTATCTCGCTGGGCATGAAGCAGGTTGCCGCCAATCCGTGGGAAACCTTCGCTGCCACCCACAAGAAGGGTGACAAGGTGTCGGGCCAGATCAAGTCGATCACCGACTTCGGCATCTTCATCGGCCTGGACGGCGGCATCGACGGCCTGGTCCACCTGTCCGACATCAGCTGGAACACCACCGGCGAAGACGTCGTTCGCAACTTCAAGAAGGGCGATACCCTGGACGCCGTCGTCCTGGCTGTCGATCCGGAGCGCGAGCGCATCTCCCTGGGCGTGAAGCAGCTGGAGCAGGATCCGTTCGGCCAGTACATGGCTGCCAATCCGAAGGGCTCCAAGGTCGAAGGCGTGGTGAAGGAAGTCGACGCCAAGGGCGCGATCATCGAGCTGGCTGACGGCATCGAAGGTTACGTCTCGGCACGCGACATCGCCAACGAGCGCGTTGACGACGCCACCCAGCACCTGAAGGTCGGCGACAAGGTCGAAGCCAAGTTCGTGGGCATGGACCGCAAGGGCCGTACCCTGCAGCTGTCGATCAAGGCCAAGGACGACGCGGAAATGCGCGAAGTGCTGGAGGAATACCAGTCCTCTTCGGCTTCCAGCGGCACCACCCAGCTGGGCGCGCTGCTGCGTGCACAGCTGAACGGCAACAAGTCCGAGTAATCGGCCTTACGCTGTACGTTGTTTCCTGGACGGCCCGGGCGTTTGCCCGGGCCGTTTCAGGCTGAGATGCCCCTGATGTGAGCCGGTGATGACCAAATCCGAACTGATCGAAATCCTTGCGCGCCGCCAGGCGCACCTGAAGGCCGATGATGTCGATCTGGCGGTGAAGTCGTTGCTGGAAATGATGGGCGGTTCGCTGTCCGCCGGGGATCGCATCGAAATTCGTGGTTTCGGCAGCTTCTCGCTGCACTATCGTCCGCCGCGCCTGGGTCGCAACCCGAAGACCGGCGAATCGGTTGCCCTGCCGGGCAAGCATGTTCCCCATTTCAAGCCGGGCAAGGAACTGCGCGAGCGGGTCAGCAGTGTGCTGCCGCTGGACGCTGATCCGGCCTGAGCCTCCCGTCGCGCCACCGCGTGCGAATCAAGCCGCGAGTCGGATAAGCTACGGACTCCTGCCACTGGAGCTCTCGCATGAAGGTTTTTCGTCTGCTGGTCCTGCTGGCGGTCCTGATCCTTGGGCTGATCATCGGTGCGGTCAACATGACCGCGATGTCGATCAACCTGCTTTTCACCCAGTTGCATACTTCGGTAGGCGTGGCGCTGATCGCTGCACTGCTGGTGGGTGTCATCGTCGGTGCCGGTCTGGTGCTGGTAAGCGTGGTCATTCCGCTCTACAGCCAGCTGCGCCGTGCCAACAAGTCCGGGGCGGCGACGCCGGCCGCGGGTGTTTCCTCCCAATCTTTTGACGGACGCTGATCGAAGATGGAATTCGTCACCGAGTGGCTGTGGTTTTTCCTGTTCGTCCCGTTGGCTGCAGTAGCGGGATGGGTGATCGGTCGGCGCGGCGGGCAGCGTCACGGTGACAGCCAGGTCAGCCGCCTGTCGAGCACCTACTTCCGGGGCCTGAACTACCTGCTCAACGAGCAGCCGGACAAGGCCATCGAGCTGTTCCTGCATATCGCCGAGCTGGACAAGGAAACCTTCGAGACCCAGGTCGCGCTCGGCCACCTGTTCCGCCGCCGCGGCGAAGTCGACCGGGCCATCCGCCTGCACCAGGGCCTGGTCAACCGCCACGATCTGAGTGATGCGCAGCGCGTGCAGGCCCTGCTGGCGCTGGGCGAGGACTACATGAAGTCCGGCCTGCTGGACCGTGCCGAGACCGTGTTCACCGAACTTGCGCAGCTGGACCAGCGCGCCCCGCAGGCGCTCAAGCACCTGATCGGCATCTACCAGGCCGAGCGCGACTGGGAAAAGGCGATCGACAACGCGACCCGTTTCGAGGACGTGACCGGCGAGCCGATGGGCAAGCTGATCGGTCAGTTCGAGTGCGAGCTGGCCGAGCGCTTCCGTGGCGCCGGCAAGCTGGAAGAGGCGAGGGCAGCGATCGCCCGTGCCTACCAGGCCGATGCGATGTCGGTGCGCGCGGGCATCATCGAGGGTCGCCTGGAGACCGATGCCGGCAACGCCGAAGCCGCGGTGCGCGCGTTCGAGCGCGCGGCCCGTAACGATCCGGAGTACCTGCCCGAGCTGCTGCCGGCGCTGATGGCGAACTATCGCAAGGTCGGTGACCTCGCGGGCGCGCGTGCCTTCCTGTCGGAAATGACCGAGCACTATCGCGGCATCGCCCCGGTACTGGCGTTGACCCGGCTGATGGAAGAGCAGGAAGGCGTGGCACCGGCCCGTGCCTACCTGGGGCGCCAGCTGAAGGATCGCCCGTCGGTGCGTGGCGAGTCCGCACTGATCGACCTGACCCTGGCCGAGGGTGCCGACTCCACCGCCACCCTGCACGACCTCAAGCACATCACCGATCAGTTGCTAGTGCGCAACCCGGCCTACCGCTGCACCCGCTGCGGTTTCGGTGCGCGGACGCATCACTGGCAGTGCCCGAGCTGCAAGGAGTGGGGGACGGTCAAGCCGCTGCTGAACTACGCGGTGCTCTGATCCATGCCGTGGTTCGTGATGGGGGCGCTGCTGGGGCTGGCCCTGCTGAGCGCGGCCCTGACCTGGGCCGCCCGCGGTTACGCCGTGCGCCGGCAGTTGCTGGACCAGCCCGGCGAGCGCCGCAGCCATAGCGTGGCGACACCGCGCGGCGGTGGTATCGCCATTGTTATCAGCCTGCTGGTTACGGCGGGCGTGGCCATGGTGGCCTGGCCGGACGCCGCGCCAAGCCTGCTGGTCGCCAGCCTTGGCCTGGTCCTGGTGGCCGGCATCGGCTGGTGGGACGACCACAGGCCCCTGCCTGCCCTGCGCCGCCTGCTGGTGCATTTCATTGCGGCAGCGCTGCTGGCCATGCTGGTCAAGGCCAACGGTGGCAGCTGGCTGCTGGCCGGGCTGGTGCTGCTGTTCACCGCCTCGCTGATCAACATCTGGAACTTCATGGATGGGATCAACGGCATTGCCGCCAGCCAGGCGATTGTTGTCGCATTGGGACTGGCGCCGCTTCTGCCCTGGCCCTATTCGCTTGCGGCCCTGGCATTGGGCCTAGCCTGCCTGGGCTTCCTGCCGTTCAATTTTCCGCAGGCGCGGATCTTCATGGGTGATGTCGGAAGTGGCGCGTTGGGCTATGCGGTGGCGGCCGTGCTGGCCATCGCCAGCGTGCGCACGGACATCAACTGGCTCCTGCTGCTGGTGCCAGCCTCGGCTTTCCTTGTGGACGCAGGCTTCACACTGCTGGCGCGCATCATTTCCGGACAACGCTGGATGGAACCCCATACCCAGCATGTCTACCAACGCGCGGTGCAGGCAGGAGCCAGCCACGCCCGGGTGACAGGGATGTACTTTGCTTTGGGCCTGTTCAGTATTACAGTGACTGTTGTCTGCTCCAAATTGCAGCCGAGGTGGGAGGCTGTCGTGGCGATCGCGTGGTTCAGTGCGCTGAGCGTCCTCTGGCTCCTCCTGCGCAATGGATTGCGCCATCGACAAGGAAATACCTGACTTATGGCTTCACCTTGGCGGGACAGAATCCTCGGCCTGATGCCGCGTTCGGCCATCGTCTGCCACGACCTGTTCATGGTCTGGGCATGTTGGCAGCTGCTCCACGCAGGGCGCTACTCGATCCTGCCCAACGCGCCCGAGCTTCCCCTCTGGAACATCGACACCACACTGGTACTGCTGCTGCAGGGCCTGGTGTTCTGGCGCGTCGGCCTCTACCGCGGACTGTGGCGGTTTGCCAGCGTCAGCGACCTGCTGAACATCTTCAAGGCCAGCTTCATCGGCATGGTCGCGATCGTGCTGGTGCTGATGTGGAAGCGCTTCGATGGCGTGCCGATGTCGGTGCTGGTGATCTATCCGTTCGCGCTGTCGGCCCTGCTGGGCGCGCCACGCCTGCTGTACCGGGCCTGGAAGGACTACCAGGCGCTGCAGTCCGATTCCAGCGCACGTCGCGTGCTGATCCTCGGCGCGGGCCAGGCGGCTGAGACGCTGGTGCGTGACCTGCGGCGCTCGGGCAACTTCGAGCCGGTCGGCCTGCTCGACGACGCCCCCCATCTGCGCGGGGCCAAGCTGCAGGGCCTGCCTATCCTTGGCACCCTGGACGACGCGCCCACCGTGGTCCGCGAGACCGCGGCCAAGCTGCTGGTGATTGCCATGCCCTCGCTGGATGCCGCCGGCATGCAGCGGATCGTGGCCATCTGTGAAAGCACGGGCGTGCCGTTCCGCACCGTGCCCAAGCTCAGCGACATCCTGCAGGGCCAGTCGCTTCCCGGGCAGCTGAAGGAAGTGGCGATCGAAGATCTGCTCGGCCGCAAGCCGATCATGCCGGACTGGAACCTGATCCGTGGCTGGTTGGGTGGACGTACGGTGATGGTGACCGGGGCCGGTGGCTCGATCGGCTCGGAACTGTGCCGCCAGTGCGCGCGCCATGGTGCTGGCCGCATCATCCTGCTGGAGATCAGCGAGTTGTTGCTGCTGACCATCGAGGACGAACTGCGCCGCAGTTTCCCGGATGTCGAGATCGAAGCCGTGCTGGGTGACTGTGGTGACCCGGCCGTGATCCGCCACGCACTGTCGCTGCATCCGGTGGATACGGCGTTCCATGCGGCGGCCTACAAGCATGTGCCGGTGCTGGAGCGCCAGCTGCGTGAAGCGGTGCGCAACAACATCCTGGCGACCGAGAACGTGGCCCGGGCCTGCCTGGAGGCGCGCGTCGAGCATTTCGTCTTCATCTCCACCGACAAGGCGGTGGACCCGGTCAATGCGCTGGGTGCCAGCAAGCGCTACGCCGAGATGATCTGCCAGAGCCTGGACCAGAAGTCCACGCACACCCGTTTCGTCACCGTGCGTTTCGGCAATGTGCTGGCCTCGGCCGGCAGCGTGGTGCCGCTGTTCCGCGAGCAGATCCTGCGCGGTGGGCCGGTGACCGTTACCGATCCGGAAGTCAGCCGCTACTTCATGACCATCCCGGAGGCCTGCCAGCTGATCCTGCAGGCGGCCGCGTCGGCATCGCACGGTGCGATCTATACCCTCGACATGGGCGAGCCGGTGCCGATCCGCGTGCTGGCCGAACAGATGATCCGCCTGGCCGGCAAGCAGCCGTACAAGGACATTCCGATCATCTATACCGGCCTGCGCCCGGGCGAGAAGCTGCACGAGACGCTGTTCTATTCGGACGAGGACTATCGTTCAACCGCGCACCCGAAGATTCTCGAGGCCGGCGTGCGCACGTTCTCGCGCGATCTGGTGCTGGGCAATGTCCCGCGCCTGCGAGAGGCGATTGCCAGCTACGACACTGCCAGCATCCAGGAGATCCTGTTTGCGACCATGCCGGAGTTTTCGCCAATCGCACAGGATGCTTACATTTCATCCGCTAAAGTCCTGCCCTTTCCGGCACGTGAGGCCAACAGGTACCAATGAGCAAGCGAATCCGCAAAGCGGTTTTCCCGGTGGCAGGGCTGGGGACGCGTTTTCTGCCAGCAACCAAGACCGTGCCGAAGGAGATGCTGCCGATCATTGATCGGCCGCTGATCCAGTACGCCGTGGATGAAGCCATCGAGGCCGGCTGCGATACGTTGGTGTTCATCACCAACCGCTACAAGCATGCAGTTGCCGACTATTTCGACAAGGCCTACGAGCTGGAACAGAAGCTCGAGCGCGCCGGCAAGCAGGAGCAGCTGGAGCTGATCCGCCACGTTCTTCCGGAGGGCGTGCGTGCGATCTTCGTGACGCAGGCCGAAGCACTGGGCCTGGGGCATGCGGTGCTCTGCGCCAAAGCCGTGATCGGTGACGAGCCGTTCGCCGTGCTGCTGCCGGACGACCTGATCTGGAACCGCGGTGCGGGTGCGCTCAAGCAGATGGCCGATCTCAACGAGGCCAGTGGTGCCAGCGTGATCGCCGTTGAAGACGTGCCGCACGAAAAGACCGCCAGCTACGGCATCGTGGCCACCGAGGCCTTTGATGGCCGCAAGGGTCGCATTTCGGAGATCGTGGAGAAGCCAAAGCCGGAGGACGCGCCGAGCGACCTGGCGGTGGTGGGCCGTTATGTGCTGAGCCCGAAGATTTTCGAGTTGCTGGAACAGACCGGCAGCGGTGCCGGTGGTGAGATCCAGCTGACCGATGCGATCGCGCAGCTGCTGAAAACCGAAGAGGTCGATGCCTATCGATTCGAGGGCACCCGCTTCGATTGCGGTACGCACCTGGGGCTGGTGGAGGCGACGATCCGGTTCGCGCTGGATAACCCGAAGCTGGCTGGCCCGGCGCGCGAGAAGCTGGCGGCGATGCTGGCGGAGGAGTAAGGGTTTTATCAAGCGCTCCGTGCAGCGCCTTGATTGATACGTGATGGGCGGGACGGGTGGGCCTTTGCAGGACACGCCGTAAACCCGTCCATGGGGGCTCGATGGCGCCATCCATGGCGCCAACGGTCCTGCAAAGACCCACCCGTCCCGCCTGTCAGATTTCCAGTGGGCGCGGACGGGAAGGGCGGAATCAAGTGCAAGAGCAAAAGCAAAAAAGGCAGCCATAGGCTGCCTTTTTTTGCTTGCTGGGGTCAGAGCCCTTTGCTGCGCAAAGGGCTCTGACCCCAGCTCTTGATCCTGCCTTTGCTCACCCCTCCGCCGCAGGGAGGCTGGAAGGGCCGGGTCGGCAGGGCTGCCCGGGACCGTTGGCGCCATGGATGGCGCCATCGAGCCCCCATGGGTGAGGGCGCTTTGCTTGCGAAGCACTGCTTCGCAAGCGCCCGAACGCACAGCCGCCAGCGGCTGGGCCGGACCCCGGAGGGGGGGGGGCACGGCGTGTCCCGGGCAGCCCTGCCGACCCGGCCCACGCCATGAAGCCCAACGAGGCAGCGCCTTGAACCTTACAGCGCCTCGAAAATACCCGCCGCGCCCATGCCGGTGCCGATGCACATCGTCACCATGCCGTACTTCTGCTGGCGACGACGCAAGCCGTGCAGCAGGGTCGCGGTACGGATCGCGCCGGTTGCACCCAGCGGGTGGCCCAGGGCGATCGCGCCGCCCAGCGGGTTGACCTTGCTCGGGTCCAGGCCGCAGTCGCGGATCACCGCCAGCGACTGCGCGGCGAAGGCTTCGTTGAGCTCGATCCAGTCCAGCTGGTCCTGGGTCAGGCCGGCCTGCTTCAGTGCCTTCGGGATCGCGGCGATCGGGCCGATGCCCATCACTTCCGGACGCACGCCGGCCACCGAGAAGCTGACGAAACGCGCCAGCGGGGTCAGGCCGTAATCCTTGATCGCCTGTTCCGAGGCCAGCAGCACGGCGCCGGCGCCATCGCTCATCTGCGAGGAGTTGCCGGCAGTGACGGTGCCGCCGAACTGGCCGTTGCGGAACACCGGGCGCAGCTTGGCCAGGCCTTCGGCCGAGGAATCCGGACGCGGGCCTTCATCGGTGTCGGCCACCTTGTTGCGGGTGATGATGCGCTGGCCATCGGCCAGGTCCGGCAGGTGCGAGACGATCTCGTACGGGCTGATCTCGTCCTTGAAGTCACCGTTCTGGATCGCGGCCATGGCCTTCTGGTGCGAGGCGAGGGCGAACGCATCCTGGTCTTCGCGCGAGACCTTCCATTCCTCGGCCACCTTCTCGGCGGTGATGCCCATGCCGTAGGCGATGGCGACGTGGTCGTTGTCGAACACGCTCGGTGCCATCGCGATCTTGTTGCCCATCATCGGCACCATCGACATCGATTCGGTGCCACCGGCCAGCATCAGGTCGGCGTTGCCCAGGCGGATCGCGTCGGCGGCCTGCGCCACGGCCTGCAGGCCGGAGGAGCAGAAGCGGTTCACGGTCTGCGCGGCGATGGTGTTGGGCAGGCCGGCCAGCAGCACGCCGATGCGCGCCACGTTCATGCCCTGCTCGGCTTCCGGCATGGCGCAGCCGATGATCGCGTCATCGATGCGGTTGACGTCCACGCCCGGTGCCTGTGCGACAACGCTGCGCAGAACGTGCGCAAGCATGTCGTCGGGGCGGGTGTTGCGGAACATGCCCTTGGGCGCCTTGCCAACCGGGGTACGGGTGGCGGCGACGATGTAGGCGTCCTGGATTTGCTTGGTCATTGCAGTGATCTCTTGAATAGGGGTTGGAAGAGGTTGCCGGCCAGCGGCCGGCACTACCGATGTCTTCCGTCAGTTCCGCAGCGGCTTGCCGGTCTTCAGCATGTGCGCGATGCGGGCCTGGGTCTTTTCCTGCTGGGCCAGTTCGACGAAGTGCTTGCGCTCCAGGGTCAGCAGCCACTCTTCGTCGACCAGGGTGCCGCGGTCGACCTTGCCGCCGCACAGGACGGTGGCGATGCGCTCGGCGATCTCGTAGTCGTACGGGCTGATGAAACGGCCTTCCAGCATGTTGACCAGCATCATCTTGAAGGTGGCGATACCCACGTCACCGGCCACCTGGATGCGGCGTGCCGGCAGCGGCGGACGGTAGCCCGCTTCGGCCAGCGCACGGGCTTCGGCCTTGGCGATGTGCAGCGCCTCGTAGCTGTTGAACACCACCTTGTCGGTGCTGCGCAGCAGGCCCAGTTCCTTGGCGTTGACCGCCGAGTTGGACACCTTGGCCATCGCCACGGTCTCGAAGGTCTTCTTCAGTTCGGCGAACACGTCACCGCCAGGGCCGGCGGCCTGCGAGGCGCGCACGGCCAGTTCCTTCAGGCCACCGCCGGCCGGCAGCAGGCCCACGCCGGCCTCGACCAGGCCGATGTAGCTTTCCAGGAAGGCCACGGTCTTGGCGCTGTGCATCTGGAACTCGCAGCCGCCACCCAGGGCCAGGCCGCGCACGGCAGCCACCACCGGCACCAGCGAGTACTTGATGCGCTGGCTGGTGCGCTGGAAGTTGGCGACCATCTCTTCGAACTGGTCGACCTTGCCGGCCTGCAGCAGGCCGAGGGCACCGGCCAGGTCGGCACCGGCGGAGAAGGGTTCCTTCTGCTGCCAGATCACCAGGCCCTGGAAGTCCTTCTCGGCGCGGCTGACGCATTCCTGCAGGCCGTCCAGCACCTGGTCGGACACGGTGTTCATCTTGGTCTTGAAGCTGACCACGGCGATGCCGTCGCCGTCATGCCACATGCGCAGGCCGTCGTTCTCGAACACGGTCTCGCCCGGCGCGAACGTCTCGCCCAGCAACGGATCGGGGAAGCGCTGGCGCTGGTACACCGGCAGCGACGAACGCGGCAGCTTGGCGTTGCGTGACGGGCTGTAGCTGCCCTCGGCGGCATGCACGCCGTCGCGGCCGTCGAACACCCAGTCCGGCAGCGGGGCGTTGCTCATGCTCTTGCCGGCGACGATGTCATCGGCGATCCACTGCGCGACCTGCTTCCAGCCAGCGGCCTGCCAGGTTTCGAACGGGCCCAGCGACCAGCCGTAGCCCCAGCGGATGGCCAGGTCGACGTCACGCGCGGTCTCGGCGATGTCGGCCAGGTGGTAGGCGCTGTAGTGGAACAGGTCGCGGAAGGTCGCCCACAGGAACTGCGCCTGCGGGTGCTGGCTCTCGCGCAGCTTGGCGAACTTCTCGGCCGGGTTCCTGATCTTCAGGATCTCGACCACTTCCGGTGCAGCGGCGCGGTCGGCCGGGCGGTAGTCCTGCTTCTCCAGGTCCAGCACCACGATGTCCTTGCCGACCTTGCGGAAGATGCCGGCGCCGGTCTTCTGGCCCAGCGCGCCCTTGGCGATCAGTGCGTCCAGCCACTTCGGCGACTTGAAGAACGCGTGCCACGGGTCGTTGGGCAGGGTGTCGCCCATGGTCTTGATGACGTGGGCCATGGTGTCCAGGCCGACCACGTCGGAGGTGCGGTAGGTAGCCGACTTCGGGCGGCCGACCAGCGGGCCGGTCAGGCCGTCCACTTCATCGAAGCCCAGGCCGAACTGCTGGGTGTGGTGGATGGTGGACAGGATCGAGAACACGCCAATGCGGTTGCCGATGAAGTTCGGGGTGTCCTTGGCGTACACCACGCCCTTGCCCAGGGTGGTGACCAGGAATTCTTCCAGGCCTTCCAGCACGGCGGCGTCGGTGGTGGTGGCCGGGATCAGCTCGGCCAGGTGCATGTAGCGCGGCGGGTTGAAGAAGTGCACGCCGCAGAAGCGGTGGCGCAGCTGCTCGGGCAGCACGTCGGCCAGCTTGTTGATGCCCAGGCCCGAGGTGTTGGAAGCCAGCACGGCGTGGTCGGCCACGAACGGGGCGATCTTCTTGTACAGGTCCTGCTTCCAGTCCATGCGCTCGGCGATGGCCTCGATGATCAGGTCGCAGTCCTTCAGCTGCTCCAGGCCGGACTCGTAGTTGGCCGGGGTGATCGCCTCGGCCAGCGACTTGCTGGCCAGCGGCGCCGGGCTCAGCTTGCCCAGATTGGCGATCGCCTTCAGCACGATGCCGTCGGCCGGACCTTCCTTGGCGGGCAGGTCGAACAGCACGGTGTCGACGCCAGCGTTGGTGAGGTGGGCGGCGATCTGGGCACCCATGACGCCGGCACCCAGCACGGCGGCGCGGCGGACTAGCAGGGAATTGGACATGGTGTAGGGCCTTTGTTGGTCAGCAGTTACTGGGTGGGTCACACCCGGTGGAATCACGGGGAAGCGGGCAGGGCGCTGGCGCGAGCGGCGGCGCGGAACCCGGCTTCGGCGAAATGGATCAGTTCGTGGGCGGCATGGGCACGATGCGCCGCTTCGGTGACACCGGCGGGACGCTTGATCAGCCCGAAGTCGGCCATGGCATAGGTGAGCGAGCCGGCCAGGAAGTCCAGGCGCCAGTACAGCTCTTCCTTGCTCAGGTCGGGCGCGCATTCGGCAATCGCCTTGCCGAACGCACGCAGCACGTGGCCGTAGTGGTCGGACAGGAACTTGCGCAGGTTGTCGTTCTTCTCGGCGTAGGCGCGCGCGATCACGCGCACGAAGGCACCGCCGTTCTGGCGGTCCTGGGCCAGCGCCAGCGCCGGCTCGACGAAGGCGGCCAGCACCGGGCGCAGCTGCCCGGGATGTTCGCTGCGGGCGCGCTCGAGCTGCGCCAGGCGGGCACCGGTCATCTCGTCCATGCGGCGGCGGAACACCTCGTTGACCAGGTTTTCCTTGGAGCCGAAGTGGTAATTGACCGCTGCGATGTTGACGTCGGCCTGGCTGGTCACCTGGCGCAGCGAGGTGCCGGCGAAGCCGTGCTGGGCAAACAGCTCCTCGGCGGCACCGAGGATGCGGTCCTTGGTCGAGAAGTGGGCGGGTTTGGCCATCGGCGGGCGGACCTTAATCAAACGATTGTTTGATACTAGGACCAGACGGTAGCGTATGGCATTTTGCAGTGCAGCAAAAATGCCCGGGGCGGTCAGAATCCGCTCAGGTGGGTGAATGGGCGCAAAGGGTAGTGCCGGCCGCTGGCCGGCAACCGTAGGCAGCCCGGCGGGCGCCAGCCTGCCGGCCGGCGGCCGGCACTACCACGCCAGCGCTTTATCTTTTACAATTCGCCTACGTTTATCAGGCTAAGCCCGCGTCCCGACGCGGGTTTTTTTCATGTTACCCTTCGGGCCATCAGCGGCCCGATTCCATTGGAGACATCCCATGGCGCTGGAGCGCACCCTTTCGATCATCAAGCCGGACGCCGTTGCCAAGAACGTCATCGGCGAAATCTACGCCCGCTTCGAGAAGGCCGGCCTGAAGGTCGTGGCCGCCAAGTACAAGCAGCTGTCGCGCCGTGAAGCCGAAGGCTTCTACGCCGTGCACCGCGAGCGTCCGTTCTTCAACGCGCTGGTCGAGTTCATGATCTCCGGCCCGGTGATGATCCAGGCCCTGGAAGGCGAGAACGCCGTCCTGGCCCACCGCGACCTGCTGGGCGCCACCAACCCGAAGGAAGCCGCTGCGGGCACCATCCGCGCCGACTTCGCCGAATCCATCGATGCCAACGCCGCCCACGGCTCGGACTCGGTCGAGAATGCCGCGATTGAAATCGCCTACTTCTTCGCCGCCACCGAAGTCGTTTCGCGCTGAGAGTAATGCCGTGAACGAGGTCGTACAGTCCCCCGCCATCCAGCCGCTGCCGAAGTCGGCACCCACGGCTGGCAAGCAGAACCTGCTCGACCTCGATCGCGCGGGCCTGGAGAAGTTTTTCGTCGAGGTTCTCGGCGAGAAGAAGTTCCGTGCCCATCAGGTGATGAAGTGGATCCACCATCGCTACGTCACCGACTTCGATGAAATGACCGACCTCGGCAAGGTCCTGCGCGCCAAGCTGCAGGCCCATGCCGAGGTGCTGGTTCCGAACATCGTGTTCGACAAGCCCTCCGCCGACGGCACCCACAAGTGGCTGCTGGCGATGGGTGTGGATGGCAAGAACGCCATCGAGACCGTGTACATCCCCGACAAGACCCGCGGCACGCTGTGCGTGTCCTCGCAGGTCGGTTGCGGCCTGAACTGCACGTTCTGCTCCACCGCCACCCAGGGCTTCAACCGCAACCTGACCACCGCCGAGATCATCGGCCAGGTGTGGGTTGCCGCGCGCCACCTGGGCAACGTGCCGCACCAGATGCGCCGCCTCACCAACGTGGTGATGATGGGCATGGGCGAGCCGCTGATGAATTTCGACAACGTCGTGCGCGCCATGAGCGTGATGCGCGACGACCTGGGCTACGGCCTGGCCAACAAGCGCGTGACCCTGTCGACCTCTGGCCTGGTGCCGCAGATCGACCGCCTGTCCGCCGAGAGCGACGTGTCGCTGGCGGTGTCGCTGCATGCGCCCAACGATGCGCTGCGCGAGACCCTGGTGCCGCTCAACAAGAAGTACCCGATCGCCGAGCTGATGGCCTCGTGCGCACGCTACCTGCGCGCCAACAAGCGCCGCGAATCGGTCACCTTCGAATACACCCTGATGAAGGGCATCAACGACAAGCCCGAGCATGCCCGTGAATTGGCCCGCCTGATGCGCCAGTTCGACAACGCGGTGCAGGCCAAGGATTCGGGCAAGGTCAACCTGATTCCGTTCAACCCGTTCCCGGGCACCCGCTACGAGCGTTCGGAAGAAGCGCACATCCGTGCCTTCCAGAAGATCCTGCTCGACAGCAACGTGCTGACCATGGTGCGGCGCACCCGCGGCGACGACATCGACGCTGCCTGTGGCCAGCTCAAGGGCCAGGTGATGGACCGCACCCGCCGCCAGGCGGAGTTCAACAAGACGCTGCAGGCGGGGAAGGGGAGCGATGCCGCGGCCTGACCGCCTCTGGCTGGTTCTGTTCGCTGGCACGCTGGCCCTCGCGGTTGGCGGCTGCAAATCCCAACCCAAGGCCAAGCTGGGCCCCAGCCTGGCGCCGGTGTACTCGGTCCGCGATCCGGACAACGTCCGCCGCCAGGTGCGCTGGCAGGATCTGCTGGCGCTGGCTGCCCGCGACATGCAGGTCGGCAACCTCGATGCGGCCGAGCGCAAGGCCCGTGAGGCGCAGAAGCTGGCGCCGGAGGCCCCGGACGCGCTGGTGCTGCTGGCCGGCATCGATGAGCGCCGTGGCCGCACCCCGCAGGCTGGCGAGAGCTTCCGCAGGGCCGCCGAACTGGCGCCGCAGCGCGGCGACATCCTCAACAATTACGGTGCCTGGCTGTGCCAGCAGGGCCGGCCGGCCGAGTCGCTGGTCTGGTTCGACCGCGCGCTGCAGGCGCCGGGCTATGCCACGCCGGCCGAGGCACAGGCCAATGCGGGCGGCTGCGCACTGGATGCCGGCCAGTTCGAACGTGCCGAACGCGACCTTCGCGCGGCGCTGACGACACTGCCTGACAACCCGGTCGCACTCGAGGCGATGGCCCAGCTCAGCTTCCGCCAGGGCCGCTACATGGAGGCCCGGGCCTTCGCCGAACGTAGGATTGCGGCTGCACCCGCAACGCGTTCCGTGTTACAACTTGCGTCTCAAATCGAAGCGCGGCTGGGCGATCGGGCGGCATCTGATCGCTATCTCCAGCGGATTCGACAGGAATTTCCGCAGGAAGCGGGCTCCTAACTCCAGGGTTGATGCATTGTGATTGATGACCAGACTGTGAGCGCTCTCGAGACTGCGGCCGGCTGCGGCACCCGCCTGCGCCAGGCCCGCGAAGCGGCCGGACTGACCCTCGAGGATGTCGGTACGCGCCTGCGCATGCCGGTCCAGGTGGTCAAGTCGCTGGAAGAGGAACAATGGCAGAAGCTCGGCGCGCCGGTGTTCGTGCGTGGCCAGCTGCGCAGCTATGCGCGCCTGCTCAACGTGGATGTGAGCCAGCTGCTGGAGCAGGCCCAGGTCGGCCCGGTGGTCCCGCCCACCCTGGTCAGCCATACCCATACCCCGCGCGCGCGCCGCATTGCCGAGAACCTCGGCCGGCGCATGCTCTATGTCGGCATCACCGCGGTCCTGGCCGTGCCGGTGTGGTTTGCCACCCGTGGCCACTTCGACGGTAGCGCCACCCCGTCGCCGAACACCGCCTCGCTGGACGCGATCCCGGCTGCGGTGCCGGTGGCTCCGTCCGCCGCCGGCGTCGAGCCGGCCACCCCGGTTGACGTGGCGAGCGTCCCGGCCAGCAAGCCGGCCGCGACCCCGTACGTGGCCTCGCTGGCCCCGGTGCCGCGTTCGGCCCCGGCGCCGGCCGCCGCCGCCAACACGCTGGACATGCAGTTCAGCGGCGACAGCTGGGTCGATATCGGCGGCCCGGACGGTGCCACCGTCGAGAAGGCACTGATCAAGTCCGGCGAAAGCCGCAGCTTCACCCCGGGCCAGGTGACCCGGGTGACCCTGGGCAACGCCTCGGCGGTCCAGGTTCAGCAGAACGGCGCTATCGTCGATCTGACCCCCTACCAGCGAGCCAACGTGGCACGCTTTCAGGTATCCTCTGAAGGCTCCGTAGTCCCGGTTTCGCACTGAGGCGCGGTTTCACCACCTTCGATTAAACCCAATGGTCCCTCCCGATGGGCGGGGCGAGAGTACGCATGGCGATCGACGATCTGCTCGACGAGCACGAACAAAGTGAACGCGTCCGCAGCTGGCTGCGGAAGAATGGCGCCAGCATCCTTGGTGGCGTGGTCATCGCCATCGGTGCCATCGCCGGCTGGCAGTGGTACCAGAAGGATCAGGGCGGCAAGCTGGCCTCGGCCAATGTCGAGTACCAGAAGGCGCTGCTCGGCCTGCAGCAGAACAAGCTCGACGATGCCTCCAAGGCAGTGAAGGCGCTTGAAGCCGGCCCGTCCAGCATCTACGGCGACCTCGCGGCGCTGCAGCTGGCCAAGGCCCAGGTTGACGCCGGCAAGAACGAAGACGCGCTGGCCACCCTGCGCGGCGTGAAGGTCGAAGGTGACCTGCAGCGCGTGGTCGACCAGCGCGTGGCCCGCCTGCTGGTGGCCACCGGCAAGAGCGACGAGGCGATCAAGCTGCTGGGCAGCGCCGCCGACAGCAGCAGCCTGGAAATCCATGGCGATGCGCTGATGGCGCAGGGCAAGCGTGACGATGCCCGTGCACAGTACGAGAAGGCGCTGAAGTCGCTGGACGTGGCAGCGCCGCAGCGGCGCCTGCTGGAAACCAAGGTTATGGATGCCGGCGGCACGGTCGCCGCCCCTGCGGAGTCGGTTTGATGAGTCAGAAGGTCATGATCACCCGCGTCGCCACCGTGCTCCTGATGGGCATGGCCCTGACCGGCTGCAGCACCGTGAAGGGCTGGTTCGCCGGCAAGGACGCGGCAGCGAAGAAGGCCCAGGAGCCGGCTGAGCTGGTCAAGTTCGAACCGAGCGTCAAGGTCAACAAGGCCTGGTCGGTCAACCTCGGCAAGGGCGAGCGCCGCATCGGCGTGCGCCAGGGCCCGGCGGTGGCCAACGGCCACGTGTTCGCCGCGGCGATCACCGGTGGCGTGCACGCCATCGACCTGCAGACCGGCAAGAAGGTCTGGACCTGGGAGCCGCAGAAGGAAAAGAAGAAGCCGAAGCTGCGCCTGTCCGGCGGCCCGGGTGTCGGTGAGAACCTGGTCGTGATCGGCACGCTGGATGGCCAGGTCATCGCCCTGGACATCAACGACGGCAGCGAGAAGTGGCGCGCCCGTGTTCCGGGTGAAGTCATTGCCGCACCGGCCGTGGCCCAGGGCCTGGTGTTCGTGCGCAGCAACGATGGCCGCGTGACCGCCTTCGATGCCGGCAACGGCACCCAGAAGTGGTTCAACCCGAGCGAACTGCCGGCGCTGACCGTGCGCGGCAATGCGCCGGTGGTCACCGGCCCGGGCGTGCTGTTCATCGGCAAGGACGAGGGCGCGGTTGCGGCCCTGGCCCAGCAGGATGGCCGCACCCTGTGGGAACAGAACATCGGCAACGGCGAAGGCCGTACCGAGCTTGAGCGCATGGCCGACGTTGACGGTGCTCCGGTACTGGAGGGCAACACCCTCTACGTGAGCAGCTTCAAGAACCAGACCATGGCCATCGAAGGCCCGACCGGTCGCCCGCTGTGGGCGCGCGACCATGGCGGTGCCGGTGGCGTGGCGGTGTCGTCGGGCAATGTGTTCGTCACCGACAACAAGGGCGGCGTGTTCGGCCTGGACAAGGCAACCGGCGCGGCCATGTGGTCGCAGACCGAGCTGGCGCGTCGTTCGCTGACCGGCCCGGTGCTGCAGGGTGATTACGTGGTCGTCGGTGACTACAAGGGATACGTGCACTGGTTGAAGACCTCCGATGGTGCGATGGCGGCACGGGCGAAGAGCGGCGGTGACGCCCTGCTGGCCCAGCCGGTCGTCGCAGACGGGGTGCTGCTGGTGCAGAACGTTGATGGCAAGCTGACCGCCTTCCGGTTGGCAAATTAAAAATTGGAGTAATCGCGATGCTGCCTTTGGTCGCCCTGGTTGGACGGCCGAATGTCGGCAAGTCGACTATTTTCAATGCGCTGACGCGCACCCGTGACGCGCTGGTCCATGACCAGCCCGGCGTCACCCGCGACCGCAACTACGGTGTCTGCCGTCTGGACGAGGACAACCATTTCCTCGTCGTCGACACCGGCGGTATCGCGGAAGAGGAAGAGGGCCTGGCCGGTGCCACCACCCGCCAGGCCCGCGCCGCTGCGGCGGAAGCGGACCTGATCCTGTTCGTGGTTGACGCCCGTGAGGGTACGTCGGCGATGGACGACGAGATCCTGGCCTGGCTGCGCAAGCTGTCGCGCCCGACGCTGCTGCTGATCAACAAGATCGACGGCACCGACGAGGACAGCGTGCGTTCGGAATTCGCCCGTTACGGCTTCAGCGAGATGCTGACCGTGTCGGCCGCGCATCGCCAGGGCCTGGACGACCTGCTGGACGAAGTGATCCAGCGCCTGCCCGAAGAAGGCAGCGGCGAAGAGCTGGACAACGATCCGAACCGCATCCGCATCGCCTTCGTCGGCCGCCCCAACGTGGGCAAGTCGACCCTGGTCAACCGCATCCTCGGCGAGGAGCGCATGATCGCTTCCGACGTGCCGGGCACCACCCGCGACTCGATCGCGGTGGACCTGGAGCGTGACGGCCGCGAGTACCGCCTGATCGATACCGCCGGCCTGCGCCGCCGCTCGCGCGTGGACGAGGTCGTCGAGAAGTTCTCGGTGGTCAAGACCATGCAGTCGATCGAGCAGTGCCAGGTGGCCGTGCTGATGCTGGATGCCACCGAAGGCGTGACCGACCAGGATGCCACCGTGCTCGGCGCCGTGCTCGATGCCGGCCGCGCGCTGGTGATCGCCATCAACAAGTGGGATGGCCTGACTGAGTACCAGCGCGAGCAGGCCGAGACCCTGCTGTCGCTGAAGCTGGGCTTCGTGCCGTGGGCCGAATCGGTGCGCATCTCGGCCAAGCATGGCTCGGGCCTGCGCGAGCTGTTCCGTGCGGTGCACCGCGCGCACGAGTCGGCCAACAAGACCTTCACCACCAGCGAAGTGAACAAGGCGCTGGAAGTGGCCTACGAGACCAACCCGCCGCCGACCATCCGCGGCCACGTCTCCAAGCTGCGTTACGTGCACCCGGCCGGCGCAAACCCGCCGACCTTCATCGTGCATGGCACGCGCTTGAAGGAACTGCAGGAATCGTACAAGCGCTACCTGGAGAACTTCTTCCGCAAGCGCTTCAAGCTGATCGGCACCCCGGTGAGCTTCATCTTCCGCGAGGGTACCAACCCGTACGAGGGCAAGAAGAACGTCCTCACCGAGCGGCAGGTCAAGGCCAAGCGGCGCTTGATGAAGCACGTCAAGGGCAAGTGATGCAGAAGAAGGCGGCCTCAGGGCCGCCTTTTTCGTTGTGGTGCATGGGCGGCCGCCTTGCTCAGGCGTGGCCCCACGGCAACAGCACGCCACGGAACCTCATCCTTCCCGACGACAGGCGGTCATACGCCTCGGTCGCGCGGTCCAGGTCAAAGGTCTCGACCATCGGCTTCACCTTGCCGGCGGCGGCAAGCTGCAGCACTTCGCTGAGGTAGTGCTGGCCACCATGGGTGGCGCCGATCACGCGCTGGCGCATCATGTGGAACGGCACGCCTTCGGACGAGATCGAGAAGGGCTGGCTGAAGTCCAGGCCGCACAGCACAACGCGCCCATCGACACGCAGGCCGGTCATCGCTTCTTCGGCCGAGCTGAACTCATTGGTGGTCACCAGCAGTACGTCGGCGCCACCGATGGCCTTCAGCTCCTTGCCATTGGCAACCACCTGGTCGGCGCCCAGCTGAAGGGCGAGCGCATGCTTGTCTGCGGAATGGGTGAGGGCGATGGTCTCGAAGCCGCAGGCCTTGGACAGCTGCAGGGCGACATGGCCCAGTCCACCGATACCCAGTACCGCGATCTTCTCCCGTGGCTGGGGCGCCGCATCGCGCAGCCCGCTCCAGGTGGTGTAACCGGCACACATCATCGGCGCCGCGTCCACGTAGGAGAGGCCGTCGGGCAGCAGTACCGTGCCTTCGGCAGAGATGGCGATGTACTGTGCGTGTCCACCCTGCGCAGCGAAGCCGGTGGTGCGAGGTGCATCGCAGTTCATCGCGGTCTGCCCGGACAAGGGCCGGCTCTCGCGGCAATAGGGGCATCGCCCGCATGCGGATTGGACCCATGAGGTCCCCACGCGATCACCCACCCGGCGCGTGTGCACGCCCGCGCCCACTTCCACGACCTCGCCGACCACTTCATGCCCTGGTGTCTGCGGGTAGATGTCGCCGCCGTAGCCCTGGGTTGCCCACACGTCCGTGTAGCACATGCCTGATGCGTGGACCTTGACCAGTACCTGGCCCGGTTCGATCACAGGCATCGGCACC
This sequence comes from Stenotrophomonas maltophilia, assembly GCF_001274595.1. Taxonomy (GTDB): domain Bacteria; phylum Pseudomonadota; class Gammaproteobacteria; order Xanthomonadales; family Xanthomonadaceae; genus Stenotrophomonas; species Stenotrophomonas forensis. Next base: position 1,974,413 of record NZ_CP011010.1, read on the forward strand.
TCCTGTACCTGCCACGGCACATTCGGCCCGGTCATCACAACCGCTTTCATCGTCTTCATCGTCTTGATCCTGTCCCGGTGGGTGAGCGCCGAGGGCGTGTGCCCACCGACACCCCGGAGCGTAGAATCGGCTAACTATCAAGACAAGCGCTTCAATATTTCACGATATGGTGAGTCGAATTCAGCAATCGAGCGGAGGTGATCTGGCCGCCTTCACGGCGTTCCTGGCGGTGGCAGCGCACCGGAGCTTCCGCAGTGCGGCGGCAGAGTTGAACATCACGCCCTCGGCGATCAGCCATGCGATCAAGGCGCTCGAGCAGCGGCTGGGTGCGCGCCTGTTCAATCGCACCACGCGCAGCGTCTCGCTGACCGATGCCGGGGAGCGGCTGGCGGAAAAGCTGCGGCCGGCCATGGCCTCGATCGAGGAGGCCCTGCAGTCCGTGGACACTGAAGCCGGCACGCCGCGTGGCACGGTCCGCATCAACGCCAGTGAAGGCGCCATACGGCTCGTGCTGAAGCCGGTGCTTGCGCGCTTCCTGCGCCAGTATCCGCAGGTCCACCTGGACATCGTCAGTGACGGCAGGTTGGGCGATATCGTGTCGGAGGGTTTCGATGCGGGTATCCGCCTGACCGAAGCCGTGCCCCAGGACATGGTCGCGATTGCCGTGACCGCCCCCATGCGCTTCGCGGCGGTTGCCTCGCCGGCGTACCTGCAGGCGCGTGGGCGGCCACTGCGGCCGCTGGATCTGCATCAGCACGACTGCATCCGTTTCCGCTTCGAAAGTGGGGCGATCTACCGTTGGGAGTTCGAGCATCAAGGCACCACCGAGCGGGTGAACGTCTCCGGGCCGATCACGCTGACGGACCAGCCGTTGATGGTCGACGCGGCCATTGAAGGTATCGGCATTGCCTTCGTTCCCGAGCATCTGGCGCTGGAGCCATTGGCCGATGGCCGCCTGCTGCGGCTGCTCGAGGACTGGTGTCCTGAGTTTCCCGGGCTTTCGCTGTACTACCCGGGCCATCGACATGTGCCGCCTGGGCTGAAAGCGCTGATCGGTCTTCTTCAGGAACAGCACGGCGGGCGCGGGCAGCCTGGGTAGCGCCGGGCATTGGTCAAGGCATGGCAGAGCGGCCTGCGCGATAATGCGGCCATGAGCATCCGAGAGCTTTCCCCCGCGCAGGCGCGCGAGCGCCTGGCCCATGGCGCAGTGCTGATCGATGTGCGCGAGGCGCACGAACGGGCCGGGGGCATGGCCGAGGGCGCGCGCGGCGTGGCCAAGGGCGAGCTGCAGGCCGACCCGGCCTCGCATCTGCCGCGGCACGACCAGGAAATCCTGCTGATCTGCCAGAGCGGCAGGCGCTCGGCTGATGCCGCGCTGTTCCTGAGGGAGGCCGGGTATGCCAACGTCGCTTCCGTGACAGGCGGTACCGTGGCCTGGCGCGAGCAGGTGCTGCCGCTGGTGCAGCCGCTGACCAGTGCGGCCGACCGCGACTTCTACGACCGCTATTCGCGCCACCTGCTGCTGCCGCAGGTGGGCGAGGCCGGCCAACGCCGCCTGCAGCAGTCGCGCGTGCTGGTGCTGGGCGCGGGTGGGCTGGGCGCACCGGCCGGCTTCTATCTGGCTGCGGCCGGGGTAGGGCATCTGCGCTTCGCCGACCACGACCGCGTGGAGCGCAGCAACCTGCACCGGCAGATCGTGCATACGGAGGCCAGTGTCGGCCAGCTCAAGGTTGATTCCGCGCGCGAGCGGCTGCTGGCGCTGAACCCGTCGATCGAAGTGGAGGCGGTACCCGAGCGCGTCACTTCCGAGAACGTGGACGCGCATCTGGACGGCGTGGACGTGGTGCTGGATGGCTCGGACAACTTCCCGCTGCGCTACCTGCTCAACGACGCCTGCATCAAGCACGCCAAGCCACTGGTGTATGCCGCCATCGAGCGCTTTGACGGCCAGGTAAGCGTGTTTGACGCCGGCCGCCAGCGCGGCGTGGCACCGTGCTACCGCTGCCTGTTCCCGGAGCCGCCGCCGCCGGAGTTTGCGCCGAACTGTTCCGAGGCAGGGGTGCTGGGCGTGCTGCCAGGGCTGGCCGGGGTGCTGCAGGCCACCGAGGTGCTGAAGCTGCTGCTGGGTATCGGCGAGCCGCTGGTGGGGCGGCTGCTGCGCTTTGATGCGCTGGGCATGCGCTTCCGCGAGACCGGCATCCGGCCGGACCCGCACTGCCCGGTGTGCGCGCCGGGGGTGCCGTTCCCGGGGTATATCGATTACGCCGCGTTTTGCCGGGGTGGCTCTCTGTAAAGTCGAGCCATGCTCGACTGCTCCGCGCGCTGAGGCCAAAAGCAGTCGAGCATGGCTCGACTCTACAAGACATGGTTTCAGGATGATCTGAGGGGTCACTCCCCACATCGTTCCACCTCCAAGACAATCCGGCGCAACATGCGTGCTATTGCCGTCATCGGCATTGCTCTATTGTTGAGCCCGATTCTGGATCTTGGGGAAAGCACCGCATGGCGGTAGAAGCAGCGACCAGCGAGCTGGTCAAGGTCGTGGCCCTGTTGGGCGCGGCGGTGGTGATGGTGCCCTTGTTCCGCCGGGCCGGCCTGGGCTCGGTGCTGGGCTACTTCGCCGCTGGCCTGGCGATCGGACCGTTCGGGCTGGGCTGGTTCTCCGACCCGCAGGCGATCCTGCATACCGCCGAGCTCGGCGTGGTGATGTTCCTGTTCGTGATCGGCCTGGAGATGCGGCCCTCGCACCTGTGGAGCCTGCGCAAGGAAATCTTCGGGCTGGGCACGCTGCAGATCGTCACCTGCGCGCTGGTGCTGACCAGCATCGCCAAGCTGTTCGGCTTCCCCTGGCAGGTCGCCTTCATCGGCGCCACCGGCTTCGTGCTCACCTCCACCGCGGTGGTCATGCAGCTGCTGGCCGAGCGCGGTGACATCGCGCTGCCGTCGGGGCAGAAGATCGTCTCGATCCTGCTGTTCGAAGACCTCTTGATCGTGCCGTTGCTGGCCTTGGTGGCGTGGATGGCGCCGAGCGCGGGCAGTGCCGATGGCGAAGGGTCGCGCTGGTTGTCGGTAGCGATCGGCGTCGGTGCCATCGTCGGCCTGGTGCTGGTCGGCCGCTTCCTGCTCAACCCGCTGTTCCGCGTGCTGGCCGAATCGAAGGCGCGCGAGGTGATGACCGCCGCCGCGCTGCTGGTGGTGCTGGGTGCGGCGCTGCTGATGCAGCTGTCCGGCCTGTCGATGGCGATGGGCGCGTTCCTGGCCGGCGTGCTGTTGAGCGAGTCGACCTTCCGCCACCAGATCGAGGCGGACATCGAACCGTTCCGCGGCATCCTGCTCGGCCTGTTCTTCCTCAGCGTGGGCATGGCGCTGGACCTGAGCGTGGTGGCCGCGCACTGGCAGCTGATCCTCGGCCTGGTGCTGGCGTTGATGGCGGCCAAGGCGCTGTGCATCTACGTGGTGGCGCGCATCATGGGCAGCGACCACGCGCAGGCGCTGGACCGTGGCGTGCTGATGGCGCAGGGCGGCGAGTTCGCGTTCGTGCTGTTTTCCGCCGCCGCATCGGCCGGCGTGATCGACCTGGACATCAATGCCAACTTCACCGCCGTGGTGGTGCTGTCGATGGCGCTGACCCCGCTGGTGGTGCTGGTCTACAAGCGCGTGGCGCCGAAGCCGACGGTGAACATGGACGGCGTGGACGAGGCCGACGGCCTGTCCGGCAGCGTGCTGCTGATCGGCTTCGGCCGCTTCGGCCAGGTCGCCAGCCAGTCGCTGCTGGCGCGCGACGTGGACGTGACCATCATCGACAACGATGTGGAGATGATCCAGAGCGCGGCGCGCTTCGGCTTCAAGATCTATTACGGCGATGGCACGCGTCTGGACGTGCTGCATGCTTCGGGTGCCGCCACTGCGCGCGCGATTGCGGTGTGCGTGGACAAGGCCGAGGCCGCCGACCGCATCGTTGAGCTGGTGGCGCATGAATTCCCGCAGGCCAAGCTGATGGTGCGCTCGTTCGACCGCGAGCATTCGCTGCGGCTGATCCATGCCGGTGTCGATTTCCAGATCCGCGAGACGTTTGAGTCGGCGGTGCTGTTCGGCCAGGCCGCGCTGGTGGAGCTGGGTGCGGATGAGGATGATGCGGTGGAGATTGCCGAGCAGATCCGCCGCCGCGATGCCGAGCGCTTCGAGCTGGAAATTGCTGGTGGCGGTTTGAATGCCGGCGCGCGGATGATCTACGGCAACAGCCCGCAGGGCGTACCGACGCCGACCCCGTTCACCGCACCGAAGCGGGCGAGCAAGACGCTGAACCCGCAGGATGTGCCGGAAGAGGAAGAGTAGCCACCGGTCGTGCCGGCCACTGGCCGGCAACCTTGGAGCACCATCCGTCGGTAGTGCCGGCCGCTGGCCGGCAATTACGGAAACGTTCCGACGCCATGTGGTTGCCGGCCAGCGGCCGGCACTACCGGCGGATATGGAATCATTCCGATGTCATGAGGTTGCCGGCCAGCGGCCGGCACTACCGGTGCGCGGTGTCGACGCGCGGCGGTGGGCGAGGGGGCCTGAATCGGGGACAATAGCGTCCCCGCCGCCCCACGCCCACCCCCGATGACCGATTCCGCCCCCCAGCTTCCTGCCCGCATCCTTGATGGCCGCCGTATCGCCGAGGACCTGCTCGACAGCCTGAAGGTGCGCGTCGACGCCCGCGTGGCCGCCGGTGGCAGCCGTCCGGGCCTGGCCGTGGTGTTGGTGGGCGGCGACCCGGCCTCGACCGTGTACGTGCGCAACAAGCGCCGCGCCGCCGAGAAGGTCGGTATCGAGGCACACGACTACGACCTGCCGGCCGGCACCACCGAAGCCGAGCTGCTCGACCTGATCGATCAGCTCAACGCCGACCCGAAGATCAACGGCATCCTGATCCAGCTGCCGCTGCCGGGCATCCCGGACGCGCGCCGCCTGATCCAGCGCATCGACCCGCGCAAGGACGTGGACGGCTTCCACCCGGAGAACGTCGGCCACCTGGCCCTGCGCGAGTTCGGCCTGCGCCCGTGCACCCCGCGCGGCATCACCACGCTGCTGGGCCACACCGACCAGCCGGTGCGCGGCCGCAACGCCACCATCGTGGGCGTGAGCAACCATGTCGGCCGGCCGATGGGCCTGGAGCTGCTGATTGCCGGCTGCACCGTGACCAGCTGCCACAAGTTCACCCCCAAGGACGTGCTGGAACAGGCCGTGCGCAACGCCGACATCCTGGTGGTGGCGGTGGGCCGCCCGGGCATCGTGCCGGGCGAGTGGGTGAAGCCGGGCGCGGTGGTGATCGACGTCGGTATCAACCGGCTGGATGATGGTCGTCTGGTGGGTGACGTCGGGTTTGAAGCGGCGGCCCAGCGGGCGAGCTGGATCACCCCGGTGCCGGGTGGCGTGGGCCCGATGACCGTGGCCACGTTGATGCAGAACACCCTGGAAGCGGCGGAAGCGCTGAGCTGACCTTTTGGGGTGGTGCCGACCGTTGGTCGGCACAATGCGGACATGCGGATGACCCGCTCCTGGTAGGTGCCAACCTTGGTTGGCACACATACATCGGGGCCATCGGCCCATCTGGGGCACCGGTGCCGGACAGATCGTGCCAACCAAGTTTGGCACCTACCAAAGGCGCTCCAGGACTGCCCCGAGTGATCCTCTTAAGGTGGGTGCCGACCGTTGGTCGGCACATCCATCGGGGCCATCGGCCCATCTGGGGCACCGGTGCCGGACAGATCGTGCCAACCAAGGTTGGCACCTACCAAAGGCGCTCCAGGACTGCCCCGAGTGATCCTCTTAAGGTGGGTGCCGACCGTTGGTCGGCACATCCATCGGGGTCATCGGCCCATCTGGGGTCCAGTTGCCGGACGGGCCGTGCCAACCAAGGTTGGCACCCACCAAAGGCGGTACGCCACCGGCGGCCCGGATGGCCTCCTGAACCAATGATCGCCCGCGCGACACTGCGTCGCATCTACCCCCTGCCACGGGGCGCGAAAACAGGGTAAAATGTCGCGCTTCCCCACATCTCGGGTATGCCGATGCTGCGCATCCAGGCTGAAGCACTCACTTACGACGACGTCTCGCTCGTCCCCGCCCATTCGACCATCCTGCCCAAGGACGTCAACCTCGAAACGCGGTTGACTCGCGACCTGAAGCTCAAGCTTCCGATCCTGTCCGCAGCCATGGATACCGTCACCGAAGCCCGCCTGGCCATCGCCATGGCACAGCTTGGCGGCATGGGCATCATCCACAAGAATCTCAGCCTGGAACAGCAGGCCGCGGAAGTGGCCAAGGTCAAGAAGTTCGAGGCCGGTGTCATCCGCGACCCGATCACCGTCGGCCCGGAAACCACCATCCGCGACGTGCTGGCCCTGACCCAGGCGCACAACATCTCCGGCGTGCCGGTGGTGGGCAGCGACGGCCTGCTGGCCGGCATCGTGACCCACCGCGATATGCGCTTCGAGACCGAGCTGGATGACCCGGTCCGCCACATCATGACCAAGAAGGATCGCCTGATCACGGTCAAGGAAGGCGCCGCCTCTGACGAAGTGCTGCAGCTGCTGCACCGCAACCGCATCGAAAAGGTGCTGGTGGTCAATGACTCGTTCGAACTGCGTGGCCTGATCACCGTCAAGGACATCCAGAAGAACACCGACTTCCCGAACGCTGCCAAGGATCTGTCGACCCGCCTGCTGGTCGGCGCTGCCGTCGGCGTGGGTGGCGATACCGATCGCCGCGTGGAAGCGCTGGTCGCCGCCGGCGTGGACGTGATCGTGGTCGATACCGCGCACGGCCACTCGCAGGGCGTGCTGGACCGCGTCAGCTGGGTCAAGAAGAACTTCCCGAACGTGCAGGTCATCGGTGGCAACATCTGCACTGGCGAAGCCGCACTGGCGCTGCTGGACAGCGGCGCGGACGCAGTGAAGGTGGGCATCGGCCCGGGCTCGATCTGCACCACCCGCGTGGTTGCCGGCGTCGGCGTGCCGCAGGTCACCGCCATTGACCTGGTGGCCGAAGCGCTGCAGGACCGCATCCCGCTGATCGCCGACGGTGGCATCCGCTACTCGGGCGACATCGGCAAGGCGCTGGCCGCCGGTGCCTCGACCATCATGGTCGGCGGCCTGCTGGCCGGTACCGAAGAATCGCCGGGCGAGACCGAGCTGTACCAGGGCCGTTCGTACAAGAGCTACCGCGGCATGGGTTCGCTGGCTGCCATGGAGAAGGGGTCGAAGGACCGCTACTTCCAGGACGCCGCCACCGCCGACAAGCTGGTGCCGGAAGGCATCGAAGGCCGCGTGCCGTACCGCGGCCCGGTGGGCGGCATCATCCACCAGCTGATGGGCGGCCTGCGCGCCACCATGGGCTACGTGGGCTGCGCCACCATCGAAGACATGCGCAGCAAGCCCAAGTTCGTGAAGATCAGCGGCGCCGGCCAGCGTGAGAGCCACGTCCACGACGTGACGATCACCAAAGAGCCGCCGAACTACCGCGCCTGACGCGGGATGAGCAAAGAGGAACGAGGAAGCTGATTCCCGTTCCTCTTTTTCCATCTGCTGCTGCAAATCTGATTTCGTTTTCCCTACTGCATTGCCAGGGCGCCATGACCAACATCCATAACGACAAGATCCTGATCCTCGATTTCGGCGCGCAGTACACGCAGCTGATCGCCCGCCGCATCCGCGAGCTGGGCGTCTACTGCGAAATCTGGGCGTGGGACCACAACCCGGCCGAGATCGCGGCGTTCGGCGCCAAGGGCATCATCCTGTCCGGTGGCCCGGAATCGACCACGCTGCCGGGTGCGCCGGCCGCGCCGCAGGAAGTGTTCGACAGCGGCCTGCCGATCTTCGGCATCTGCTACGGCATGCAGACCCTGGCCGCGCAGCTGGGCGGTGCCACCGAAGCGGCGGACCAGCGCGAGTTCGGCCACGCCGAAGTGAACGTGATCAACCCGGATGCACTGTTCAAGGGCCTGAGCGACCACGGCGGCGAGCCGAAGCTGAATGTCTGGATGAGCCACGGCGACCACGTCTCCGTTGCACCCCCGGGCTTCACCATCACCGCCACCACCGACCGCATTCCGGTGGCCGCCATGGCCAACGAAGAAAAGCGCTGGTACGGCGTGCAGTTCCACCCGGAAGTGACCCACACCCTGCAGGGCCAGGCGCTGCTGCGCCGCTTCGTGGTGGATGTGTGCGGCTGCCAGACCCTGTGGACCGCCGCCAACATCATCGACGACCAGATCGCCCGCGTGCGCGAACAGGTGGGCGATGACGAAGTGATCCTGGGCCTGTCCGGCGGCGTCGATTCGTCCGTCGTGGCCGCGCTGCTGCACAAGGCCATCGGCGAGAAGCTGACCTGCGTGTTCGTGGATACCGGCCTGCTGCGCTGGCAGGAAGGCGACCAGGTGATGGCGATGTTCGCCGAGCACATGGGCGTAAAGGTCGTTCGCGTGAATGCCGCCGACCGTTACTTCGCCGCGCTTGAAGGCGTGAGCGACCCGGAAGCCAAGCGCAAGATCATCGGCAACCTGTTCGTTGAGATCTTCGACGAAGAGTCGAACAAGCTAAAGAACGCCAAGTGGCTGGCGCAGGGCACCATCTACCCGGACGTGATCGAGTCGGCCGGCAGCAAGACCGGCAAGGCGCATGTGATCAAGAGCCACCACAACGTGGGCGGCCTGCCGGAGCACATGAAGCTGGGCCTGGTGGAGCCGCTGCGCGAGCTGTTCAAGGACGAAGTGCGCCGCCTGGGCGTTGAGCTGGGCCTGCCGCGCACCATGGTCTACCGCCATCCGTTCCCGGGCCCGGGCCTGGGCGTGCGTATCCTGGGCGAAGTGAAGCGCGAATACGCCGAACTGCTGGCCAAGGCCGATGCCATCTTCATTGATGAGCTGCGCAAGGCCGACCTGTACGACAAGACCAGCCAGGCGTTTGCCGTGTTCCTGCCGGTGAAATCGGTGGGCGTGGTGGGTGATGCGCGGGCTTATGAGTGGGTGATTGCGCTGAGGGCCGTGGAGACGATCGACTTCATGACCGCGCATTGGGCGCATCTGCCGTATGAGTTCCTGGGTACGGTGAGTAACCGGATAATCAATGAGTTGCGGGGGGTGTCGCGGGTGGTTTATGACATCTCGGGGAAGCCGCCGGCGACCATTGAGTGGGAATGAGTTAAAAGAACGAGGGCGCCGAGAGGTGCCCTTGTTGGTTTCTAGAGCTTGACCTTGAGATTGATCGGAGCGACGGAGAGTGTGGCGCGCAACCTGGGCCTCGCTAGGGTGACTGGCGGCTCTTTGCCGTTTGGTGGCAATTTCAAAAAGGACTGCATTTCAGAATCAGGTTGCCGTTCGAAAGAGTGTACGAGAGACGTTGAGCTGCTCCGGATCTACCGAATCCAACTTGCCATCGATCTTGACGCCGAATTCGAGTGGTCAGATAAGAAGGGATGCGGCCGCTCACTGGGGCTGTGCTAAACGTATGCGATCGGATCGACCCTGAACTAGCCGCCTTACCGAAAGTACATTTCGTCAGTCTATTGATGGTCTCTGCCCTCTCTGCGGTTGTGATGGACGACCCGGGCTAGGGTAGTTACATTTCCTCTTCAGGCCTCGAAGTATCGGCCAGGGACTCGGTATGGAACGGAGGGGGCGTGTCGAATATTACTGCAGCAGATCTGGAGGCCGCGCTTACAGGGAATCCTGAAGCACTTGATGTTCACCTCGCTCTTGTGTCGAGAGATGTTTCTATTGATGGGCATCTTGTAAAGATTCACTGTCATTGCCTGACGCTAGACGGAAATGGGCGAGTTCAACCGCGCCGATTGGCAGAGTTTATGCGGAATGCTGTCGTGGACTATGCGATCCCACGCTCACAACTTTTGGAGGCTAAGGCGCGGGACCAAAAGTTCAATAGCTCGGAAGCAGTAACTGAGCTGGTAGAGCGAGCTAAACGTTCGTTTACCGACTTGGCGACTAGCGGTGAAGGGGGGGAGATGCTTCTGTTCTTGTTGGCGGAACGCTTCCTCAAGCTGCCTCAGATTCTTTGCAAAATGGATCTGAAGACGGATACGCGAATGCACTATCACGGGGCCGACGGCGTTTACGCTGGGGTGACGGACGACGGTCTGCTAAAGCTCTACTGGGGAGAGTCGAAGGTTTACGGTGACGCGAGTGCAGCCGTTCGTGAGTGCCTTCGTTCCTTGTCGCCGTTTTTGACTGAGCCAGATCACGAGGATGCTGAAAGAGAGCGCGATCTGCTACTACTGAGCGATAAGGCAGATCTTAGTGATCGTCGCCTCACCGAGGCAATAAAAAAGTACTTCGATAAGTCTTCGGTTATGTCGAAGCGTGTACAGTATTGCGGGGTGGCCCTTGTAGGGTTCGATGCGCCATTCTATCCGGGAGAAAATGCAAAAGGGATTGCTGAGGATATCCTCGAAGCCTCTCGAGCTGCGCTTGTTGGGTGGGCTGATCGCATTGGCGAGCGGCTCATTGTAGAGAAACTTGATCAGGTCGAAATTGAACTGCTATGCGTACCCCTGCCATCGGCTGATGGATTTCGTGCGGCATTCTTGAAGGCTATGGGGATCGCGAACAATGAGTCTTGCTGAACTACAGTCTTGGCTTCTTGAAAATGGAATCCGAGATGACCTCAATAAGTTGACTCGGCTCACCGTCCGCAATGAGCTTGATAATTTAGCGCCGGAGGAATCTTCAGATTCCGCTGAATCCATTGACTGGGCAAGGTTGCTTCTGGCTGGCAGCATTCTGGCCCGATCTAATGAGAAAGGCGATCAGGATGCCGCTCTACGTATCGCAACAGGCGCAGTGTTGTTGGCAAAAGGCCAAGCGCTGAAAGATGCTGGCGGAGTACTGATGAGCAAGCTGTCGAACTTTCGTGCAATTTCATTAGCTTGCGTTCGTAAACTCGTATCAGCCGATCTTGATTCCAGACTCGGCACAGCGCTGCGTCTTGAGTCCCACCGTAGGGAGATGGATCGGTCCATTTTGGTGCAGGCAAGTGGGACTTGGCTGCAGGTAAATGATTTTCAGAAGATGTTCTGGGCCAATGCTAGGAGAGAAGGTTGGCTTTCAGCATCTGCCCCCACTGCTTCTGGAAAAACGTTCTTAGTTCTTCAGTGGCTAATTGACCAAGTGAAGACTGGTGGAAATCAAGTCGCAGTCTACCTTGCACCTACTCGAGCGCTAGTATCTGAAATAGAAAAAAATCTTAGAGATTCACTCGATCACAGCGAGCTGATTGAAGTCTCATCATTGCCACTTCCTGAAAAGTACAGGGTCGCGCGAGCAGGTGGTGCTCGAGTAATTCTCGTGTTCACCCAGGAGCGACTGCATCTTCTTGCTAACGTGCTTGGGGATGAGTTGCTAATTGATTTGCTCATCGTTGATGAGGCTCACAAAATAGGCGACAATCAACGCGGTGTGATTTTGCAGGATGCCGTAGAGCGGGTTACTCGCGCTAACCCTCAGTTGAAAGTTGTTTTTATTAGTCCGGCTACTCAGAACCCTGAGGCATTGCTCGCCGACGCGCCCAGCGGCGTGCAGACGATTGCAGTGGACAGCGACTCCTCGACAGTGCTCCAGAACTTAGTTGTCGCTAGCCAAGTTTCGCGACGCCCGAAGCTTTGGGAACTAAAGCTGAGGCAGCAGGGAGGAGAGTTGCCAATTGGGACGCTGCAGCTTGCTAGCACGCCTGTTGGAATCAAGAAGCGACTGGCCTTCATCGCGGCTGCTGTCGGGGAAAGAGGTGGAACGTTAGTCTATTCGAACGGGGCCGGTGAGGCAGAAGAGGTGGCAGACTTAATTAGTCAACTCTTGCCTAAGCTTGACGTCGTCGATCCTGAACTTTCGCAGCTTGCTGAGCTTGCTCGAAAGGGCGTGCATAGTGATTTTCTGCTTGCTCCGCTTGTCGAGTTGGGTGTTGCGTTTCATTACGGGAATATGCCTTCCCTGCTTCGGTTGGAAATTGAGCGGCTTTTTCGCCTGGGGAAAATACGTTTTCTGGTTTGTACATCGACCTTGATTGAGGGTGTAAATTTATCGTGCCGAACGATTGTTGTGCGAGGGCCTCGCAAAGGTAAAGGGCACCCGATGGAGCCGCACGATTTTTGGAACTTGGCTGGTCGCGCCGGTCGATGGGGAGATGAATTTCAAGGGAACATAATTTGCATTGATCCAGCGGATGAGACAGCCTGGCCTGGAGGTGTCCCGGGACGCGCGCGGTATCCCATCAAGCGTGAGAGTGACGCAGTTGTCGAGCAGGGGGATTGCGTTACGGAGTATCTGTCCAGCAGGGGAGCAGTGGATCAAGCCAGCATTGAGGGTAGCGATAAATTTGAGCAAGTGGGGGCCTATTTGCTAACGACATTTATGCGGCTTGGCTCCATTTCGAAGGCCGGGCTTGCGAAGCGCCATGATCCCGCATTGATAGCGAAGCTCGACTATGCATTGGGCACGCTCGCAGACGGGATTGAGATCACCGTGGATTTGGCGTCGCGGCATCCGGGCGTAAGCGCTATTGGCCTCCAGCGGCTTCTTGAGATGTTTCGTTCTTACGCTGGTGATGTGGAGAACCTGCTGCCGGCGGAAGTTGCGAGTGACGATAGCTATGATCGATTCATAACTATTATGGAAAGAGTAAATTCGCACGTATTTCGTGCGTTCTCTCCTGATGCCAGAATTCGGTTGTTCGCTTTGATCGTTGTGAAGTGGTTAAAGGGATACTCGCTGTCCCGGATCATTCGTGACAGCGTTGAGTGGCATCAGAAAGCAAAAAGACCTTACAAACTTCCTATCCTGATCCGGGATACGATGGAGTTAGTCGAACAGATAGCTAGATTCAGAGCGCCCAAGTACCTGTCAGCGTACATGGATGTGCTTCACTTGCACCTTCGCGAGATAGATCGTGAGGATCTTATCGAGGATGGTCTAGATATAGGCACGCAGCTCGAATTCGGTGTTTCTTCGGCCACTCTTCTTTCTCTAATGGAGCTAGGGCTCTCGAGGATGTCTGCCGTCGCTTTGTATGAAAGAATTGCCCGCGATGATCTCAGTCGTGAAGAATGCGTGGCCTGGATAATTGATCGAAATAGTCAGCTTCAATCAATGGAGATTCCGGGTCTAATCATTCGCGAGGTGAGGGAGTGCCTAGCACTGTCTAGTAGCTAGTTGTGGATTAATAAAAGCGCCTGGAGTTTTCTTATGCCTGCAAAGCCAATTAGCCTTGGACATATGAATTTTGCGAAGAGAGGGGATGCTGTAAAGTATTTAAGGGAGATGCTTTATCAGTACAGTCTTGGTGATCGTGTTGCCGATGGTGACGCTGTGATTTTGATGGCGGCACTGGAACACCATCCAGGCGCATCCGAAAAAATTGGATCTGGCGTAAGCCATTTTTCCGTACGCAGTGCTGACTTCGGGACAAGATGCTTCTGGGTGAATAGGCTTGATGGCACCTCTGAGAAATTCTCCATCACGGGTTCGATTCATGGGAGGTGAACGAGTTCGAGCTTGTGGTGTTTAGCTCTCCTTATTTACTTTCGATGGAAGGCAGGCAGGGGTGACCTGCCCCCCGTTTTCCGGGCCAACCTGATCTTAGTAGAGTCCGTCTCACAAGAGGACGGACATGAAGAAGCGATACACCGAAGAGCAGATCATCGGCTTCCTGAAGCAGGCGGCCGCCGGCACGCCGGTCAAGGAGCTTTGCCGCAAGCACGGCTTCAGTGACGCGTCGTTCTACCTGTGGCGGCGCAAGTTCGGCGGCATGGATGTGCCCGACGCCAAGCGCCTGAAGGCACTGGAAGCGGAGAACGCGCGGCTCAAAAAGCTGTTGGCCGAGTCGATGTTGGACAACGAAGCGCTGAGGATCGTGGCGCGGGGAAAATACTGAGCCCGCCGACGCGACGGGCTGCCGTCGCGGACGTGCGGGCGAAGCTGGGCCTGTCGGAGCGGCGGGCCTGCCGGGCACTGGGCTTGTCACGCAGCGTGTTGCACTACCAGCCGCGCATGGCGAACGCGCCGTTGCAGGCCAGGCTCGTTGCGTTGGCGGGCGAACGTCGCCGGTTCGGCTACCGACGGCTGCACATCCTGCTGGAACGGGAGGGCTGGATCGCCAACCACAAGCGAATCTACCGGCTGTACCGCAACGCTGGCCTGGCGGTGCGCAAGCGCCGCAAGCGCGATCGCGTGGCCGTCGAGCGCCGTCCGCTGCAGCTGCCGTCGGGGCCCAACCACACCTGGTCGATGGACTTCGTCTTCGACGCCCTGGCCAACGGGCGCCCGATCAAGTGCCTGACGGTGGTGGACGATTGCACCAAGGAAGCGGTGGAAATCGCCGTCGGCCGGAGGATAAATGGCCAGAACGTGGCCGACATCCTGGATGCGGTATGCCGTTTCCGCGGCTACCCCGCGGCGATCAGGACCGACCAGGGACCCGAGTTTACCGGCCGGGCGCTGGACCAGTGGGCGACCGCCAACGGCGTGACGCTTGTGCTGACCCAGCCAGGGAAACCCACGCAGAACGCCTATGTGGAGAGCTTCAACGGCAAGTTCCGGGACGAATGCTTGAACGAAAACTGGTTTATCTCGCTCGAGCACGCACGGGCGGTAATCGCCATCTGGCGCAAGGACTACAACGAGGTGCGTCCGCACAGCTCACTGCCCAAATGCACGCCTGCCGAGTTCGCCGCCGCGCTGCGCAACGAAGGTGCCTTGACTGGTTCGACCGCTGATCGAAACCTGACCCACCGGAGCGGTATGCTCCCCAACCTGGACTCTACTAAGTAGCTAGTGGCCCTGAGAAAGGGGGCAGGTCAGGGGGGGCAGAGATCACTCTGGCCTGACATTCCTGTAAGCCCGCTCGGCCAGTTCGCGGCAGGGGAAGAGCGACCTAACGACCTGTAAGCAAAGCGCAAGATCATTGGCAACTTGTTGGTTAAGATCTTCGATGAGGAGTCGAACAAGCCAAGGAGCGCCAAGTGGCAGGCGCAATGTACAATCTACCCGAACGTGATCGAGTCGGCTGGCAGCAAGAGCGGCAATGCGCATGTGATCAGAAGCAATCACAACGTGGGTGGTTTGCTGGATCGCATAAAGTTTGGGCTTCTGCTTTCATAGGTCTGCAAGATATGAAGTTCGACGCTATTCTTGTTCGTAGTATTATTATTTGAATTACCGAGTGGTGCCATGGGGCGAGTCTTTCTATGAACAGTAATAAGAAGTTGCAAGTATTTGTTTCTTCGACTTATCTTGACTTAAAGCTGGAGCGCCAGGCGGCTGTTGAGGCAATTCTTAAGGCTGGTCATATTCCGGCTGGAATGGAGCTTTTTTCAGCTGGTAGCGAATCTCAGTTGGAGACGATTCGTCGGTGGATCGATGATTCGGATGTCTATATGCTCATACTAGGCGGTAGATATGGAAGTGTGGACCCACAGACCTCTCTGAGTTATACGGAGTTGGAGTACGATTATGCGCTAAGTCAGGGTAAGCCAATATTTTCTGTGGTGATCGAAAGTCAGGCGTTAGAGAATAAGATCAGGCTGGAAGGATCCGCTGCGCTCGAGGCTGACTATCCCAAAGAGCTTAAGTTCTTTAGAGAGAAGGTTCTTTCTAAAATTTCGTCTTTCTTCTCGGACGAAAAAGATATTAAATTGGCTGTTCATGAGACTTTGGCCGATTATTCAAAGCGCCTTGACTTTACCGGTTGGATATCTGGCCGTGAAGCGGTGGATACAAAACCATTGCTTGAAGAATTGGCTCGTCTAAGAGAGGATAAGGAAAAGCTGCAGGCCCGATTGGACTCGATGATTCACCAGGCCCCAAAGCAGGCTTCTGGTGCTGCCAAAAAATGGCCTGACGAAGATATGCGCGAAATAGTGGAGATGCTTAACGAAATAGAGGTGTCCACAAGAGTGTTCCTAAAGGAAGAGGATGCGGAGCCGGTTTCTTATCCCGTCATGAGAATCGTCTCGGTGTTGAGGGATAAATTGGTCACCGGGGTGACCAATAAAATGGGCTCGAGTAAGGTGGATAACTTTCTCTACTATAACGTTCTTCCCAAGTTGGAGATCTATGATCTGGCCGGCCTCGAGAAGGTGGCTGGTATGCAGTGGCAGCGCTATAGGCTTACTGCTAAAGGGAAGGCGCTCATTGCGTTTTTCGACAAGGATGCGTCAAGGAAGGTATCGAAATCAGCTGCGGCGGAAGGTGGCCAAGGTGAAGCTATCAAAGCGGTGGATATGGTTTCCGAAGCGCCTAGAAAGGCCGGCAAGTCAAAGGCAAATAAGGGCGAGTGAGCTTTTTAACCTCACTGATTTGTCGGTAAGTTGGGGTCAGTAAGATAGTATGTGTCTTGTGTGTTCACTCCGGCCTAACCTCCCGGCAAGCCCACTCAACCAACCCTCTACAAGCCAGAAACAGCCCATCCACAACCCCCTCATCCAAGTGCCTTTCCGGCTCCGCTGCTACTCGGCAGCGGTCTGCCGCGTGCAGCACCTCCAGCACCGTCAGCGCGCCCACCATCGCGCGCTCGCTCTTCGCCAGGCTCACGCGGCGGCCGGGTGACACATCGTTCTCCGGCCAGGGCAATCCATCGGCTCCCTCACCCGCGCGAATGCGCGTGAGGATGCCGAGCAGGGAGTTCAGGTCGGGCAGGGGAGTGTCGTCGTTGATGGGCTCAACAACGGTGTACGAGGAAAAGGTGTCGGACTTTTTCATGGCGTCGGCTTCCGTGGCTGTACTTAACAGTGCCACCGTGAAGAAGGTGGCGGACGATGCGTGGCTGCAAACCGGAAGAAGCGATGTCATAAGACCGGCGGGCCCGAAAGCCCCCACGCACCGCCCGCCATACAGGCCGACGGATTGCCCGCCGGCACCGCTTGGGGACGGTGCCGACGGGCAAGCGCAAACTACAGACATCGCTTTCATCGGGTTTGCAGACCCGGCCACCCGTTGTCGGTGGCGCGTCATGTTGTTTACGCGGTCGCTCCGAATACCAATTGAAATTCGCGAAGAGATCGCAGAATTCGAGAGCGGAAATCTATTGTGGCACGCACTATTCGTGCCGTAGGCCTCACGATCCGACGCATTCGCGCAGGCGCGCTGTTGATCGCGAACAAGAGCGTCGCAATCGCCCGTGCCTTCAGGGGATAGCGAGACAGCCGCCTTTACAACAATTCGTATTCCGAACCGGGCCGCAGCACCGCGCGATCAGTCAGACAGGCCGAAAAGCGGTCCAAAGCCGACACCGCGGGAAGACAGCAGAAACTCAACCCACGCCGTCCTCAACCACCGCCACATTCCCCACCAGCAACTCAATCATCGCCCGCGCCGCCGCCGACTGCCGCCGATGCGGCGCATAGATCACCGAGAACGGCCTCGACCGCCCCCGCAGCTGCGGCAGCACTTCCACCAGCTGCCCACGCTGCAACCGCTCGCGCACGATGAACGCATAGCTCTGGCAGATGCCGATGCCCTGTTCGGCCAGCGACACCACGCCCAGCACATCGTCAGAGGTCTCGATGGACGAACGCGGCAGCCAGTCCACGTCGCGCCCGCCTTCGCGGAAGACCCACGGCGCCAGCCGCCCAGTGCGCGGCATCACGAACGGCAGGCACAGGTGCTGCTGCAGGTCATCCAGCGTCTGCGGCGTACCCCGGCGCTGCAGGTAGTTCGGCGAAGCCACCAGCACCAAAGGCGCGTCCTCCAGCTTCCGCCCCACCAGCCCGCTGTCCGGCAGCTGTCCCAGGCGGATGGCCAGGTCGAAGCCTTCGGCCACCAGGTCCACGTTGCGGTTGGTGATGTTCAGTTCCACCTGCACCTGCGGATATTGCTGCGCAAAGCGCGCCAGCACGGGCGGCAGCCGGTAGTGGCCATAGGTGGTGGGCACGCTCAGGCGCACGCGGCCGGCCAGCGCACCGTCCTGGGCCAGTACGTCGCGCTCGGCGTCGTCCAGCAGGCCGAAGGCGGTGCGCACCTGTTCCAGATAGAGCCGCCCGGCGTCGGTCAGGCTCACGCGGCGGGTGGTCCGCTGCAGCAGCTGCCGGCCCAGCCGCGCTTCCAGGCGGGTGACCGCGCGGCTCAACACCGAGGGCGTGGTGGACAGCGCCACCGCGCCGGCGGTGAACGAGCCGTGCTCGACCACCGCCAGGAACACCTCCACATCGCCCAGGTAGTCGAACTTGCGGCTCATTTAGCTCTCCGGGGAACAGATGTTTTGCGATGGGGCCAATTTATCGCCGCTGGGGCGATGAATACAGTGGCCGCCATTCCCCAATAGGACTTCCCCATGAACCTGATGACCCGACTGGCCGCAGCGCTGGCCCTGACCCTGGCCGCGACCGGTGCGCAGGCCGCCAACGTGCTGGTGGTGCTGTCCGACGAAAACCACCTGGACCTGAAGGACGGCAAGGTGCTGTCCACTGGCTTCTATCTCAACGAGCTGATGCAGCCGGTCAAGCTGCTGCTGGACGCGGGCCACGCGGTGACCTTCGCCACGCCGCAGGGGCGGGCGCCGACGGTGGATGCGTCCTCGGTGACGCCGGCGTACTTCGGCAACGATGCCGCGCAGCTGACGCTGCACAAGGAGCTGCTGGAGAAACTGGCGCTGACCTCGCCGACGGCTTCGCCGGTGGTCAGCCTGGCGCGCATCGAGCAGCAGGGCTACGCGCGGTTCGATGCGGTCTACATTCCCGGTGGCCACGCACCCATGCAGGACCTGCTGAAGAGCCCGGCGCTGGGCCGCTTGCTGGCCGACTTCCACCAGCGCAACAAGACCACTGCGCTGGTCTGCCACGGGCCGATCGCGCTGTTGTCCGCGCTGCCGGATGCGGGTGGTTTTGTGGCGAAGCTGGAGGCGGGTGCGATGCCGGCCACGCCGAAGTGGATCTACAGCGGCTACCAGATGACGGTGATCAGCAACCAGGAAGAGGAGCAGGCCAAGCCGCTGCTGGGTGGCGGTGAGATGAAGTTCTACCCGCAGACCGCGTTGCAGCGGGCGGGCGCGAAGTTTAGCAGCAACACTACGCCGTGGACCGGGCATGTGGTGGTGGACCGTGAGCTGATCACCGGGCAGAACCCGGCTTCGGCGCTGGAGGTGGGGCAGCGGCTGGTGGAGCGGTTGAAGTAAGGCGGGCTCCGCATCGCAAGCGGTGCCGTGGCACCATGGCGGACTGGCCCCGTCCTTATCGGCGAGGCCGGTTTTCCAAGGAAGCCATTCAACACGACATGCGAACGTCCATCCGCTTCATTGTCTCCGCGCTGTGCCTTGGCCTGCTGTCTGGTTGCGCCAGCGGGCCGGATTACCACCATTCCAATCGCGAGATCACCAGCGCATTCGTGGCCGACGACGGCAAGCTGTACCTGCTGCCGGTCTATGACGAGCCGGTGCGCTTCGACGCCGCGTCGTTCCGCGATTACCGTGCGCTGATGGACAGCCCGCTGCGCGAGGCCGTGGTCTGCGCGCAGCTGTACTTCCGCGAGGACTGGCGCGTGCCGGCCGACAGGGCCAAGGTACATGGCAGCTACGCGCTGCTGCTGCGGCCAGAGCAGGTGACGCCGGAGCAGGCGGCGCAGTTCAAGCTGGAGCGGCTGGAGATCAGCCCGCGGGTGGCCAAGGCCATTGATGAGTTGACCCGCCGGCCGTACATCCTTGAAGCCCGGAGCCGTTACGAGCTGGCGGCCAACCCGGACTGCAATCTTTCCAGGAAGGGCGGCAGCTATTACAGCGCGCTGTTTGAGAGTGATGGCGAGCGAGTGAAGTTGCCGGACGCTGCGGCGCTGGCCGAGAAGACGAAGCTTCCGCAGTCGATTACCGCGCGGGCTGAGCGGATCCGGCCGGACGATACGAACAAGCCGGGGGGTGGGACCGCTGCCGGGAAGGTGCTGGGCGCGGCGTTGGTGCCTGTGGCGGTTCCGGTGTTTGTGTTGAGCCTGCCGTTTCTGGGGCCGGATCATTGGAAGTGAGAGTGTCGGCGGTGCTTGGCATCGGGTGAAGCGACCGGGTGGGGGGGGCGATAGCCTTCCTTGGAAAGTTGTGTTCCCTCGTATGGCAAGGGGCCCTGTGCGGAACCGGTAGTGCGTGATGCTGCATTCTGTGCGAGCAGCCGGAACGTAAGGCCAGCGAAAGTTTGAATGCTTAATCGGACAGAGCTGTCACAGCTTGGTTAAGTTCATATCAATTCAGGGGGAAATTCGTGAAGTTCAAACTTTACTTTGCGCGAAGCTTCGAAGCTGCAATGCAGCTCGAGCAAAGCGTCGCTGTAGTTGTTTGGCCAAGAGAAGATGCTTCGGGTAATGCTGAGGGACGGCTAGAGGCTGGTATGTGCGTGAAGATGTACCAGCAATCAGTGATCTTTAAGTCTCCAGTCGCGTTCTTCTCAGAAAGATTCACCGATTGTAAAAGTGCTATTGAAGCGGTCCTTCTGGGGCGAGATCTGGTCGAAGTTGAATCAGGATTTATAAGTGTATCGGGAGCCGGCGAGAAAGATAAGGGGGCTCCATCTTGGTTTGCCACGCTTCAAGGAAACATTGAGTCGTATCGACACTTGGTGCGCAGCATCGGATCTCACGCTACCAAGCTAGCCCTGAAGTCTGCTCATGATGTTCTCCTTTACGATCCTGGGAGTAATGTTTCCGGTGGCGGGAAGTCCGTTGAGAAGTCAGATGTGTTCAGAAATGTTGTCCTTAGGTCACATGAGCGATATTTTGCATATCGGCGTGGCGCAGATGTTCTGGATGGCGCGGAATTGAGATCGCTACAGAGATCAAGTGCGAAAGCGCTCGTCAGCTTTAAGTTATCTGGTTTTCGAAGTCGCCATGAAATTTCGTTGAACTTTGAGAATTCTGGGTTGTTCGACCGAAGGATAAATGTTCTCATTGGTGAGAATGGAGTGGGTAAGTCTCAGACTTTGGTAAACATTGTGCATGGGCTTGCTCGTTCCAAGATTGATAGTTTGGTGCAATCGAATGATCCTTTTAGTCGAGTAATCGCGTTCAGCTCCTCTCCGGGCCGGTCCTCTTTGCCTGGCAAGCTCAGAAGTCAGCATATTCTTCTATACCGTCATTTTGCGCTATCGCCATCCTGGGTGCGTTCAGGCGATAAAGGGGCGCTTACTGCAGCGTTGGTTGACTTGGTTCGGGATGACACTCGAATCGGGGGGAGAAGTAGATTCCAGATTTTTGATCGAGCTTTGAAGAAATGGCTCCCGCTGGCTCGCATTGGTCTTCCGATAAAGAAGTCGCATGCCACTCCGAGGCACTACGTTACGAGGGGCGGTGACGTCTACTTGCCGCTCAGTCTTCTTCTTGGAGCTTCAAGTTCAGTCATGGACAGCTTCCTTGATGGGCTTGACTCGGATCGTGGTCCGGAATTTTTCTCTGAAGGCGA
Organism: Stenotrophomonas maltophilia; assembly: GCF_001274595.1. Taxonomy (GTDB): domain Bacteria; phylum Pseudomonadota; class Gammaproteobacteria; order Xanthomonadales; family Xanthomonadaceae; genus Stenotrophomonas; species Stenotrophomonas forensis. The sequence continues at coordinate 1,995,826 of NZ_CP011010.1, forward strand.
TATTCTGGATAGTCGCTATTCTCATGCTTCACGACCGAATGATTCGGCTCGAGGGGCTCTGCGTGAGCTGCAGCCACTCAGTAGTGGTCAGCAACTTTTTTTCAAATTCTCTCTAAATTTGTGCGCGTTCATTGAGTCGGGAGCATTGGTTCTTGTCGATGAGCCTGAGAATCATCTTCATCCAGCGTTTATTACTCAGCTAATGTCACTTCTTCGTGAAGTTCTCCGGGAAACGGGTTCATTTGCTGTCGTCGCGACGCATTCCCCATTTGTTGTTCGAGAGGTTACCGGCGCTGATGTCTCAATTCTGAGCAGAACGAATGATGGAGAGCCACTTGTAAGGAGTCCCAGGCTCCAAACACTTGGGGCAAGCGTTGCTGCCGTATCGGCCTACGTATTTGGGGATGAAACAGTTGTTACGCTCGCTAGATTGACAGAGGACGCGTTTCAGCGTCTTAAGGGGAGGAATGTAGACCCGAATAGCGAGCACGAGCTTGCCATGCTAAGTAAGGAGATGAGTACTGAGGCTGTTGCATACATTAGGGCGAGCCTCCTTCGTAACTCCCTTGGAGGCGATCAATGAAGTATATACGGCGTCCAAAATTTTTTGACTTCAAAGTTGCCGTTGAGATTGGGGGGCAAAAGAATCTAAGCTCGTTCCCGCTTTTTCGGGATAACATTGGGTCGGTTTTCGCGTCCTATAGGCAGTACATCAGGGCAAGGGGAGGTATTCCTGTTTCGCATCCATTGCTGCCTGAGGGGCTGAATACAGCAATGAGGGCGCATTACACTGGTGAGATAAACTCTCTTAAGTTCATTGAATACATCAGAAAAAAAATCTCTCCAGGCGTCTGCCCTGTGTGTGGGGCTCAATCGCCCGCTACGATTGATCATGTGCTCCCGAAAGAGGCATGGCCGGTTTACTCTTTTCTTTCTAGGAATCTTGTTCCGGCCTGTGATCAGTGCAATCGCAAGAAAGGGGTGAAATTCTTTCAGGCGAACTCAGGTGGGCGTCCAATTCATCCATACTATGATAAATTCTTATTGAATCGCATCGCTGTCGCGAAGATTGATCCGCCGTTCGCGTACCCGGTGATTTCAATCGTCGCCCATCAAGGGCCAAGTATTGCGGAGATGGAGGTAATTGAGTGGCATCTCGAGGAGGTTGTTAGGAAGACATCAATATGTGATTCCCTTTGCGAACGTTGGATAAATATTTGCCGAGATCCGCGTGCATACTATGAGACCCTACAGTTTCCTGGTGTGACCGTAGAAATGGCTGTCTTGAGTAAGCTGAAGTCGCAGGATAGCGCTCATGGAACTCCCAATAACTGGGAATCGATGCTGCAATTTGCAATTGCAAATAATCCGGATGCCTTGTTGTATCTTGAGGGATGCTTGGCTGATCCGCGTGAGAACTTGGCTTAGATTATGTTTGGATGAGAATGGTAAGCAAAGATGGCGGCGGGCGTGCCCTGCCGAAGTCTAGGAGGGATATTTCCAGCTGGATGGTGGGCGGGCCGGCGAAGCTTGTTTCAGTCGGATGAGAAGCACGAATGCGATCCAGAATGGGTTGGCCTGACTGATTGACTTTGTGCGGGTGGCGGGAGCGGTAAGCGCAATGAGACAGCCGAACGAGGGACTTGCGCTGGACCGCAATCCAATCTCAGCGAGCGGTCCATCAGAAGAGAGATCACAGTGCCTGTGCGATTCAGCAGCGACACCACACCCTAGTCGGGGTGCCTAGTGGTGGACCGCGAGTTGATCGCCGAGCAGGATTCAGTTTTGGTGCTGGAGGCGTGGGCGTTATTGGTTAACCCGATGGAGTAAGGCAGTTCATGCATAGTCCTTGTGCTTGCGAAATGTCCGACGAACTTCGCGTGGAACCTATCTCCGATGACTGTCAGGTGGGGTCGCTCAGGCGTCCACCTCCACCGCCTGCTCAACGGGTGCCCCGCGTTGCAACCGGGCCCTGAAGTAGGCGGCCACCTGCGGATCGGTGGCGTAGACGTAGCAGCCCTTCATTCCTCGGGTCATCAAGGTGCGGTAGGTGTTCTTGATGATGGTGTCCGCGAGCTCGGCGGCTTGGGCGGGATGGGACTTTGACAGCTTCACGAATCCCTTCATGGTCTTGTCGTGCCGGTCCCGCGCACGAGGGACGGTCTTCAGAGCGCCGTCTTCCATGACCATGTCCGGCCCGATGATCACGCCGATGTAGTCGACTTCCAGACCCTGGCAGGTGTGGATGCAACCCACCTGGTCAATTGAATCAGGAGAGATGATCCAGAGGCTCCCATCGTCGTTGAGGTTCCATTGCCGGCGATAGCTGCCGATGACAATGTCCATTTCCTTGCTGTTCTTCTTGCTGTTCCAAGGCCAGCAGTAGCCAGCCACAACGCGCGCGCGGTTGCCGCCGTTCCTGGCCTCGATGGCGGCATGCAGCGCGGACGGGTCATCGAACACCTGGAAATCGTAGCTGCCCTCATCCAGCGTGGTGTTCGCGGTTGGGCGGATCTGCAGCACGTCATCCAACCAGGCGAGATAGCCATCGGAGCCTGCACAACGGAACTGCGAGGACAGGGCATACTCCTCTGACCTGCCCCCTTTCTCAGGGCCACTAGCTACTTAGTAGAGTCCAGGTTGGGGAGCATACCGCTCCGGTGGGTCAGGTTTCGATCAGCGGTCGAACCAGTCAAGGCACCTTCGTTGCGCAGCGCGGCGGCGAACTCGGCAGGCGTGCATTTGGGCAGTGAGCTGTGCGGACGCACCTCGTTGTAGTCCTTGCGCCAGATGGCGATTACCGCCCGTGCGTGCTCGAGCGAGATAAACCAGTTTTCGTTCAAGCATTCGTCCCGGAACTTGCCGTTGAAGCTCTCCACATAGGCGTTCTGCGTGGGTTTCCCTGGCTGGGTCAGCACAAGCGTCACGCCGTTGGCGGTCGCCCACTGGTCCAGCGCCCGGCCGGTAAACTCGGGTCCCTGGTCGGTCCTGATCGCCGCGGGGTAGCCGCGGAAACGGCATACCGCATCCAGGATGTCGGCCACGTTCTGGCCATTTATCCTCCGGCCGACGGCGATTTCCACCGCTTCCTTGGTGCAATCGTCCACCACCGTCAGGCACTTGATCGGGCGCCCGTTGGCCAGGGCGTCGAAGACGAAGTCCATCGACCAGGTGTGGTTGGGCCCCGACGGCAGCTGCAGCGGACGGCGCTCGACGGCCACGCGATCGCGCTTGCGGCGCTTGCGCACCGCCAGGCCAGCGTTGCGGTACAGCCGGTAGATTCGCTTGTGGTTGGCGATCCAGCCCTCCCGTTCCAGCAGGATGTGCAGCCGTCGGTAGCCGAACCGGCGACGTTCGCCCGCCAACGCAACGAGCCTGGCCTGCAACGGCGCGTTCGCCATGCGCGGCTGGTAGTGCAACACGCTGCGTGACAAGCCCAGTGCCCGGCAGGCCCGCCGCTCCGACAGGCCCAGCTTCGCCCGCACGTCCGCGACGGCAGCCCGTCGCGTCGGCGGGCTCAGTATTTTCCCCGCGCCACGATCCTCAGCGCTTCGTTGTCCAACATCGACTCGGCCAACAGCTTTTTGAGCCGCGCGTTCTCCGCTTCCAGTGCCTTCAGGCGCTTGGCGTCGGGCACATCCATGCCGCCGAACTTGCGCCGCCACAGGTAGAACGACGCGTCACTGAAGCCGTGCTTGCGGCAAAGCTCCTTGACCGGCGTGCCGGCGGCCGCCTGCTTCAGGAAGCCGATGATCTGCTCTTCGGTGTATCGCTTCTTCATGTCCGTCCTCTTGTGAGACGGACTCTACTAAGATCAGGTTGGCCCGGAAAACGGGGGGCAGGTCACCTCCACCGTCGCTCCACGGGCGATTGCAAAGTCCCGAATGGCCTCCTTGGTGCCGACATCCTTGAGCGTGACACGCTGGTCTTCATCAATGAAGAACACGCTGCACAGAGCGGCGTTGATCAGCTCCTGGATCTGGTGCGTGCCGAGATTGCCGTAGAACCCGCTCTTCTCGGTAAGACGGTGTGCTTCATCCACAACCAACACGTCGTAAGCGTTCTGCGCCGATTCGGTGAAGGAGCCCGACCCGCCGAAAAGGTGGACCAGATGGGCGTTCTCGGGTTTCTGGATGAGTGTGTTGCTGTACACGGCACGAGGTGCGGCATTCTTGGAGATGTACTTGACGGTCAACCCATCGCGAAGCGCCGCGAGAAGATTCACCGCGACGATTGACTTGCCAGTGCCCGGGCCGCCCTCGACGATGACAACACGCGGCTTGCCGCTGGCGTGCGCTTGGGCGCACGCGGCCTTGGCGGCTTCAAATACCTGCTTCTGTTCATCCAGTAGTGCAAAGGCGCTGTTTCCCCTCAGCAGTCGATGCACGTCGTCGGCAAGCGCCTTGGAGGGACGGAGGCGGCCATTCTCCAGTTCGGCAAGCACGGGCGCGCCGTCGCCGTTGCACGTGTGCTGACTGATGAAGCTACGCAGCCTTTCAAGATCGCCGGCACTCTTCAGGAAAAGCGGCGCACGCTCGATGTAGGGCTGATAGTGGGGCGAGTCGATCACACCGTCCGGCACATAGTTGTGCAGATAGGCGCAGGGATGTAGTTGCAGCTTTCCTTCATGGACCGCTTCGTTGAAGCCTTCCAGGAAAGCGGCATATGACCATGCCTGATAACTTGGGTGGACGAGTGACTGCCCTTCACGAAGCTCAACGATGGCATCGCGCTTGGTCGGCTTGATGGCAGACCACTGTTTGAGCTCAACGATGATGACGTGGGGCGAGCCGTCCTCAGCGTGGCCGGTCAGGACGACATCGATGCGCTTCTTCGACTGGGGAAGGACGAACTCCACCGCCACGCCGATGTCATTGGGAATGGAAGGGTGAGTAAGCGCACGCGCGACGTATCGAAGCGATTCGCGCCAGGATCGAACTTCGGACTCACCGACGTCACCCCTCGTCGCCGCCTTGAAGCTGGCACGGATGACCTCCTCGATTTCCTCGTCGTTGCATTGGCGAAGGAACGACGCTTTGTCGGCCTGATAGACGATCATGGCTGCGCCAGCTTGTTGTACTTGGTGCTGACACCCCTTGAGAGGTCGACCGGGTACTTGGCGGCATTCGTGGCGAGCTTGCTGCTGACGGCTTCGTTCAGGTCGATGCCGAGTACGTCCGACAGCCGGATGAGGTACAGCGCCACGTCGGCGATTTCCTCACGCACTGCGCTGGCGGTGGCTTCAGAAGCTGCCGCCTTGAAGGAGTCGGCCTCGGTCATCCACTGGAAAATCTCGTTCAGCTCTCCAACTTCGCCGGAGAGGGCCATGACAAGGTTCTTGGGGGAGTGGAACTGCGCCCAATCACGCGCTTCGGCGAATTCCCTGAGCGCTTGGGCAGCGCCCCGAACCTCGATTAGAGGGTGTTCCATGGCATGGCCTTAAACGACAGTATTTGGCCAATTCTACCCATGCCAGCGGGGTCAGAACGACATTCGGACTGATTCGGCCTGTGACACCTGATTCCAAGGCAATCCGTTCGGGCCAAGACAGCCGCTACACTGGCTGCCTACGCCCGATGGAAGCGCGCCCATGTTCAGTGGAAAAGTCGCCGTGGTTACCGGCTCCACCAGCGGTATCGGTCTTGGCATCGCCACGGCGCTGGCGCGGCAAGGCGCCGACATCGTGCTGAATGGCTTTGGCGATGCAGCAGAGATCGAACGCATTCGTTCCCAGCTGGAAACCGAATTCGGCGTACGGGTCGCGCACGATGGTGCCGATCTTTCCCGTGGCGAGGCGGTGCGCGGAATGATCGACCACGCCTTTGCGAAGATGGGCCGCATCGACATCCTGGTGAACAACGCGGGCATTCAGCACACCGCGCCGATCGAGGAATTTCCCGCTGAAAAGTGGGATGCGATCCTGGCGCTGAATCTCTCGGCGGTGTTCCATGCAACGGCGGCGGCACTGCCGCACATGAAGCAGCAGGGCGCCGGGCGCATCATCAACATCGCGTCGGTACATGGGTTGGTAGGCTCGGTGAACAAGTCGGCCTATGTGGCGGCCAAGCATGGCGTGGTGGGATTCACCAAGGTGACCGCGCTGGAGAATGCGGGCACCGGCATCACCGCCAATGCCATCTGCCCGGGCTGGGTGCGAACGGCGCTGGTCGAGCAGCAGATCACTGCGTTGGCAGAGAAGGAGGGCACGGATCAGGAATCCGCCGCCCGTGCGCTGCTGGCCGAAAAGCAGCCTTCGTTGCAGTTCGTGACGCCCGAGCAGCTGGGCGAGATGGTGGTGTTCCTTGCGTCGGATGCGGCGGCGCAGATCACCGGCACGGCGCTGCCGGTGGATGGGGGCTGGACGGCGCGCTAATTGGCGGGCTGTGCGCGCCGCTGCAGCATCGGCAGCGCGACGAGCGTCGCGAGGATGGTGAACAGCACCAGCGACGACCCCACCGTGCCGAAGCCCAGCCCGCCCTTTTCCAGCGGCTTGGTGAGCAGGTCGCCGAAGGTGGCGCCGAACGGGCGGGTGAGCACGAAGGCGATCCAGAACAGGATGACTTGGTTGATGCCCTTGATGCGGGTGGCCAGCGCGGTGAGCGCGATGAGGCTGCCGATCAGCAGCGCGCCGCCGGTGAAGCCCAGCCCGGAATCGTCGGCGAGGAAGTCGCCCAGGGCGGTGCCGAGCGTGTTGGAGAACAGCACGGCGGTCCAGTAGAAGCCTTCGGCGCGACGCGATGCGATGTTGCTGACCGAGATCGACTTTTCCGACACCCGCCACGCCAGCAGCACCAGCGCCAGGCAGCCGGCCAGCAGGCTGGCGCCGGTGGCGTAGCCCAGGTCGAGCGCGCGGTCGAGCAGGTCGGACATCGTTGTGCCGGCGGTGCTGGTGGCGAGCACCACCGACCAGAACAGCACCGGGTGGAAGCGCCTCGCCGACAGCTGCACGGCCAGCAGGCCAGCGAAGATGGTGAGCAGGATGGCCGAGCTGGCCACGTAGCCCAGGTTGAGCGTCATCGACAGCAGGTCGCCCGCGGTCTCGCCAAGGGTGGTAGCGGCGATCTTCATCACCCAGAACGAGAGGGTAACCGCCGCCACTTTGCTGTGCAGGGAATCTGCGTCTGAAGCACTCATCGAACGTCGCCTGGGGAGCCTGCGGGTGATGCTGTGGCGGGCGGCGTCGGAGTGCGGTCGGAACCGGGTTTGGCAGCGGTGAGCGTGGGGCGGGCGTTCAGCAGGGGAACGCGCTACGCTGCCGCCTGCATCCAGGACGGGGAGACAGGGCATGGCCGGTTCGATTCCATCGTTTGCGTTGGCAGTGGGCCTGCTGGTGTTGTCCGCGTCTGCAGGCAGTGCCAGCGCGCAGCCGCGCGACGCCACGTATTCCAGCGTCTGCAGGCATGCCGACTCGGGCGATCTGCTGGGCCTGGAGGTGTCGTTTGTCAGCGAGGCCGATGGCGGTTACGCATTGGTCCAGCGTTACGAGGGCGCGGCCATCGCGCCGGTGCTGATGCAGGTCAAGCAACGCGGGCGTGATCTTGTGCTGGTAAGCGGCGCTACGGATTCCATTGTGCTGCGCCAGGACGGGAAGACCCTGCGGCTGACCTACCTTGATGGCCAGCTGAGCGCTGCGGGCAGCTCGTCGGAAACCCTGCTCCCATCGTTGGCGGTGTGGCAGGGAAAGAGCGTCGCCGCTTGCCGTTAGCGCGGCGACGCTCATTCAACCCGGGCTGGGATGCTCAACTCGGCTTCGCAAACACATCCAACCCCTTGCCCGTCTCCAACAACGACTTCAGGCTCGACAGCACGATCGGCCAGCCCTGGCGGATGCCGGTATCCATGCCGCTGCCCGGTTCCAGCTCGTCGTGGGTGACGGTCAGCCGCACCATGTCCTGGTAGGGCACGATGTCGAAGGTGACGCGGCTGTAGGCATCCGGGTTGTCGGCCTGCGAGGCGGCGGCCCAGGTGATGACCAGCCGCGAGGGCGGGGTGCTTTCCACCACCTCGCCGACCAGTTCGACCGAGCGCGCTTCGTTGGCACGTACATGCTGCCAGCGCGAGCCGGGCTTCCAGTCCGAGACGTTTTCGTGGCCCCAGTAGCGGCTGGCGATCTCGGGGCGGGTGATGGCCTCGAACACCTTCTGTGGGGTGGAGGCGATATAGATCACGTGGATGAAGCGGGTGGACTCTGCGGACATCGTCATTCTCCTTCCAGTTCTCGTTTCAGGTCATGCAGCAGGCTCAGGCGCTGCTGCTCGAATTTGCGTACCCAGCGCTCGTACACCTCGTGCAGCGGCACCGGGTTGATGAAGTGCAGCTTCTCGCGGCCACGGCGCACGGTGCTGATGAGGTTGGCGTCTTCCAGCAGGCCCAGGTGCTGGGTGACCGATTGCCGGGCCATGTCCAGGTGTTCGCAGAGCTGGCCCAGGGTCTGGCCGTTGTCCTTGCAGAGCAGGTCCAGCAGCGTCCTGCGCGTGGGGTCGGCCAGTGCCTTGAATACCTTGTCTGCATTCATGCGGGGCGTCTTCAGTTCCAGTTGTCGATCCTGACGTCGTGCGGGTTGGGTTGGCCTTTGCCGGTTTCCAGCAGGGCCTTGAGGCTCATCAGGAACACCGCCCACTTGGTGCTGCAGTGGGAGGTGAATTCGACGCGTTCCTTCCAGCCTTCGTGGGTGAACAGGACGATGCAGTAGTCGCCTTCCTGTTTCAGCGCGAAGCGTGCGTGGGTGCCGATCCATTCGGCGGGGCCGGCGAGGAACTGCCAGAGCACAAGCTGGCCGGGAATGAGCTGTTCCAGCTTCATTTCCATGGCGCCGATTTCCTGGCCGTTGTTGGTGAAGCGCACCTTGACCGTGCCGCCGACATCTCGGTCGCCGTGGCTGTCTTCGGCCCACCAGGCGGCGACGCCTTCGGGGGTGGCCAGGGCTTGGTACACCTGGCTTGCGGGGGCCTTGATGCCGACCCTGTGTGCGATATCCACCATGGCAGCTTCCTCGCGATGGGCGGGCGGGTGCCGTCCTTGGGTGGACTATAGGCAGGCAAATGCCTGCATGGCAAATATGGTTGCGGAGGGGGTTGCCAGGCATGGCCGGGCACTGCTGCGGCATTTGGTCGCAAGCGCTCGCAACCATTCCTAAGCGGCGCTGACGCATGGGGCGTTTACAGTGGGGTTACCCCCTCCAGGAAGGAGCAGTGCATGTATTACAGCAGTGGCAACTACGAAGCCTTCGCGCGCCCGCGCAAGCCGGCGGGTGTGGATGGCAAGCGCGCGTGGTTCGTCGGTTCGGGGCTGGCGTCGCTGGCCGGAGCGGCGTTCCTGGTGCGCGACGGCCGCATGGCGGGTGAGCGCATCACCATTCTTGAGCAGCAGCAGATTGCCGGCGGCGCGCTGGATGGACTGAAGGTGCCGGAGAAGGGTTTCGTGATTCGCGGCGGCCGCGAGATGGAAGACCACTTCGAATGCCTGTGGGACCTGTTCCGCTCGATTCCTTCGCTGGAGATCGACGATGCCAGCGTGCTGGACGAGTTCTACTGGTTGAACAAGGATGACCCGAACTATTCGCTGCAGCGGGCCACGATCAATCGCGGCGAGGATGCGCATACCGATGGCCTGTTCACCCTGAGCGAGCAGGCGCAGAAGGACATCATCGCGCTGTTCCTGGCCACCCGGCAGGAGATGGAGAACAAGCGCATCGACGAGGTGCTGGGGCGCGACTTCCTGGACAGCAACTTCTGGTTGTATTGGCGCACCATGTTTGCGTTCGAGGAGTGGCATTCGGCGCTGGAAATGAAGCTGTACCTGCATCGCTTCATCCACCACATCGGCGGCCTGCCGGATTTCTCGGCGCTGAAGTTCACCAAGTACAACCAGTACGAATCGCTGGTGCTGCCGTTGGTGAAGTGGCTGCAGGACCACGGCGTGGTGTTCCAGTACGGCACTGAGGTGACCGACGTCGACTTCGATCTGCAGGCCGGCCGCAAGCAGGCCACGCGCATCCATTGGACCCACGACGGCGTGGCCGGCGGCGTCGATCTGGGCGCGGATGACCTGGTGTTCTTGACCATCGGTTCGCTGACCGAGAATTCAGACAATGGCGATCACCACACGGCGGCGCGCTTGAATGAAGGCCCGGCACCGGCGTGGGAGCTGTGGCGGCGCATCGCCGCGAAGGACGCGGCGTTCGGGCGCCCGGATGTGTTCGGTGCGCATATTCCCGAGACCAAGTGGGAATCGGCAACGGTGACCACGCTGGATGCGCGCATTCCCGCCTACATCCAGAAGATTGCCAAGCGCGACCCGTTCAGTGGCAGGGTGGTGACCGGCGGCATCGTGAGCGTGCGCGACTCGCGCTGGCTGATGAGCTGGACGGTGAACCGGCAGCCGCATTTCAAGAACCAGCCCAAGGACCAGATCGTGGTGTGGGTGTATTCGCTGTTCGTGGATACGCCCGGTGACTACGTGAAGAAGCCGATGCAGGACTGCACCGGCGAGGAGATCACCCGCGAGTGGCTGTACCACCTGGGCGTGCCGCTGGACGAGATCGACGAACTGGCTGCGACCGGTGCGAAGACGGTGCCGGTGATGATGCCGTACGTGACCGCGTTCTTCATGCCACGCCAGGCCGGTGACCGCCCGGACGTGGTGCCGGAGGGGGCGGTGAACTTCGCCTTCATCGGCCAGTTCGCCGAGTCGAAGCAGCGCGACTGCATCTTCACCACCGAGTATTCGGTGCGCACGCCGATGGAAGCGGTGTACACGCTGCTGGGTATCGAGCGCGGCGTGCCGGAGGTGTTCAATTCCACCTATGACGTGCGTTCGCTGCTGGCCGCAACCGGGCGCCTGCGCGATGGCAAGGAGCTGGACATTCCCGGGCCGGCCTTCCTGCGCAACCTGCTGATGAACAAGCTGGACAGGACGCAGATTGGTGGCCTGCTGCGCGAGTTCAAGCTGGTGCAGGAGGACTGAGCCGGCGGAAGGGAGGCAGCCGGTGAGCGCATCGGCTGCCTCACGCCTCACGCGATGCCGTCGGTGGAGCGGCTCAGCTGTTCCCAGGCATCGAGGGTGCTGGCCATCGACGCCAGCTTCGCGCGCACCAGTTGCAACGCGTCGCTGCCCAGCAGCAGGTGGCTGGGCGGCGCGTCGTTGTTGATGATCTGCAGCATGGCCTGCGCGGCCTTCACCGGATCGCCCAGCTGGTGGCCACTCTTTGCCTCGCGCGCGCTGCGGATGGGATCGAACAGTGCGTCGTAGTCTTCAATGCTGCGCGGTGCCCGTGCCATCGAGCGCCCGGCCCAGTCGGTGCGGAAGGAGCCCGGTGCAACGGCGGTGACGTGGATGCCGAACGCTGCCACTTCCTTGCCCAGCACTTCGCTGATGCCTTCCAGCGCGAACTTGCTGCCGCAGTACCAGGCGATGCCGGGCAGGGTGATGAAGCCGCCCATGGAGGTGATGTTGAGGATGTGGCCACGGCGGCGCTCGCGCATGTGCGGCAGCACTGCCTTGATCATTGCGGCGGGGCCGAACACGTTCACTTCGAACTGGTGGCGCAGCTCGGCCTGCGTGGATTCTTCGAGGATGCCTTCGTGGCCGTAGCCGGCGTTGTTGACCAGCACGTCGATGGCGCCGACGTTTTCTTCGACATCGGCGACGAGCGCATCGATGGCATCGGCATCGGTCACGTCCAGCAGGCGGCCGAAGGCGCGGCCGGGAGCCAACGCTTCGAATGCCACGCGCGCTTCGTCGTTGCGCACGGTGCCGACCACGCGGTGGCCGGCCTGCAGGGCCTGCTGGGCCAGGGCGCGGCCGAAACCACTGCTGACGCCGGTGATGAGGATGAGGCGGGAGGAGGTCATGGTGATCAGGCTCGTTGGGGGAGGGCTTGCACGTTAGTGCTTGAGCGATCCGCGCCACAGGCCTAGGATTCGTCCATTCTTGCCTATTCCTCTGGAGTGCTCGTGTCCGTGGTCGATTCCCAGCAAGGGCAGATGCAGGCGCGCATGGTCGGCCTGCTGCAGACCCTGGCGGTGGAGGAGGGCTATACGCTCACACCGTTGCCCGGGGTGCGCCTGCTGCGTTCGAACCGGCCGCTGGCGCGCACGCCGGTGCTGTATGACCCCGGCATCGTGATCGTCTGCCAGGGCGTGAAGCGTGGCTATCTGGGCGGGCAGGTGTACCAGTACGACGCGCAGCACTACCTGGCGGTGTCGGTGCCGGTGCCGTTCACGATGGAAACCGAGGCGTCGGAACAGGCGCCGCTGCTGGCGATCTATCTGCACCTGGACCTGCAGCTGGCGGCGGACCTGCTGATCGAACTGGGCGAGCAGGCCGGTGCAGGGCAGGTACCCGCACAGAGCATGATGTCCAGCCCGATGCAGGCGCCGATGCAGGCCACGGTGCTGCGCCTGCTGGAAGCGTTGGCCGATCCGCTGGAAGCTGCCGTGCTGGGGCCGGCGCTAGTGCGTGAGCTGTACTTCCGCGTGCTGACCGGCGCACAAGGGGCTGCGATGCGCGAGGCGCTGGCCATGCGCGGGCGCTTCGGCAGCATCGGCAAGGCGCTGCGCACCATTCATGCGGCCTATGCCACGGCCCTGGATGTGGGTCAGCTGGCGGCCGAGGCGGGCATGAGCGTGGCGACCTTCCATGACCACTTCCGCGCGGTTACCGGCACGTCGCCGATGCAGTACGTGAAGTCGACCCGGCTGCATCAGGCGCGGTTGCTGATGCTGCGCCAGCGCATGACGGCCGAGGCCGCGTCGCTGGCGGTGGGCTACGCCAGCCCGTCGCAGTTCAACCGCGAGTTCAAGCGCCTGTTCGCGCTGCCGCCGGCAGCCGAGGTGGCACGCATGCGGCGCAGCTTTGCCGTACCGCCGGGGCCGGCAGACGCGGTGTACGTGTCTTCGCATTGAGGGGCTCGGAACAGGACCGGCCTGGTTTGCTGGGATGCCGGCCAGCGGCCGGCGCTACGGGTGGGGTATTGACTGCGGGCCTACCTACTAGTAGGTTGTTTCATATGAAAGACTCGCTCTCGCCCAAGGCCCTGGAGATCCTGGCGCACGCCCGTTCGCTGCTGGAGGCCGGTGGCTACAACGGCTTCAGCTATGCCGACGTGTCGGCACGGGTCAACATCAGCAAGGCCAGCATCCACCACCATTTCCCCAGCAAGGCGGACCTGGTGCGCACGGTGGTCGAACTGTACCGGGCCGAGGCGCGCGAGGGCCTGGCGCTGCTGGACCGGCAGCTGGATGACCCGTTGCAGGAGCTAAATGCCTACGTGGACTACTGGTCGGCCTGCATCGCCGGCGGCACGTCCTCGTTCTGCATCTGCGCGATGCTGGCAGCGGAGTCGCCGATGATTCCTGCGGAGATTGCCGATGAAGTGCGCGGCCATTTCGAGGACCTGAGCGGCTGGCTGGCGCTGACCCTGCAGAAGGGCGCAGCAACGGGGCAGCTGCACCTGCAGGGCTCCGCGGCCGATGAGGCCAAGGCATTCATGTCGGCGGTGCATGGCGCGATGCTGGCCGCGCGTGGTTTCGGCGATGCCGGCACGTTTGCCACGCTGGCGCGGCTGGCCATTGCGCGGGTGAGCACCGCCCGCTGAACCCGGTTGTCGAGGCCTGCGAGGTTCGCGGGCCTTTTTTTGAGTACCGAGTCTACCTACTAGTTGGTTCATTCAATCCGAAGGAGCTTTCCCCATGTCACACGCACTTTCCGCCCTCGGGGTGATCCACACCGCCGTGAGCCTGGTTCCGGTACTTGCCGGTCTGTATGGCTTCATCCGTCACCGCGCCATCGACCCGGCCACGCATTCGGGCAAGGCCTATCTGGTCGGCCTGGTGCTGTCGGTGGCGACCTCGTTCACCGTGTCCAGCACCGGCGGGCTGAATCCGGGCCACGCCTTCGGCGTGATCGTGCTGTTGGCCGCGTTCGGCGGTGTGCTGGCCGGGCGGCTGCAGTTCCTTGGCCGCGCGCGGCCGTACCTGTCGACCTTCGGGCTGTCTTTCAGCTTCCTGCTGTCGCTGGTGCCAGGCGTGAACGAAACGCTGACCCGGGTACCGCTGTCGCACCCGATCGCCGCGGCACCGCTGGCGCCGGTGATCCTGCAGACGCTGCTGGGGTGTGCCGTGCTGTTTGTGCTCGGCTTCCTGGCGCAGTGCTGGAGGATCCATGCACGTGCTGTGCGTACGCGTGGCTGAGAACGCCAGCGCTGCGGATCAATCGGACAGCACGGCGTCGGCATCATCGCCGTAGCCAGCCCGGGCGCTGCCACACCGCGCGAAGGCGGCAGCGCTGGCCGGCAGGCCGGTGGCCTTGATGCCACGCCATGTGTCGCCGTCGAACACCTCGGCGTAGCGCTCGGCGGCCAGCATGCCGTCGGGCAGTACGTACAGCAGAACGCGCTGCAACGTGGATTGGCCCGGCAACGGCTGCGCCTGCCGGAACGCAGGCACCTGCACGCGCGCGCTGTGCCACTGTGTCGGCGCATAGACGGTTTGCCAGCGCACCTGCAGCGGCAGGTCGAGTGGCAGCAGCGCGACGCCGGCCGGGTAGCCATAGGCTGTGCAATCCGCAGGCGCCGCCGGGATGTTCTCGATGGCCCTGTCACCGATGTCCAGTGCGATGCCATTGGCTTCCATCCGCACGATGGGCGCGCTGCCATAGTTGTGGATGGTGAACAGCACCAGGCCCTCGAAGCGGCTGCGCTGCAGATCGTCGGCAGTGGAGCCGCTGAGGCGTGCGAGCGTGGGCGCGACCTCCACATGATCGCTGTAGTGGTAGTAGAGATGTACGAGCTCCGGTGTGCCTGTGCGGCCCCATCCGGTGTTGAAGCGTGTGGTGTCCGGATAAGGCTGGCGGACCAGTGGCACGTCGGTGACGGCGCGATCCCCGGACGGCGTGGCGTAGCGATAATGGTCAACGGAACGCTTCAGGCGACCTTCTTCATACGGGAAGGCCCTGTCTGCATCGGACTGCGCGTTGGGGTAGCGGTGGAAGGCCACGAAGTGCCCGGGCGTGTCGCCTTGCATGGGCAGGTCCGGGCCTGTGCCGGAGCCGGTGGACGCGTACGGTGCGGTGTCCAGCCACAGGGGCTGCCCGCTGAGATTGATGTGCCGCTCGGCAATTGGGTCACGCGACCCGCCTGCCACGGTGGACCACGTGTGCTGCAGGGACTGCCACAGGGGAATGATGAGCATGGCCGCGACGGTCGGCACGAACATCAACGCATGGACGCGGCCGGGAACGCGCCCGCGCTGCCGCACCATGTAACGCAGCCAGGCCAGCACGAGCACCAACAGCAATGGCAAGCCGACCCAGAGTGCGATGGTGGCCAGCGCCACGACACCCCAGCCCAGGTTGGGAGTGGCCACCGCGATGAGCGAGAGCGTGGCGAGGAGCGCGGCCAACACCAGCGAAACGCCGATTCCGACGCGGTAGGTCCTGTAGGGGCTGTCGTTCATCACCGTTCCATCGGCAGTGTGGGGCGTGCCCCTATCTTGCAGCGATGATGACGGCGTGGAAAGTCGGGACAGAGGGCGCTCAGCAGCCCACCAGGCGATCCGCACCGATGCCGCTGCGATGCTGGCTGCGGTACTCGGTGGGGCTGGCATCGACCTGGCTGCGGAAGTGGCGCCGGAACGATTCCTGCGAACCGAATCCTGCGTGCTCGGCGATCCACTGCAGCGGCCGGTCGGTGGTTTCCAGCAGCTCACGGGCGAAGGCCACGCGCTCGCGGATCAACCAGTCGATCGGCGACAGGCCGGTGGCGTCCAGGAACTGTCGTTGCAGGGTGCGCTGGCTGAGCGCGGCCTGCTCGGCGAGGCTGCCGAGCGAGTGCGGCTCGCGCAGGTTGCGGCGCATCCATTCCATCAGCTTCGCCAGGCGGCTGGGCTCACCATTGGGAATCGCGCGGCTGACGCGCTGGCTGCGCCCGGCATCGCGCCACGGCGCCAGCACCAGCCGTTCGGCTACCAGGTTGGCCACGCGCGCGCCGTAATCCTTGCGCACCATGTGCAGCATCATGTCCATGCCCGTGGCCGAGCCGGCCGAAGTAATGATGCTGCCCGCATCCAGGTACAGCACATCCTCGCGTACATCGACGCGGGGGAAGTCGCGTGCAAGCGCGTCGGTGAGGCGCCAATGGGTGGTGGCCTGGCGGCCATCGAGCAGGCCGGCCCAGGCCAGCACGAACGCACCGGAGCAGATCGAGGCGATGCGTGCGCCGCGTGCGTGGGCGCGGTTGAGCGCATCGAGCAGTGCCTGTGGCGGGCGCTCGCTGGGTTCGCGCCAACCGGGGATGACGATGATGTCGGCGTCATCGACGCTGCCGAGATCGTAGGGCAGCTGCACCTGGGTGTTACCGAGCATGCGCAGTGCGCCGGGTTCGCCTGCACACAGCTGGGTGCGGTACCAGGCCACGCCCAGTTCCGGCCGCACCGGTGCGAACAGGCCGACCGCGCAGCCGAACTCGAACAGCCCCTGGCCATGGCAGGCGACGATGGCGACCAGTGGCGCGTTGGGATCGGCGGGCAGGGTGGGCATGGCTTGATGCTACGGGCGGCGCTGCGTGGCGCTGCGTGGTGCGCGGGCATGAGGTGATGCCTTTGGGGCATGTAGCGCTGCAGACCGCGTTGCCGCCTAACGTCATGACCAGCGGTCATGTGGGTGGCCGGATGTTACGGCTGGGTGACGCGATCACGCCTGTCGTGGCGGATGAACACGCTCTTGAATGGAAGCGTGTTTCCGGCCCACCCCACGAGCCCCCATGCCTGCCGCCCACACCCCCGTACTGAGCACGCTTGCTGTCCTGATCGCCGCTGCCCTGGCGGCATCGCCCAGCCATGCCGCTGAAGCCGATGCCGAGCCCGCCACCACCGCAGCGGCCGCCAATGTGGCGGCCTCCACGCTGGATGCCGTTGTGGTGACTGGTTCGCGTACCAGCACGCGCACGGTGAAAAACAGCTCCACGCCGATCGATGTGATCTCCGCCGAAGACCTCACCGCCACCGGCCAGGGCAACCTGCTGGAAGCGCTGCAGCGTGCGCTGCCGTCGCTGAGCCAGATCGGTGGCTACCAGAGTGATCAGGAGAGCCTGATCCGCGGCTACCAGCTGCGCAACCTGTCGCCGGGCTACACGCTGGTGCTGGTGAATGGAAAACGCCGCAATGCCAGTGCCTATGTGAGCGGGGCCAACGGTGGTGGGTTTCCCGGGCATGCCTGGGCCGATCTGGCGTTGATTCCGGTATCGGCCATCGACCATGTGGAAGTGCTGCGTGATGGCGCCTCGGCAATCTACGGCTCGGACGCGATCACCGGTGTGGTCAACGTGATCCTGAAATCGCAGGCGCACGGTGGCGATCTGTCGGTGGAAAGCGGGCAGAGCATCGATGGCGATGGCTCGCGTACCAGCGTGCGTGCCAACGTGGGCCTGCCGTGGGGCGCCGATGGCTTCGTCAACCTGTCCGGAGAGAGCACGCGCCAGCATCATGCAATCCGTACCCGCCGCTACATCGATGGCTACCTGAGCTACCCGGCGGTAGACGCGAACGGCAACCTGGTGGCACTGCGCCCCAACAACCGGCTGCCGGCGGGAGCCTCGCCGAACCCGGCCGAGGCCAACCGCAATGCCGAGGCCAACACCATCCTCAGTTCGCCCTCGTATGCGTTGAAGGCCTTCGCCGTGAATGTGGGTCATGGCCTGGGTGAAAGCGCGCAGTTCTATGCCAACGCGACCGCCAGCGACCGCACCGCGCAGGCGATCCAGAATTTCCGTCTGCCCGCGACCATCTTCACCACGTACAAGGCACCGGGCGTGCTGAGCGTGTTTCCGGACGGCTTCCTGCCGGTGCTGGAAACCAAGGAGAAGCAGTACACCGGTACGGCCGGCGTGAAAGGCCAGCTCGCAGGCTGGGACTACGACGCCAGCCTGACCGGCAACCGCAGCACCGTGCGCACCTACACGCGCAACTCGGTGAACTACTCACTGCCGTACCCGGGCTCGCCCACCGATTTCTATGACGGCAAGCTGGACTACCAGCAGGGCATCGCCAACCTGGATCTGCGCCGTGGCTTCGAAGTGGCGGCGTTCGCATCGCCGCTGGAAGTGAGCGCGGGCGCCGAGTACCAGCACGAGCAGTACGAGCGTGGGGCTGGGCAGTGGGAGTCGTATACCGGCTTCGGTGCCGCCGCGTTCGTCGGCTATTCCACTGCGGATGCGGTGAAGGCCACGCGCAACAGCAAGGCGGTGTATGTGGGCGCGGCGACCAACATCACTTCGCGCTGGTACCTGGATGCGGCCGCGCGCTGGGAAGACCATTCGGATTTCGGTAGTGTCTCGACCGGGCGCCTGACCACGCGCTTTGATTTCACCGATGCACTGGGCCTGCGCGCGACGGTCAGCAACGGCTTCCATGCCCCCAGCCTGGGCGCGCAGTTCTACCAGGCCACTGGCAGCTGCCCGTGCGGGACCACGCTGGTGGCGCAGGTGTCCTCGCCGGCGGCGATCGCGCTGGGCGCAACGCCGCTGAAGCCGGAGAAGGCCACCAACTACAGCCTGGGCGTGACCTGGGACCCGAGCCCGGCGTTCCATCTGGCAGTGGATGCGTATCAGATCGACATCCGCGGCCAGCTCGGCCAGTCCAGCCAGATCGGCTACAACGCGCAGGACCCGGCGCGGGTGACCGACAACAGCGGCACGGTGCTGAGCGCGGCGCAGAAGAACACCATCGATGCGCTGCTGGGCTCGGCCGGCATCAGCATCCTGCCCGGTGATGCGTTCTACGCCAGCTACTTCACCAACGTGGGCAACACGCGCACGCGCGGCGTCGAGCTGACCCTGGAAGCCAACCAGGAAACCGCCTGGGGCAAGCTGCGCTGGAGCTACGCGGCCAACGTCGGCCGTACCACCATCCAGAAGGTCAGCGACATTCCGGCGGCACTGCAGGGTCTGCCGAACATCAACCTGCTGACCAGGACCAGCGAGTACGCGCTGCGCTTCCGCACGCCCAGCTACACGCAGGTGGCAGGGCTGGGCTGGCAGAACGGGCGTTGGCGCTCGAACGTGGACTTCACCTACTACGGCCCGATCAAGCGGCTGAACAACGGCGTGGAATACAAGCAGCCGCCGGTGCTGGTGACCAACCTGTCCGGTGGCGTGGAGCTGGGGGCGGGCTGGAGCGCGGCGCTGGGCATCAACAACGTGTTCGACAAGCGCACCCGCAAGGTGCCCGAGTACGCGCGCAGCGCCACCGATGTGGCCAGCATCGAGACCACGTGGGATAGCGGTGATGTGCTGGGCAATGTCGGCGCGTATTGGTACGGGCGGGTCAATTACCGGTTCTGAGGTTCAGGCCAACGGCAGTCGAGCATGGCTCGACTCTACAAGGGCGAAAGCAGCCGGGCAGGGCTCGGCTCTACATGGGAGCGCTTCATGTCTTCTGCATTGAAGGTGGTTGCCTTGGTCGGGTCGCCGACCAGTTCCGCGACGTCGCGTACGTTGCTGCTGGTGCGGCACCTGCTGGAATCGCTGCAGCAGCGGGTGCACGCCAACGTGAACCTGGTGGAGCTGGCGCCGATCGCGCGTTCGCTGGGCCAGTCGCTGTCACGCGCCGAGGCGCAGCCGGAAGTGGAACAGGCACTGCAGGCCATCGAGGGCGCCGAACTGCTGGTGGTCGCCGCGCCGGTGTATCGCGGCTCGTATCCAGGCTTGTTCAAGCACCTGGTGGACTTCATCGAACTGGAGGCATTGGTGGATACGCCGGTGCTGCTGGCGGCGACCGGGGGCAGCGAGCGCCATGCGCTGGTGATCGATCACCAGTTGCGGCCGTTGTTCAGCTTCCTGCAGGCGCACACGCTGCCGATCGGGGTGTATGCCACGCCGGCCGACTTCGACGCTGAGCGCATCCACAGCGCTGCCTTGCAGGCCCGCATTGCACTGGCGGCTGAGCGTGCGGTCGGGCATCTGGCCACGCAGGCTCGCGTGCTGCCGGTGCCGCTTCGGCGCATTGCCTGATGCCATAACCGCCGGCGCTTTGCTTATGGCCAAGGCGCATCTGCGTGGCCGGATCTGACCGCCGATTGTCGCCTGGCATCGCTGTTGCCGGCGCTGGCTTCTCTAGCATCGAAATCGAATCGGCATTGCATTGCCGGCCCTGATGAGGACGACTCCGTGAGTCTGCACGCAACCGACAAACCCATCCTGTTCCTGCTCGACCGTGAGTTCGAGGACGGCCAGATTCCCGGGCAGCGCTTCTTCTGCCGGCACAGCCTGCTGCTGGAAGGTGCGCTGTCGAGCATCGACGGCCTGGACGCGCAATTGGACGTGCGCCGCATCGGCTTCGCGCGGCCGCGCCGCGAGGTGATCGCCGAGATCGGTGAACAGGACCAGTCACTGCCGAAGCTGGTATTGCCGCAGGGCGTGCGCAGTGAGCTTGCCAGCGGCGCCCACCAGGATCGCCAGTACATCTCCGGTGCCGAGCCGATCCTGGCTGCGCTGAACGGGTTGCTTGGCATTCCCGTGGCCCACCCCTGAGCGAGGACGCGACGATGAGCTACCTGATCAGCGTGTTGGACAAGAGCCCGGTGGCCGAAGGTGCCTCGCCCGAGCAGGCGCTTCGCCACAGCCTGCAGCTGGCGCAGCGCGCCGAGCAGCTGGGTTACCACCGCTACTGGTTTGCCGAGCACCATGCCGCACCCACGCTGGCCAGCCCTGCACCGGAAGTGCTGGCGGCGTGGGTACTGGCGCAGACCCGGCGCATCCGCATCGGCAGTGGTGGCGTGATGCTGCGCCATTACGCACCGTACAAGGTGGCCGAGAACTTCAACCTGCTGTCGGCGCTGGCGCCGGGGCGGGTGGATCTGGGCGTGGGCAAGGCGCCCGGTGGGTTGCCCGCGTCGACCGCCGCGCTGGCGGCAGGACGACCGGCCTTCGCCGATTTCGACCAGCAGTTGCGCGATCTGGAAGGCTATCTGTCCGGCGCCGAGGCTGATGCACTGGCCCGGCCCCTTCCGCAGCAGGCACCCGAACGCTTCCTGCTGGGGGCCAGCCCGCAGAGTGCGAAGCAGGCGGCCGAACTCGGGTGGCGTTTTGTCTACGCCGCGCACTTCGATGGTGATCCAAAGCACATCGAGGCGGCCTTTGAGGCTTACCGAAGTGCGTCGACGCAACCACCGCTGCTGGCCACAGTGGCTTTCGCTGCGCCGACCACCGAGGCTGCCGCGCGCCATATCGGTGCGCTACGGGTCTACAAGCTGCACCTCGGTCCCGGGCAGACGGTGAATCTGCCCAGTCCGGAAGCCGCCGCTGAGTACGCGCGCCAGGTAGGCGTGGCCGACTTCCGCATCGAAGAAACACGCCCGAGCGTGCTGTCCGGCGATGCGCAGCATGTGCGTGACGAACTGGATGCGCTGCACCGGCGCTTCGGCGTGGGCGAGTTCATCCTCGACGCGCCGGTGGCCGACCTCGACGCACGCCTGACATCCCTTGAACTGCTGTCGCCCGCGCCACGCGCGGCGGTGGCCTGACTTGCAGGAGCGATTCCCATGAGCACGACCCCGCGCCACATTCCGTTCGGCATCATGCTGCAGGGCCCCGGCAGCCACATGCATGCCTGGAAGCATCCGTCCAATCCGGCCGACGCCAGCGTCAACCTGCAGTTCTACATCGACATCGCGCGTACCGCCGAGGACAACGGCATCGCCTTCGGCTTCGTCGCCGACGGGCTGTACATCAACGAGAAGTCGATCCCGCACTTCCTCAACCGCTTCGAGCCGATCTCGCTGCTGTCGGCGCTGGCCACGGCAACGAGAAAGATCGGGCTTGCCGGCACGCTGTCGACCTCGTACAGCGATCCGTTCACCGTGGCGCGCCAGTTTGCTTCGCTGGACCTGCTCAGCGGCGGTCGCGCCGGCTGGAATGTGGTGACCTCGCCGCTGGAAGGTTCGGGGCGCAACTACGGGCGGCCACACCCCGAACATGCGCTGCGCTACCAGATTGCCGACGAGTACCTGGAGGTGGTGCAGGGGCTGTGGGATTCGTGGGATGACGGTGCCTTCGTGCGCGAGCGCGACACTGGCACGTTCTTCGCGCCGGACACGTTCCGTCGGCTCGACTACAAGGGCCGCTTCTTCCAGGTGGAAGGGCCGCTCAACATCCAGCGTTCGCCGCAGGGCCAGCCGGTGATCTTCCAGGCTGGCTCGTCCGATGATGGCATCGCGCTGGCCGGCAAGTATGCCGATGCGGTGTTCACCCATTCGCCGTCACTGGAAGAAACCCGTGCATTCACCCAGAAGGTGAAAAATTCGGCGATCGCGCACGGCCGCAGCGGCAATGACGTGAAGATCTTCCCGGGCATCGGCCCGATCGTCGGCCGTACTGCCGAGGAAGCCGAAGCCAAGTACCAGGCGATTGCCGCGCTGGCCACGCTTGATGATGCGCTGGCCTATCTGGGCCGCTTCTTCGACCACCATGATTTCAGCCAGTACGACCCGGATGCGCCGTTCCCGGAACTGGGCGGGATCGGCAGCAATTCGTTCCGTTCCACCACCGACCGCATCAAGCAGGACGCGCGCGAAAAGGGCCTGAGCCTGCGCCAGGTGGCATTGGAAGCCGTGAGCCCGCGGCCAAACTTCATCGGTACGCCGGAGCATGTGGCCGATGAATTGATCCGCTGGTTCGATGCCGGTGCGAGCGATGGCTTCATCCTTGGCTTCGCTGCACAGCGCGAAGGCCTGGACGATTTCGTGACCCAGGTGCTGCCGATCCTGCGGGCGCGCGGCTATCACCAGCGCGAGCTGGAGGGGCAGACCCTGCGCGAGCATCTGGGCCTGCCATACAAGGCCAGCCGCCATACAAGCGATGCCGAACCGGCGCGGAAGGCAGGGTAGGGCGATGAGCGGAGAAAACGCGGTAGCGCCGGGGCATGCCCGGCGGAGTTCCCCAACGACTGGCGTACTGCCCGAAATCGCAGCACGCGCCGACGCGGCCATCGCGATCCGCCACGACCTGCACCGGCACCCGGAGCTGGCCTTCGAGGAACACCGCACCAGTGCCCGCGTAGCCGAGCTGCTGCAGCAGTGGGGCTATGAGGTCACCACCGGCCTGGGCGGCACCGGCGTGGTCGGCACGCTGCAGCGCGGGCAGGGCAGCCGTCGCCTCGGCCTGCGCGCCGACATCGATGCACTGCCGATCCACGAGGATTCCGGACTGGCCTATGCCAGCCAGACCGACGGCCTGATGCATGCCTGCGGCCACGATGGCCACACCGCCATCCTGCTGTCGGCCGCGCATTACCTGGCTCACCATGGCCGTATCGACGGCACCCTGCAGCTGGTATTCCAGCCGGCCGAGGAAACCGGCTCGGGCGCGTCGAAGATGATTGCCGACGGCCTGTTCGAGCGCTTCCCGGTGGATGCAATCTATGGGCTGCACAACTGGCCGGGCGTACCCGTGGGCCACTTTGGCTTCGTCGACGGTCCGGCGATGGCGTCGGTGGACTGGGCGCGGCTGAAGGTGATCGGCAAGGGCGGCCATGGTGCCGAGCCGCAGGGCAGTGTCGATCCGATCCTGGTGGCGGCGCACATCATCACCGCGCTGCAGAGCGTGGTATCGCGCAATGTCGATCCACGGCAGATGGGCGTGGTCACGGTCGGCTCGATCCATGGTGGGCAGGCCGCCAATGTGATTCCGGACGTGGTCGAACTGACGTTGACCGTACGCGCCTATCTGCCCGAGGTGCGCGACACCCTGCGCCGCCGGACCATCGAGATTGCCGAGCAGACCGCCGCCGCCTTCGGTGCGCGGGCCGAGATTGCGTTCCCGCGTGGCTTCCCCAGCGTGATCAACCATCCGCAGCAGACCGCCTATATCCGTGGCGTGGCGGAAGCGGGCTTCGGCGCCGAACAGGTGGTGCGCGGCTTCGCGCCGCGCACGGCCAGCGAGGACTTCGCCTTCCTGCTGCAGGCACGGCCCGGCAGTTTCGTGTTTGTCGGCAACGGCGACAGCGCACCGCTGCACAGCCCGCGCTATGTGTTCAACGACGCCGCCATCGCGCCGGCCGCCAGCCTGTGGGCACGGCTGGCCGAAGACTACCTGGTGAAGGACGTGGCATGAGCAGCAACGAACGCTTCTTCTATACCTCGGTGGATGATCCGCTGGCGCGGCCCCTGTTCGATGGCCTGGAACAGGAGTACGACAGCCGCTATGCGGATGTTCGCCGACGCATCGGTGGCAGTGCCCGCGAGGAGCTGCAGCGCTACCCGGCGCAGGCATTCGCCTCACCGGTAGGCGCGTTCGTACTGTTGCTGCGCGACGGCGTTGCGATCTCCGGGGGGGCCTTCATGCCGCACCGCGATCCAGACACCGCCGAATTCAAGCGGATCTGGACGCTGCCGGGGCTGCGTCGGCAGGGGATCGCGCGGCGCGTGTTGCAGGAACTGGAGGCGCAGGCCGCGCGCCAGGGCTATCGGCGGGTGTTCCTGACCACCGGCTTCCGCCAGCCCGAAGCGGTCGGGCTGTACCTCAGCCATGGCTACACCGCGCTGTTCGACCTGCAGGCGGATCCGGAAACCATCGCGCATCTGCCGTTCGAGAAATATCTGCAGGCGCCTGCGTCGCGGGTCGCGCAGACGCAGGCTGTGCTGCATGGAGCCCACGCATGAGCACGCCGTCGACTGCACTGGATGGAATCGCCGCACGCCCCGCACAGGCGCCGGCACCCGCGCTGAAGATCATGCCGGCCCGGCATCCGTTGCAGGTGTTCGGCACCGTGCTGGCGCTGGCGTTGATCCTGATTGCCCTGCAATCGGTGCTGGGCAATCCACGCTGGGGCTGGGGCACGTTCGCCGAGTGGTTCTTCGCGCGCCCGGTGCTGGAAGGCCTGGGCCGTACGCTGCTGCTGACTGCACTGGGTACCGGCCTTGGCTTCGCGCTGGGCACCCTGCTTGCGCTGGCGCGCGTCTCCGGCTCGCCACTGCTGTCGGCGGTGTCGTGGGGCTACGTCTGGCTGTTCCGCTCGATCCCGCTGCTGGTGCTGTTGTTGCTGCTGAACAACCTGGGCTACCTGTACAGCACCATCGAACTGGGTGTGCCGTTCACCGGCATCAGCCTGTTCTCGTACCCGACCACCCAGCTGATCGGTGTGTTCACGGCGGCGGTGCTGGGCCTTACGTTGAACCAGGCCGCATTCTCGGCCGAAGTGATCCGCGGTGGCATCCTGTCGGTGGACCATGGCCAGTACGAGGCGGCAGCCGCACTTGGCCTGCCGCGTGGCCGCCAGGTGCGCCGCATCATCCTGCCGCAGGCGATGCGCTCGATCCTGCCGGCGGCGTTCAACGATGTGATCGGCCTGGCCAAGAGCACCTCGGTGGTCTACGTGCTGGCGCTGCCGGAGCTGTTCTACACCGTGCAGGTGATCTACCGGCGCAACCTGGAAGTGGTGCCGTTGCTGATGGTGGCCACGGTCTGGTACCTGGTGATCCTGACCGTGCTGTCGCTGCTGCAGCGACGGGTGGAGCAGCGCTTTGCGCGCGGCCAACTGCAGCGCGAGCGCTCGGTATCACGTGTCTCGTCGCCGACGCGTGCACAGCAC
The DNA here is from genome assembly GCF_001274595.1 of Stenotrophomonas maltophilia. Classification (GTDB taxonomy): domain Bacteria; phylum Pseudomonadota; class Gammaproteobacteria; order Xanthomonadales; family Xanthomonadaceae; genus Stenotrophomonas; species Stenotrophomonas forensis. The sequence goes on from NZ_CP011010.1 coordinate 2,021,406, forward strand.
GATGCCACGCCGCGTGCCACCAAGCGCCCGCGCATCGCAGCACAGGTCGAGGCGGGCGAGGGCGCGGCGGTGTCGCTGCATGGCGTCGGCAAGGTATTCGGCGACCAGCCGGTGCTGGAGGATGTGCACCTGGACCTGCGCGCCGGCAGCGTGACCGTGCTGATCGGCCCGTCCGGCGCCGGCAAGTCCACGCTGCTGCGGCTGATCAACCACCTGGAACGCGCCGACAGTGGTTACGTGACTGTCGGCGGCCAGCTGATCGGCTACCGCCGTGACGGTGACACCCTGTACGAGCTGCCGGAGCGCGAGATCCGCCGCCGCCGCGCCGAGGTGGGCATGGTGTTCCAGGGCTTCAACCTGTTCCCGCACCTGACCGCGCTGGAGAACATCATCGAGGCGCCCATCGCCGTGCGCGGCGTGTCGCGTGCCGAGGCCGAACAGCAGGCACGCACGCTGCTGGAGCGGGTGGGCCTGGCCGACAAGGCCGATGCCTTCCCGCGCCAACTGTCGGGCGGCCAGCAGCAGCGCGTGGCGATTGCCCGCGCGCTGGCCCTGCAACCGAAAGTGCTGCTGTTCGACGAGCCGACCTCGGCGCTGGACCCGGAACTGGTGGCCGAGGTGCTCAGCGTGATCGAGGAACTGGCCCGCTCCGGCACCACGCTGGTGATCGTCACCCATGAGTTGAGCTTCGCCCGTCGCGTGGCCGACCACGTGGTGATGATGGACCAGGGGCGGGTGATCGAGCAGGGCACGCCCGACGCCCTGTTCCAGCGCCCGCGCCAGCAACGCACCGCCGATTTCCTGGCCAAGACTCCGTAACCCTGAAAGGAACGCCATGAGCCCTGCAGCACCGCGTCGGCCTTCGCGCAGCACCCTGTTGATCGTGGGCGTGCTGGTCATCGGCATCGCTGGCATCGTCTATTCGCGCGTGCGCCAGGCACCAGATGCTGGCAATGTGGCCGCGGCCAGCCTGGCCGGCGCGAACACCGCCGTGCTGAGAGGCACGCTCGATCCGAAGGCGCAGGCGTTGATTCCCGCTGGCTACCGCTTCGTCACGCCCGGCACGTTCACCGTGGCCACCCACCCGGGGCAGCTGCCACTGGCCGACTATGGTGCCGACAGCAAGGAGGTGGTCGGCATCGAGCCGGACATCGCGCGGCTGATTGCCGATGCATTGGGCCTGAAGCTGGTGATCGTGCCGGTGGCCTGGGCTGACTGGCCGCTGGGGCTGGAATCGGGCAAGTACGATGCGGTGCTGTCGAACGTGACGGTCACCGAGGAGCGCAAGAAGAAGTTCGATTTCTCCAGTTACCGCTACGACCTGCTGGGCATCTATACGCGCAGCGATGGGCCGATCCGGAAGATCGAAAAGCCTGCCGATGTGGCCGGGTTGAAGGTGGTGGTCGGTGCTGCCACCAACCAGGACCAGATCCTGCGGCAGTGGGACCAGCAGAACATCGCCGCCGGGCTGAAGCCGGTGGAATACCAGTACTTCGATGATGCGGTGGTGGGGCGGCTTGCGGTGATCACCGGCCGTGCCGACGTCTCGTTCGAGCCCAATGCCACCGGCGCCTACTCGGCGCGCGACGGCAAGGTGCGGCGCGTGGGCCTGTTCCCCGGTGGCTGGCCAAACGCTGCGGCGATCTCGGTGACCACGCGCAAGGGCAGCGGCCTTGCCGACGCAGTGACGCAGGCGCTGAACACCCAGATCGGCAGCGGCGCGTATGCGCAGGCGCTGGCGCGCTGGAACGTGGCCGAGGAAGCGGTGCCGCAGTCGCAGACGAACCCGCCGGGGTTGCCTGCACTCTGACGCCGGGCGTGGCCCGGCGCGGCCCTGTAGCGTCGAGCCTGCTCTACTGGGGTAGGGGGCGGCGAAGTGCAGTCGAGCAAGCTCGACTCTACCAACGCGCTTCCAGCGTCCGGAACGGTTTCGCCAGGCGCACGCCCTCGGCGTCGAAGTCGGCAACTGGCCGCCCATCCACACGCACCGATTTCGGTATCGTGCGCTCCGGCCACCAGACCTTCACCGCAGTGTCGTTGCGCAGTCCGTCGCCCAGCGTGACCACCAGCGTGCCGTCGCGCTGCCGCGCCTGCATCTGCAAAGTGCCATACGCAGTGGGCAGCCGTTCCACCGCCAACCCATCGCCGGCCACCCAGGACGGCGGAGTGCCAGGCAGCAATGACAGCGCGTCATCGTCTTCGCGCATCAGCATGCCGAACAGCGTGCGGCCGTACTCGGCGCCAATCCAGGTGTGTGGCATGTCACCCAGATAGCGCGGGAAACGCAGCCGCGAATGCACGACCTCGGCCAGCACCTGCCATTCCAGCGGGCGCCGGTCATGCAGCAGTCCCTGCAGCAGTTCGTCGGCGGCCTCGGGCTGGCCCAGGTGCACGTAGCTCAGTACATTGCGGATCTCATAGGGCGTGTAGGCATACAGCGCACCGGGCTGGTTGCGCTTGCGCACGTCCTCCAGATAGCGGGCGAAGGTGGTCCGCAATGCATCGGCAGGCAACACGCTCTGCGCGCCGGTCGGGTCCAGGGCGATCGATACGCCCGTGGGATCGCCATCGCCCAGATCCGCCGAGGACGGGATGAAGTCGATGCCCTTCCACGCCATCGTCGCCCGGATCGAGGCGTGCAGCGCGTCGTACAGGGCCTTGTACCGCTGGCGCGCCCACACCGCGGTTTCGTGATCGCCCAGTGCGTCGGCCAGCCACGCGCCATCGTGCCAGCCCTTCAGGCCCCAGTAGTCATCCCAGTAGCTGTGGGTGGGCGAGGGGTAGCCCTCATGACTGATCGATGGCGCAAGGATGCCCGCGAAGCGTTCCGGCGCCGGCTGGCCGGCCATGTAACCCGCTACCAGCGTGCGCTCGCGTAGTTCCTGCAGGAAGCGCAGCGCCGCTTTCACTTTCGGCAGGTACGCACGCACCGACTCTGGCCCGCCATCGAGCCGGGCGACATCGGCAACCAGCGCCACGTATTGACCCTGGCTGTCGTACTCGATGTCCGAACCAAAACCGGTGTTGACGCTGCCATCGTCGTTGAGGATCGGCGAAACCAGCCCGTTGGCGTGCACGCCGTGCTCGCTGTACCACGCCAGGTAGTCGCGCGCGACCTTGGCTTCGCCCATGCGCAGCAGCACCGCCGACGTGGCCATGCCGTCGCGGATGAAGGAACGGTTGTAGTTGCGTGGTCCCGGTTGCATGGCCGGCCCGGTCTGGTTGATCAGCATGTACGCCGCCTGCGCGCGCAGCATGTCGACCAGCGAGGGATCGGGCAGGCGCAGCCCCACCTGGCCCAGCCGTGCCTGCCAATCCGTTGAGGCCTGCGCGGCCAGCGCGTCGAACGCTGCATCGGCCCCGTGCGGCAGCGAGGCCAGGTCGAGCGGCGGCGCGTCCGGCAGCACACCGTTGGCATCGGCGGCGGCGGTACCCAACGGGAAGGCGGCCACGATGGCCTCGCTGGCCCCGGGCGCCAGCGAAATGCGATAGCTGAGGGCCGCGGCGGCAAGGCCCTGGTCGTCCTGCGCCTGTTGCGTGTCGGGCAGTGTACCGGCGGCGATGGCGCTGGTGATTTCCGTTGCACCTTCCTTGCCAAAGGGCGCAGCGGCGGACGCCGTCACCGGGGTGAGTGAATGCAGCAGGGTGCGGCCATTGACGCGCACCGCCTGACGTTCGACGGACACATCGCGGATGGGCGACAGGCCACCGTTCTGCCACGGCGGGTTCATCTGCATCGGGCGTACAACCAGGGTCAGCGTGCCGTTGATCGTGGTCGTGCCGCTGTTGTGCAGCCGGTGGCGAAGCAGGGTGACCGGCTGCCCGTCGCGCTCGATGGCGAAGGCCTCGCTGCGCAGCTCCAGTCCGGGCTGCGGCGCCCAGGTGGCCGACGGCATCGGCTTCCAGCCATCGCGCAGTGCATGCTGCACCGTCTGCCCGGCGGCACCTGCAGCGTGCCCGTCGGCATTGCGCCAGATCGGCTGCACCAGCGGTGCGCCCTTGAAGGCTTCGAGGTTGCCGTATTCGTCGAAGATCGATTTCTGCCGGCCCGCGTGCACACCCACGGCAGTCCAGTAGGTCTGCTGCATCTGCAGCGAGGCGGGGAACAAGGCTCGTTGCGCACCGCTGGCGGCAATCTGGTAACGCTTCATCGGCGTCATCACCGCCTTCGGGCCCAGCAGGCGGATGCGGGCGATCTGCGCAGCGTCGCCGTGCACCGTCAGCCGCAGAGCCTGGATGTCGAGCGGCGCGCTGGCGGCAAGCCAGCTCTGCTGCCGGGTCGCGGCCTGCGCATCCATCGCCAGCGCATGCCAGCGGCCTTCTGCATCCTGGGCCTGCAGCGCTGCGGCGCCATGCACGTTGGCCCAGTCCACCGCCAGCCCGGTGCTCGGCTGCGGGCGTGGCAAGGTGATGTCGAGCGTATGGACACCGCCCTTGCCAGCGGGAATGGCTACCGCACTGCCGCCTTGCCACAGCACTGCGGACTGCGTGGCATCGAGTCCCACCACACGCGCGCTGAGCGACGTGTCGAGCGGTTCCATTTCGAAGATCGACACGCCCCAGTCGGAGGTGCGCTGCGGACTGGCCAGGCGCAGGTAGCGGGCCTGGCGTGGCGCGAAGTACAGCGTTTCGACGCCGCCGAGTGAATCGCCCATGGTGTAGGCGGTCTGCCACTGCGCCCCGTCCAGCGAGGTCTGCAACGTGTAGCCCTCGGGATTGGAGACATCCCAGGTCAGGCGCACGCCAGCGAGCGTGGCCGGCGCGCCGAGGTCGATCTGGAACCAGTGGCCGGGACTGAACGCGCCGCCGGTCACCGTGCTCGGATCGTTGTCGATCAGGTGGCTGATGGCCATGGCCGGGACCTGCTGCGATGAAGCACTTGCCCGCCACTGGTCGCGGGCCGGCAGGTTCTGGGCCTGCGCGGAAAATGCCAGCCCGACAAACAGCAGGGCTGCGGTGGGACGGAAAGAGGAGGGCAGCTTCAGGACCGTGGAGCGTTCAACGCGAAATGCCATTACAGACAACCTCGCAGGTTCGGCCGGGATCGGGCGAGCGCTACGCTAGCAAGGGTTGTAACCGTTTACATGACGCGCTGCGGTAGGCGATGCAATGAGCGTTGACGGATGTAGCTCTGGACGCATGACCGGGATTGGCTAGGGTCATTGCTCAAGGCAAAGCCATCCAGGTTGTCATTTGACAACCCTGGCCTGTCATGTGCAGACTGGGGAGAACAAGGAATGTCTCGTGCTCGTCATCCCGACAAGGACATCGAATCGGTGCTGCGGTTCGCGGAAGCTCGAGGCTGGAGCCTCCGTGTAGGTGGGAGCCACGCGTGGGGCCGGATGTATTGCCCTTACAACGACACCGACTGCCGATGTGGAGAATTCTGTGTCGTGAGCATCTGGAGCACGCCGCGCAGTCCTGGCAACCACGCGCGCGCCTTGCGCCGCGTGGTCGAGAACTGCAGTCGTGAGCAATGAAATCAGGTTTCGATGGAAGCGAGGTGGCAGATGATGGAATTCAATTTCACCCTGAAGTACCGCTTGCCCGAACGCTACGATGACGTCGGAATGCTCGAGCGGCGGCTGGCAGAGGCGGGGTGTGACGACGCGCTTCTGGGCAGCGGCTTGCCGGGAAGGATGGCGCTGGCCTTCTGCCGTGACGCCGACAGCGCGGTGGTCGCGCTGTGCTCGGCAGTGGATGATGTGCAGCGGGCCGTGCCAGGCGCCGAGCTGGTGGAGGTGAGCCCCGATCTGGTGGGGCTTACGGATGTGGCCGATCTGCTCGGGATGTCGCGACAGAACATGCGGAAGCTGATGCTGGCCAACCCGCAGTCGTTTCCGTCCCCGGTGCATGACGGCTCAACCTCCATCTGGCATCTGGCCGACATTCTGGGTTGGTTGCGCGCGCGTGGCAGCGAGAAGGTCACCACGGAAATGGCCGAACTGGCCGCGGCCGCATTGCAGTTGAATCTGGCCCGGGAAGGGCGCAGGTTGCAGCCGAAGGCTTAGTGCCAGGCTGCCGGATCAGCGCTGTCACCCGCGCGTTGGGGTCCTGCAGAAAGGGCGCCCGAAGGCGCCCCGCAGGTGCATTGATTTTCCCGGCTCAGCCTCGTGGCGAGAGCAGGTCTGCAAGACCGATGGAGGCGTACATTTCGCGTCGCATGCGATCGGCAACGGCATTGACCACTTCGGCGCCGTCCTGTGAGGGGTCTACATGTACCCGGAACGGCCGATGTCCGTGTGGCAGGCCCACCACCCGCACGATCTGCCGCGCGACCTCCTCGGGATCGGCATCTGCAGGCTCCAACCCTGCCAGGCCCTTCAGTGCCTGGTCGGCGACACCGGCGTAGGGACCGTTCTCATAGTCGGCCGCGATGGCGCTATCGGCGGGCGTACCCGAATGCAGGAAATGGTTGGTGCCCTTGGTGAATGCACCCGGCACCATGATGGTGGTCTCGATGCCCCACCGCGACAGTTCGGTTGAATAGGACACGGCCAGTGCATCCATTGCGGCCTTGGCGGCGAAGTAGGGCGCAAGGAACGGAGGAGTGCCACCGCGTGTGGAGGACGAGCCGATCCAGACGAGCAGGCCGTTGCCACGGCGGCGCAGGTGCGGAAGCGCGGCGCGGTTCACCCGCTGTGTGCCCAGCACATTGACGTCGTACTGCTGCATCAGCTGTTCCGGGGTGAATGCTTCAGCCGGTCCGAACACCATGTGCCCGGCGTTATGCACGATGACGTCGAGCGCGCCTGCGTCGGCCAGCACCTGTTCGACCGCCGCCTGGCTGGACGCGTCCGACTGTACGTCCAGTTCGACGCTACGAAGGTCGGCGTGATGCGCGTCTGCCCACTGTGCGATGTCGGCCACGCGGGTTGCATTGCGCCCGCGTGTTTCGCGCATCGAGGCGTAGACGACGTGGCCGGCAAGGGCCAGTGCCTTGGCGGTCATCAGGCCGAAGCCGGAGGATGCGCCGGTGATGAGGATAGTGTGTGACATGGGAGCTCCGGAAGAAGAAAGGGTCATGGCCGGGCGCGGGCCAACAGGCGCTGCGGCACGGTGTGCGCGGTCCAGGCGGCCAGTGAACCGAGGGCGCTGGCCGCGGCCAGTTCGGAGAGATGGGCCAGCGAGGGCTCAAGGTGGGCCGCGAACCAGCTGACCAGTCCGAGGAAGTACCCCAGCAGGTTGTTCAATACCGGCAGGCCACGCAGGGCGACCACGCACAGCGCTACGACCAGTACAACGACGGGCACGGCCAGCGAGGGACCCAGTGAGGGAGAGAGCAGGCCCACTGCAAGTGTTGCCAATGCGCCGATGCCCAGCCCGAACCAGACGCAGGCCAGGTTTTCGATCGTGGAGCGCGTGCCCTGCAGTCGCGTGAAAAAGGCAATCCAACCGATGAACATCGTCCACACCGGCCAGCCGGCATGCAGCGCTCCGGCTGCGGCGAAGGCCGCGGTGAGCGCCGCGGTCACGGTGACGAGGGCGTAGGCACTGCGGGAAACAGGGATCGGATTCATGGCGTCTCTCCTTGGTTCAGACCGCGCCGCCGTTGGCACGCAGAACCTGACCGTTGATCCACCCGCCGTCGGCACCGGCCAGGAAGGCCACAGCCGCGGCGATGTCATCCGGGGTGCCGAGGCGTTCAAGCGGGCTCATCTTTGCAAGCCGGTCGATCAGTTCGGCTGACTTGCCTTCCAGGAACAGGCTCGTGGCGGTCGGGCCCGGTGCGACGGCGTTCACGGTGATGCCGCGGCCGCGCAGTTCCTTGCTGAGGATCGCGCTCATGGTTTCCACCGCCGCCTTGCTTGCGGCATAGACGCCATAACGCTCGAGCTTGAATCCGACCACGCTGGTGGACAGGGTGACGATGCGGCCGCCATCGCGAACCCGTCGTGCGCTCTCGCGCAGCACATTGAATGCGCCCTTCAGGTTGATGGCGATGAGGCGGTCGAACAGGGTGTCTTCGCTCTCGGCCAGCGAAGCGAGTTCCAGTACCCCGGCACTGTTCACGACCACATCGACACCGCCGAAGCGTGCCTCGATCGCATCGAACAGGGACTGCACGGACTGCGGGTTGGCGACATCGGCCTGAAGCGCGATGGCCTGGCCCCCCTTGGCCATCAACTCGGTGGCCAGTGCTTCGGCTTCTTGGTGGCGGCCAGCGTAGTTGATGGCCACCGCAAAGCCATCGGCGGCCAGGCGGCGGGAGATGGCGGCACCGATGCCGCGCGAGCCGCCGGTGACAAGGGCAACGGGGGTTGAGGAAGCGATGTTCATGTTCAGATCCAGGAAGGCGCACCCACATGGCGCACGGTCATCCTGGACGTGATTGCGGGGCGGATAATCCCCCTTGATCCGGCAATATCATCCGGGCAGCCGAACAATCAGGTCGCCGACCCGCTGCAGGTCCCCGTCCGGGCCGCCAGGGGCGGCTGTGCCTGCTGCAACACCCGCGCGAGGCGGGTGCGGCAGAGGGTTCCAGGCAGGGCGCGATCGCTGGCTACAACTGCACCTGCTCCCACCAGCGCGTGCCGGCGTTCGGCGCCTGCATGTCCAGCGCTTCGCCCATCATCGGCGTGGCGACCGGCACGCTGTTTGCCTTCGCCAGGGCGGTGATGCGCTCGAACGGTTGCTGCCAGGCATGCAGGGCCAGGTCGAAGGTTCCGTTGTGGATGGGCAGCAGCCACTTGCCGCGCAGGTCCAGGTGCGCCTGCAGGGTCTGCTCCGGTTGCATGTGCACGAACGCCCAGCGCGGGTCATACGCGCCGGTTTCGATCATGGTGAGGTCGAACGGGCCGTACTTCTCGCCGATGGCCTTGAAGCCATCGAAGTAGCCGGTGTCGCCACTGAAGAAGATGCGGAAGTCACCATCCTGGATCACCCACGACGCCCACAGGCTGCGATCGCTGTCGCCCAGCCCACGGCCGGAAAAGTGCTGGCCCGGGGTGGCGGTCAGGCGCAGGCCGCTGGCTTCGGTCGACTGCCACCAGTCCAGCTGTTCCACCTTGGTGGGATCCACGCCCCAGGCGATGAGCTGGTCGCCCACCCCCAGCGGCGCAATGAAACGCGCGGTCTTGCCGGCCAGCTGCATCACCGCGGCGTGGTCGAGATGGTCGTAGTGGTTGTGCGAGAGGATCACGCCGGCGATCGGCGGCAGTTCGTCGATGCTGATCGGGGGGGCGTGGAAGCGCGCCGGGCCCATCCACTGCACCGGGGAGGCGCGTTCGGAGAACACCGGGTCGGTCAGCCAGTACTGGCCGCGCAGCTTCAGCAGGATCGTCGAGTGACCCAGCCGGAACAGGCTGCGGTCGGGCGCGGCGTCGAGGCGGGCGCAGTCCAGCGGCAGCACCGGAATGGGGTGCGCCGGCACCGTGCCCTTGGGCTTGTTGAACAGGAACGTCCACCAGATCTCCGCGCCGTCGCGCAGGCCCATTGCCGGCCGCGGCAGGGCGTTGCGGAACTTGCCGTCGCGGTACTGCGGTGAATCGGGGAAGTCGGGGAGGGACCAGGACTTGCAGAAGGTGTAGGCGGTCACGGCGAGGATTCCAAGCAAAAGGACAAGGAGCAGGCGCTTCATGGGTGACGTCCGCTGGGTACACTGCACAGTGTAGTTTCGTGTTTTTCAAAAGTACACTGTCCGGTGTAAAATGTGCGCATCCGTTCAGCTGACTGGTCCCTGCCATGCCACGTGCCCCGCAACGCCTGACCGACCGCAAACGCGACGCCATCGTGCGCGCGGCGGTGGAGGAGTTCCGTGCATCGGGGTACGAGGCCACCAGCATGGACCGCATCGCCGAAGCGGCCGGGGTCTCCAAACGCACCGTCTACAACCACTTCCCCAGCAAGGAAGCGTTGTTCTCGATGATCCTGGAGGAGCTGTGGGAGCGCAGCGTGGCCAGCGACACCCTGCCGTACCGCGCCGACCAGCCGCTGCCGGCACAGCTGCTGCAGCTGGTGGGGCAGAAGCTGGAGCTGCTCAGCGACGCCAACTTCATCGATCTGGCGCGGGTGGCGATGGCCGAGATCATCCACTCACCGGAACGCGCGCAGGCGATCGTGTGCCGCATGGGCGAGAAGGAAAGCGGCGAGAGTGCGTGGATCCGTGCGGCGATTGCCGATGGGCGCCTGCGTGCGGTCGATCCGGAATTTGCCGGGCACCAGCTGCACGGCCTGGTGAAGAGCTTTGCGTTCTGGCCGCAGGTAACGATGGGGCAGGCACCGTTGAACGCCGAGGAGCGCGCGCGCGTGGCCGAGTCGGCGGTGGCGATGTTCCTGGGCTACTACGCGATCTAGCTGGCGGCGAAACGACGGAATTCGTCCGCCGGTAGCGCTGCCGAATACAGATAGCCCTGGCCGACATCCACGCCCAGTGCGCGCAGTTGCTGTTCCTGCGCCAGGGTCTCGGTGCCTTCGGCCACCACGATCGCGCCGCAGCGATGCGCGACTTCGACGATGAAGCGCACGATCGACTGTGACTTGGCATCGGACAGCGTGGCGATCAACGCCTGCTCGATCTTGACCTCGGCGATGGCCAGCTGCGAGAGCAAAATCAGGGTCGAGTAGCCCGCACCGAAATCGTCCAGTGACAGGGTCACCCCGGCCGCCAGCAATTGCGCGATGTTGGCATCGACCACATCGCGCTCGACGATCTCGGTCCACTCGACGATTTCCAGGCGCAGCATCGTCCCGGGCACATCATGCAGCTGCAGCAGTTCCTGCAGGCGCAGGCCGAAACCGGGCAGGCGCAGCGACTCGGCGGAGACATTGACCGCCACGGTCAGCTGCAGGCCCTCACCCCGGCACTGCTGCAGGAAGTGGATGGCCGACTGCAGCGTGGCCCATTCCAGGTCGGCCAGGCGGCCCTGCCGGCGCAGCAGCGAGATCACCCGCATCGGCGTGATCATCCGGCCCTCGCCGTCGCGCATGCGCAACAACGCTTCGGCACCGACCAGGCGCCGGTCCTGCAGGCGATGCTTGGGCTGGTAGCACAACGGCGCGTCGCCGTGGCGGAGCCAGCGTTCCAGTGCACCTTCGATCAGCACGTCGATCTCGCTGTCACGCTGGACCGGATCGTCGAAGAACACGACGCCCGACTCGATCGCGCTCAACGCCAGGGTGATCGCGCGGAAGGGCAGGTGCCCGTCGTCGGCGTCTCCGGGCGGCTTCAGTTCGACCACCGCGCAGCGGACCAGCGGCCGGAAGCCTGGCCACTCCTCGCTGATGCGCTCGGCCAGCCCGGACGCCAGTTCGGTGATGCGGGGCTGCGTGCGCAGTTCCGGCAACGACAGGCCCTGGACCAGGATCGCCAGCGCGGCATCACCGAACTGGTAGATCTCCAGCCTGTCCGCAGGCAGTGATGGCAGCAGGCGGTGCACATCGTCGCCGCTGTCGCGCCGCCACAGTCCGTTATCCTGCAGCGGCCCATAACGCAGCCGCAGGTCACGCAGGTTGCCCATCTCGGCGACGATCAGGCAGGCATGACCGATGCCGTCGTTGTCGCGCCAATAGTGCTGCAGGCGTTCGCCGAGCGCGCGCATGTTGGGCAGGCCGCTGATCGGGTCGATGCGCAGCCAGGCCTGCTCGCGCTGGCGCTGGGCATCGATCTGCGCATCGTTGTAGACCAGTGCGAATACGGCGCCCAGCATCAACAGCGACACGGGCAGTGCCAGCAGGCGCTGGATCGCCAGTTCTGTTACCGGCAGCTGATCGGCGCCGATGATCGCCACGCCGAGGGCCAGGCCCAGCGCGGTCACGCCGATGCGCACGCCCCAGGCCTGCAGGATCATGGGCAGCGAGAGTTCGTTGAGCATGCGCGGGTGCAGGCGCCTGCGCAGCCAGATGCCGGCCAGCATCTGCAGCAGGGATTCAAGGGCCGCGGGCAGGAAGAACTGGGTGCCGGAGAACTGGTAGCGGGCCAGCAGGCTGGCGGCCAGGCAGGCCAGCCCACCGCGCCAGCCACCGAGCAGGCCGCTGACCAGCAGGATGTCGAAGCCGAGGTGGAGCTTGACCACGCCCTGGGTATAGCGGGCCACGAACCAGGAGTTGAACAGGTAGATCAGGCCCAGCGCCACGCCCACATACAGGCGGCGCCCTTCGATGGCATGGCCGGCGCGGCGGGTGGCGATCAGCAGCACGCCGATCATGCCGATGACGGCGGTGGCCTGCAGCAGGTACAGCGGCAGGCTGGGCAGGGCACTGTCCAGGACCTGGGCCGTAACCCGTGAAAGCGCATCCATAGCAGGTTCCCGCCTGTGACCGACGGCCAGTGAGGAGCAGGGTAAACCACGGCCGCGCGCGCGGCCACCGACGCCTCCCTGCGCTGGCCGCCGTAGTCAGTAGCGCGGGTCGGCGATGGCCGGTAGCACCAGCTCGCGCACGAAGCCTGAGGGTGACAGCTGCAGCAGTGCACGCACCATGGTCACCACGTCGTGCACGGGCACCAGCCCGCCTTCGCCGCGCGCTGCGGCGTCAGCCACCGGTACCGACAGTGCATCGTCGGTATTGAGATAGCCCAGCTGCAGGCTGGTGACCGCCAGGCGACGCTCGCGGAAGCCTTCGCGCAGCGCATCGGCGATGCCGTTGAGCGCGAACTTCGAAGCGCCGAAGGCCACTTCCGGGCGGCCGCTGCGCGGCAGTGCCGAGGTCGAACCGGTCAGCACCAGCTGTGGCCGTGCTGCATTCAATACACGGGGCAACAGGCGCTGCAGCAGCATCAGGGTGGCGGTGATGTTGACGTCGACCAGCTGCGCGAGCGCGGCATCGCTTTCATCGAGAAAGGCGTACTCGTCGCTGAAGGCCTTGTCTTCCCAGATGCCCAGGTTGTGGATCAGCACATCGATATCGGCCGGTGCCTGTGCTGCGATGTGGTCGGCAGCGTCGGTTGGCCGCGACAGGTCCGCTTCGATCCATTGCAGCTCGACGCCTTCGGGACAGGCGAGGTCGCGTGGGCGACCGCGCGAGACGCCGACGACGGTGTCGCCCGGGCCGCACAGGCCTTCGACGAATGCCCGACCGAGGCCCCTGCTGGCGCCGATGACCATCAACTTCATGTTGCTTCCTTGTATGCGGGAGTTGCAGCGACCGTCGCGGCGCCGGCCACTGTGGACGGCTAGCAGTGATTCGTCCATCGAACCACGCGTTGGCGTATGGGCCTGGTTCAGCGCGGCGACGCAGCTGCCGGAAGTGCGCGACAATCGCCATCGTCACCGACCGACGCTGGACCTGCGCATGCGCATGGACGAAACCGGATCCACTCCTGCCGAGATGCCGCTGCCGCAGGCGTGGCAGCAGGACCTGGCCGGCGCGCGTTTTGAGCGGCAGTCGATAGGTGTCTCACGCGCGGATGTTGCCCGCGTGCATCGGCCCGGGCAGGCCGATGCGTTCCTGAAATCGGAAGTGATCGATGCCTTCAGCGAACTGGGTGATGAGATCGCGCGCCTGCGCTGGTTGCAGGCACAGGGCCAGCCCGCACCGACGGTGATGGCCACTGCCGAAGAGGCGGGTCGGCGTTGGTTGCTGATGAGTGCGCTGCCGGGCCGCGACCTGGCCACGTCAGTGGATCTGCCACCGCAACAGGTGGTGGCGGTGTTGGCCGACGCATTGCGTGGACTGCATGCCTTGCCCGTGGCGACTTGTCCGTTCGACCAGCGGTTGGCATCGCGCCTCCATGCCGCGCAGGCACGCGTCGAAGCCGGTGTGGTCGACGCCGACGACTTCGACGACGAACGCCTGGGCCAGAGCGCGCAACAGGTCTTTGTCGAGCTTTGCGCGAGCCGGCCGGCGTATGAAGACCGGGTGGTCTGCCATGGCGATGCCTGCCTGCCCAACCTGATGGTGGCCGACGACCGCTTCAGCGGTTTCATCGATTGCGGACGCTTGGGCGTGGCCGACCGCTACCAGGACCTGGCATTGGCCGCGCGCAGCCTCGTGCACAATTTTGGTAACACGCGCTGGGTGGCACCGCTGTTCCAGCGTTACGGCGTGATCGCCGATGAGCGGCGTCTGGCGTTCTATCGGTTGCTCGACGAGTTCTTCTGAAGCGAGCGGGGGCTGAACGCCGGCCTGCCGGTGGCTTCGCGCGCACTATGAAATGGACGAACGTTCGTTCACTATTTGCGCCATGAGCCGAATCGACCGCAATGAGCAGCGCGTGACCCTGATCCTGCAGGCGGCCCTGCAGTGCTTCCTCGCCAAGGGGTTCCACCAGACCAGCATGCGCGACATCGCGCAGGCGGCCGGTGTCAGCCTGGGCAATCTCTACAACCACTTCCCGGGCAAGGAGGCGATCATCCTTGCGGTGGCCGTGGCCGAAAGCGAGGAACTGGCTCCGATGCTGCAGCGGCTGGCGGCGGCCGACGGCGAGCGCGCGCAGGTGCTGGCATTCCTGCAGGACTTCCACGCGTTGTGCCGGCAACCGGAGTGGGCAACGCTCGCGGTCGAGGTGCTGGCCGAGAGCGCACGCAACCCTGCCGTCGCCGAGGCCTTCGCGGCCAACCGCAGGCAGCTTCAACAGGTGTTGGGCGATGCGCTGCAGGGCATTGCGCGGCGCGAGCGGCGGCGCCCTGCGCTGGCCCCGGCATTGCAGGCGCAGGTGTTGCTGGATGCCATCGAAAGCGATGCGCTGCGCCAGGGCCTGGGTGAAGCCGGCAGCGTGGAGGAAGCTGCGCTGGACCTCGAACTGCTGGCACGGCTGCTGGGATCACGTGCATGAGCGCCGATGACCGGCGCCTGCACGGCCTGGATCTGGCACGCTACCTCGCGCTGGCCGGCATGGTGCTGGTCAACTTCCGCCTGGCGATGGCCGTGCCCGCAGAGGGTACGGGTGGGTTGGCAGGCTTCTTCCACCTGCTGGAAGGCAAGGCCTCGGCCACTTTCGTTACGCTGGCCGGGCTGGGCCTGGTGCTGGCCACGCAGCGGCAGGGATGGTGGTCGGCCAGCGTGCAGACCTGGCGACGCGCACTGTTCCTGCTGGTGCTGGGGCTGCTCAATCTGACACTGTTCCCAGCCGATATCCTGCACTACTACGCGGTGTACTTCGCACTGTCGGTGCTGTGGCTGCGTGCGTCGCCACGGCTGTTGCTGGCCAGCATCGTCGGCCTGGCCGCCGGTTCGTTCTGGGCGCTGCTGCAGTGGGACTACAGCGAAGGCTGGAACTGGCAGACGCTGGAGTATGCCGGCCTGTGGCAGTGGCCCGGCATGGCGCGCAACCTGTTGTTCAACGGCTTCCATCCGTTGCTGCCGTGGCTGTGCTTCTTCCTGCTGGGCATGCTGTTGGCGCGCCTGCCGTTGTCGCAGCCTCGGGTGCAGCGCGCACTGCTGGTGCTGGGCCTGCTGCTGATCGGGGCCGGGCATGGCGTGCAGCAGCTGGCGCAGGGAACGCCCTGGCAGCCGTGGCTGGGAACGCAGCCGATGCCGCCGGGACCGGCCTATGTGCTGACGGGTGCGGGAGCGGCCTGCAGTGTCATCGCGGCCTGCCTGTGGCTGGCGCGCCTACGCCCGGGTGAGTGGTTGGCACCGTTCACCACGGCCGGGCGAATGACCCTGACCCTGTACGTCGGGCATATCCTGCTGGGCATGGGCACGCTGGAAAGCCTGGGCCTGCTGGATGGCCGTGCCTCGCTCGCCTCGGTGCTGCTGTGGGCGCTGCTATTCCTGCTGCTGGCGACCGGGGCGGCGTGGCTGTGGTCATGGCAGTTCGCGCGCGGCCCTCTGGAAATGGCGATGCGGCGCATCGCGGGCTAGCCCTTGGGTCGTGACGCACGATGTTGTGACGGACATGTCTGTGTCGTAGCGAACGCATCTGCGATAGTAGCGACAGGTAATACTTTCCGTTTGCATCCATGTCATTCGCTTCGGCGCAGCATCTCGGCGAAGTCCTGCAGCAGTCCTATGCCATCACGGCGAACGCAGTGGTGCCGCGCCCGGTGGGCGCCGATGCCAGCGCCAGCGTGTATCGCGTCGATGCGCGGCGCGGGCAATGGTGGTTGAAGTGCCGCACCTACCAGGTCGATCCTGCAGTCTGGGACAGCCTGCACTGGCTGCGCGGCACGCTGGGGATCGAGGAGATCGTCGCGCCCTGGCCAGCGTTGACGGGAGGTGCGTCGGTGCAGCGCTGGGGGTTGCAGTTCACCTTGTTCCCCTACATCGAAGGGCAGTCCGGCTTCGAGGCGGCGCTGAGCCGCACGCAGTGGAAGCGGTTGGGCGACGTGCTGCGACGCCTGCACGCGGCGCAGCTGCCAGCGGAGCTGCAGCAGGCGTTGCCCATCGTGCGGCTGGAAACCGCCGCACTGGAAACGGTGGGACAGTGGCTGGTGGGTGAAGGGCTGGCGGTAGCGCAGGATGGGCTGGGCCGCGCATTCGCTTCGGTCTGGGATCAGCAGCATGCGCGCATCGCGGCGCTGCATGCGAGCGCGCTGGAGCTGCACGCTGCATTGAAGGATGCGCCGGTCGATCTGCACCTGTGCCACACCGACCTGCATGCCGGCAATCTACTGATGGGGAACGATGGCGGCCTGCATCTGATCGATTGGGATGGCCTGTCGCTGGCGCCACGCGAGCGCGACCTGATGTTCATCGGTGGCGCCGTGGGTGGGCGTTGGGGTCGCGAGAATCCGCTGGATTTCGCAGCAGGCTATGGCAACGACCTGGGCGATCCGCGCTGGATCGCGTGGTACCGGCACTGGCGCATCCTGCAGGACCTGATCGAGTTCCAGCAGGTCCTGCTGGGCAGTGATGGCGAGGAGCGTTCGCCGCAGCTGCGCCGGCAGTCGCTGCATTACCTGGGGGAGCAGTTTGCTCCGGGCAATGTGTTCGATGCGGCGGAGCGGGCGTATCGGGCGCTGTAAACGCACGTCACCCGTCATTGATGAGGCTTCGCGCTGCGCGCGATGAGTCGAGCATGGCTCGACTCTACAGGGGGACCTACTCGGCCGGTTTGGCTGCGGCGGAGGCGGCGGCACTGGCGGCGCGGCGTGACAGCACGGCTTCGCGATGGGCGATGTAGGCGTTGGCGGCAAGGATGATGCCGGCACCGGTGATGGTCCAGCGGTCCACGCTTTCGTTGAACAGCAGCCAGCCGAACAGCGTCACCAGCGGAAGTTGCAGGAAGCTGATCGGGGTCAGTGCCGAGACTTCGCCCAGGCGCAACGCGCGTGTCCACAACAGCTGGCCGATGGTGCCCAGCACGCCGGTGGCCAGCAGCCACAGCCAGGCGGTGCCGGTCGGCCAGACCCAGACGAACAGGGCCGGGACCAGCGACAGCGGCACCCAGAACACGTAGGTGTAGAGCACCACGGTGTCGGCGCTGTCGACGCGGGTGAGCTGCTTGATCTGGATCGCCACCAGCGAACTGAGCAGGGCGGCGGCCACCGCTACCAGGCTGCCGGCGGTGAAGCCAGCGGTACCCGGTCGCACGATCACCAGCACGCCGATGAAGCCGACCACCACCGCTGCCCAGCGACGCACGCGCACGGTTTCGCCCAACCACAGTACCGCCGCAATCGTGACGAACAGCGGGGTGGAGTAGGACAGGGAGACCGCCTGCGCCAGCGGCAGATGGCCCAGCGCCCAGAAGGCGCACAGCATCGAGCCCAGGCCGATCGCGCTGCGCAGGAAATAACGCGGCAACTGCTGGGTTTTCAGCGGCGCGTGGCCCGGGCGCAGCAGCATCGGCAACAGTGCGAGCAGGCCGAAGGCGTTGCGGAAGAAGGCCACTTCCTGGGTCGGCACGTAGCGGGTGGCATAGCGGATCGCCACCGCCATCAGGCCGAACGCCATCGTGCTGCCGAGCATCAGCAGCGCCGCCCGCATCGGGGTGGCGCCTGGGGAGAGGGTGGGGGTGTTCACCACTGTGCGCCGAGCAGGCGGGGCTCCGGTTCGATCGGCACGCCGAATTTCTCCAGCACCGAGGCCGAGATGCGGCGTGCCAATGCCAGCAGTTCAGCGCCAGTGGCGTTGCCGTGGTTGACCAGTACCAGCGCATGGCTCGGTGCCACCCCGGCATCGCCCTCGCGGAAACCCTTCCAGCCACAGGATTCGATCATCCAGGCGGCCGAGACCTTGCGCTTGCCTTCCTGGTCGGACGGGAACACCGGCAGATCCGGGAAATGCTGCAGCAGTACGTCGACCTGTTCCAGCGGCAACACCGGGTTCTTGAAGAAGCTGCCAGCGTTGCCGAGCACGTCGGGGTCGGGCAGCTTGCGGCGGCGGATCGCGATCACTGCATTGGCCACGTCCACCGCGCCGGGCAGTTCCACGCCCTGCGCCTGCAGTTCCTCGCGGATGCCGGCGTAGTCCATGCGCAGGTCATGCAGCAGCGGCAGCTTCAGCTCGATGGAGGTGATCAGGTAGCGGTCCATCTGCTGCTTGAAGACGCTGTCGCGGTAAGCGAAACCACACTGCTCGTTGTCCAGCCGCACCCAGGCCTGGTCATGGCAGTCCCAGGCTTCGACGGCCTGGATGAATTCTCCGACCTGCGCGCCATAGGCGCCGATGTTCTGGATCGGCGCGGCACCAGCGGTGCCTGGAATCAGCGCCAGGTTCTCCAGCCCGGACAGGCCTTCCTGCAGTGACCACATGACCAGGCCGTGCCAGGGCACGCCGGCACCGGCGCGGATCACCGCGTGGTCGGCGCGGTGTTCAAGGAAACTGATGTCACGGTTGCCGAACACCAGCACGGTGCCGGGCAGGTCTTCGGCGATCAGCACGTTGCTGCCGCTGCCCAGCACCAGCAGCGGGCCGTTGGCTACCTCGGGCAGCGCCAGCACGTCCGGTAGCAGTGCGGGATCGTGCAGTTCCAGCAGCTGTGCGGCGCTGGCCTGCACGTGGAAGGTGTTCAGCGCCTGCAGCGGCGCATTGCGGGTGAGCGTCCAGCGCAGCGGTGCGGCGCCGTCGGTGGTGTCCATGGGCGCGCTCACAGCGGCGCCACCGCGCCACGGCTGGGCGCTTCGCGGCGGCGACGGATCGCCTCCACGCACTCGGAGACCAGCGCCGGGCCGCGGAAGATCAGGCCGCTGTAGCACTGCACCAGCGCGGCACCGGCGGCCATCTTGGCCACTGCATCGGCGCCGGACAGGATGCCGCCGACACCGACCAGCGGTACCGACTCGGGCAGGCGCGCGCGCAGGCGGCGCAGCACCAGCGTGGACTGCTCCAGCACCGGTGCGCCGGACAGGCCGCCGGCTTCGTTGGCCAACGGGTCGCCGGCCACCTTGCTGTGGTCGACGGTGGTGTTGGTGGCGATCACGCCGTCCACCTTCAGTTCGCCCAGCACGCGCGCAGCGGCATCGATGTCACGCTCGCTCAGGTCCGGCGCCACCTTCACCAGCATCGGCACGCGGCGGCCGTGCTGTGCGGCCAGTGCCTCCTGGCGGTCGCGCAGCTGGCTGACCAGCTGGCGCAGCGCGGTTTCCTCCTGCAGTTCACGCAGGCCGGCGGTGTTGGGCGAGGAGATGTTGACGGTGATGTAGTCCGCCAACGGGTACACCTTGTCCAGGCAGGCGATGTAGTCATCCACGGCCTGTTCGTTGGGGGTGTCCTTGTTCTTGCCGATGTTGATGCCGAGCAGGCCACGGCGGTTGCGCGCGCGCTCGACGTTGCGCACCAGCGCATCCACGCCCGCATTGTTGAAGCCCATGCGGTTGATGATCGCGTTGTGTTCCGGCAGGCGGAACAGGCGCGGCTGTGGATTGCCGGCCTGCGGGCGCGGGGTGATGGTGCCGATCTCGACGAAGCCGAAGCCGAGTGCGAACAGCGCATCGATGTGCTCGCCGTTCTTGTCCAGGCCGGCGGCCAGGCCAACCGGATTGGGGAAGGTCAGCCCGAACACGGTGCTCGGCATCGGCGCGATGCGGGCGGCCAGCAGCGGCGTGGTGCCGATGCGATAGGCCAGGTCCAGTGCGGACAGGCCGAGGCCGTGGGCGCGCTCGGCGTCGAGCGAGAACAGGAAGGGGCGGGCAAGCGAATACATGCGTCGGTTCAGTCCAGCGTGCCGAGGAAGGCTCGGGTTTGATATTCAAAAGCGACCTGGCCGTCGACCGCGTGGGCGGCGAACAGGTCCTGCAGGGCATCGATCATCGGCGCGTGGCGCGGATGACCGGGTTGCGGTGCGTAGGAAGAAGACAACAGGCGACCGCGCAGGGCGTCCAGGTCCAGGTACTGCACGTTCGGCAGCTGCACCATGCCGCGCAGCCCAGTGCCGAACCAGGCCTGCATGGTGGCGTCGTCCTGGTAGCGTTCGGCCACCGCGCTGTAGTCGGTGCCGTAGTCCAGCAGCAGCTGCTCGTAGCCGACCAGGAACGGGCTGGCGTCAAGCAGGCGCGAGTTCCAGTAGATCAGTGCCTGGCCGCCCGGGCGCAGGATGCGCTGCCACTCGGCGCGCACCGCCACGGTGTCGAACCAGTGGAAGGCCTGCGCGACGCTCACCAGATCGATGCTGGCATCGTCCAGGCCGGTCGCTTCGGCGCGGCCGTCGACCGCACGGAACTGCGGATACTGCGGTGCCAGCCATGCTTCGGCGGCGCCGCGCATGGCCGCATTCGGCTCAACGGCAACCACCGGATGGCCGGTGGCCAGGAACAGGCGGCTGGAGATGCCGGTGCCGGCGCCGATGTCGGCCACCAGCGCCTGATGGCTGACGCCCATCGGGCCGTGCAGCCATTGCAGCAGCGCGGGCGGGTAATCGGGCCGGTAGCGGACGTAGTCGGCGACGCGGCTGCTGAAGCGTTCAGTGCTGTCGGAGGCGGTCATGGCGGTCAGCTCGATACAGCGGCGAGCCAGGCCAGGCCGCCGAAGAACAGGATGAAGACCAGGATCGCGGCGATCACCGCGCCGACCATCACCCAGCCCAGCACCAGCCCGGTGACGGCCAGGCCGTCACCTTCAAGTTCAAGCGGGCGGCGGCGGATTTCGGCGCGGGCCATGTGGCCGGTGACGATGGCGACGATGCTGGCCACGAAGGGCAGGACGGTCCAGCTGGCGATGCCCATGACCAGGCTGACCACGGCCAGGGCGCTTGTCTGTCGGGGTGCCACGCTCATCGGGGTCCTCCTTGGCAGTGTGCACATGATAGTGCCTATGCCCGGGCAATCCCATGCCCGGTGAATCCAAGGGCGCCAACCAAGGTTGGCCGCTACGGCAGAAGTCGACCTTGGTCGACGAAAGGCATTCCAGCCAGGTAGGCGTCGACCTTGGTCGACGAAAGGCATGCCAACCAAGGTTGGCAGCTACCGGGATGCCGGTGTCAGCCCATCAGCACCTGGCCGCCATCCACGTTGAGCACGCTGCCGGTGATCCAGCGTGCCAGTGGCGAGCACAGGAACAGCGCGGCATCGGCGATCTCGCGCGGATGGCCGAAGCGGCCGAACGGAATCTTCGCCAGGGTGCCGTGGTACAGCGCGGGATCTTCGCTGCGGCGGCGGTCCCACAGGCCGTCGTCGAACTCGATCGAGCCGGGCGCGATGGCATTGACCCGGATCCGGTCCTTGGCCAGCGCCAACGCCTGCGAGGTGGTGTAGTGCGAGAGCGCAGCCTTGGCCGCAGCATAGGGCGCGCCACCGGGGCGCGGCTGCTGCGCGGCAATCGAAGACAGATTGAGGATGCAGGCGTCGTCGGACATGCGCAGCCACGGCAAGGCCAGCCGCGAGGCCCGCACCGCCGCCATCAGGTCCACCTGCAGGCTGGCCGCCCATCCGTCCTCGTCGTCGGCCATGCCGTAGCCGGTGGCATTGTTGACCAGCACGTCGATGCCACCGAGTGCGTCGGCGGCGGCCTGCAGCCAGCCCTGGATCTGACCGGTGTCGGCCAGGTCGGCGGCGAACGTGTGCAGCGCGACGCCCTGTGCGGTTGCATCGGCGCGCAGCGCGTCCAGGCCGGACTGGCCGCGGGCGCAGACCGAAACCTGCGCACCGGCGCCGGCAAACGCCAGCGCCATTTCACGGCCGATGCCCTTGCTGCCACCGGCGATCAGCACGCGGCGGCCGCTGTAATCAAGGATCGGAGCCCCTGCGGGGATCCGATCCGGTGCCGAGGGTGCGGCGTTGTCCATCACAGGTCGAACTTGATGCCCTGGGCCAGCGGCAGCGAATCCGAATAGTTGATGGTGTTGGTCTGGCGGCGCATGTAGACCTTCCACGCATCCGAGCCGGACTCGCGGCCACCGCCGGTGTCCTTCTCGCCACCGAAGGCGCCGCCGATTTCCGCACCGGACGTGCCGATGTTGATGTTGGCGATGCCGCAGTCGCTGCCGGCGGCCGACAGGAACTTCTCGGCGGTCTTCAGGTTGGTGGTGAAGATCGACGACGACAGGCCCTGCGGCACGCCGTTCTGCATGTCGATGGCTTCGTCGAGGCTGTCGTACGGCATCACGTACAGGATCGGCGCGAAGGTCTCATGCTGGACCACGGCGTCGCTGTTCTTCAGGCCGGAGACAATCGCCGGCAGGACGAAGTTGCCGGCGCGGTCGATGCGGGTGCCACCGGTTTCGATGGTGCCGCCGGCGGCCTTGGCCTGGGCGATGGCATCGAGGAACTGCTGCACGGCGCCGTCGCTGTTCAGCGGGCCCATCAGGTTGGCGGCGTCGGTCGGGTCGCCGATCTTGCCTTCGACCTGCTTGTAGGCCTTCACCAGCGTGGCCAGTACGTCGGCGTAGATCGAGCGATGCACGATCAGGCGGCGGGTAGTGGTGCAGCGCTGGCCGGCGGTACCGACCGCACCGAACACGATGCCCGGCACGGCCAGCTTCAGGTCGGCGGTTTCGTCCAGGATGATGGCGTTGTTGCCGCCCAGCTCCAGCAGGCAGCGGCCAAGGCGGCGCGCGACCTTCTCGTTGACCGTGCGGCCGACCTGGGTCGAGCCGGTGAAGCTGATCAGCGGCACGCGACGGTCATCGACCATCTTTTCCGACAGCGCGGTACCGGCATCGTTGATCAGGAAGAAGATGTCCGGGAAGCCGGCCTCGCGCAGCGCGTCGTTGCAGATCTTCAGCGAGGCGATGGCGGTCAGCGGGGTCTTGTTGGACGGCTTCCAGATGCACACGTCGCCACAGATGGCGGCCAGGAACGAATTCCAGCTCCACACCGCGACCGGGAAGTTGAAGGCCGAGATGATGCCGACCAGGCCCAGCGGGTGGTACTGCTCGTACATGCGGTGGCCGGGGCGCTCGGAATGCATGGTGTAGCCGTACAGCATGCGACTCTGGCCGACGGCGAAATCGGCAATGTCGATCATCTCCTGCACTTCGCCATCGCCTTCCGGCTTGCTCTTGCCCATTTCCAGGGCCACCAGCGAACCGAGGGCATCCTTGTGCTTGCGCAGCGCTTCGCCGCACAGGCGCACGGCTTCGCCGCGGCGCGGCGCCGGGGTGGTGCGCCAGATCTTGAAGGCTTCCTGGGCACGGGCGACGACGGTGTCGTACTCGGCCTCGGTGGTGGCGCGGACCTGCGCGATCGGCTCGCCGGTGGTCGGGTTGACCGGGGTGATCAGCTCACCGCTGGTCGCGCTCGACCATTCCCCGTTGCCCAGGTACGTGCCAGCGTTGATCGCGTCCAGGCCAAGGGACTTGAGCAGCTCGGAAGACATGCAGACTCCTGTGTTTCGTTACGTTGTTTGGCGCCATCGCGGGCAGGTGGGGGACGCGATGAACTGAATCGCCGATGGTAGCAGAGCGGCCCATGCGGCCATGGTGCAACGCGCCAGCGCAGCCGGGTTGGAACATGAATGCTTGGAGGGCAGGGTGTGTTGCCTGTAAACTTCCCGGCTGCATGGCCCCGTAGCTCAGCTGGATAGAGCGTCCCCCTCCTAAGGGGAAGGTCGCCCGTTCGAATCGGGCCGGGGTCACCAGAATCAATGGTTTAGAAGGCTGTGGCGCTATGTGCTTTCCACAGCTCCCCGCATATGCGGAGAATTGAACCATTCGCCGCCAGAATGAACCTCGTTTACCTGCGCGCCAGCGCGCTATCAGGTGCCTGTATCGCGGCCGAGCGTGCCAACCTGATCAACCCGCGCGGTTCCTGCAGTGTGGGCGCGGCCTGACCGGCTGAAACGTTCGACCGTGTAGTAGGAGGCCGCCGCGCAGAGGGCTGCCGCGCCGGATCCGATGAGCATGCTGCTCCAGCCCGCAATGTCCTGCCCGCGCAGCCAATACATGATTGGGAAATGCCAGAGGTAGATGCCATAGGACAGCTTTCCGACCCATACCAGTGGGGTCCAGCAAAGGGCACGCACGTGGTGGGCCCCCAGGACAAGCAATGCCGCGCCGATCTCTGCCATGGCCATCCATGATGTGAGGGCCGCCATTTCCTTCACGTGAGCCTGGGTCACGGCGATCCCAAGCAGCAGCGCACCCATTGGAGCGGCTGCCTTGGGTAGGGACGGGTTCCACAGGCCAGCTGCGGCGCCGAGCAGGATCCCTGACAGCCGGGTGTCGAACCGGTAGTAGGGCTGATACCAGGCGTCGTCGTTCAGCGCCACGTGCCAACGCCAGAGTGTGGCTGCCATTGCCAGGAGGAAAACGGCGGGTGCCCACCAGTGCCTTGGCAGCCGGAACACCACCATCAGCACCATCGGCCACACCAGGTAGAAGTGTTCCTCAACGGACAGGCTCCAGGTGTGCTGCAGGTACCACGGCACCCGCCAGAGGGCGAAGCCATAGTCGGAGAGATAGAGCCCGGCAACAGCTGCGTCACGCAGGTGGTTGGCATGTTCCGGGAACACCCATGGCGCCGCGGCCAGATATACGGCCAGTAGTAGTAGAAGGGCTGGGTAGAGCCGGCGCAGGCGGCGCACGTAGAAGGTGCCAATGCGCAGCGATCCTGTCTCTACGTGCTGCTCGGCAAGGATGCGCGTGATCAAGTAGCCGGACAGGACGAAGAAGACGTCCACGCCGAAGAAGCCGCCGAATCCACCGAACAATCGCGCGTGGAAGGCCAGCACAAGCGCTACAGCGATTGCTCGCAGGCCGTCCAGCGCAGGGTTGTATCGCATGGACTCCCCTCCATGGCATCGAAGCTTATTGTGCCACTGGCCGCCACCCGGATCCTTCCTATGGCTGGAAGATAACCGTTGGTTCCGATCCGGTCACGCGCGTCCCGCAGGATGATCGTACTGAGCCATGCAAGCCTCTTCTAAAGAGCGAGGTCGCCCATTCGAATCGGGCCGGCGTGACCACCTGCACGGCTGCTTTCGCACTCGCTTTCTGCGTCTAGCGCAGCCCCAGGCCTTCCAGCACTTCGGCCACCTGCGCCCGGTCATTGCCCTGCAGCCCAAGCAGCGGCCGCGGCAGGCAGTCGTCACTACACAGGCCCATCAGCGCGGCAGCGCATGCCATCACGCGGATGCCGCCGAAGCGATCGTACAGCGCCCAGAGCGGTGCCAACCGCGCGGATGCCGCCTCAGCGGTGGGCATGTCACCGCTGCGCGCAGCGTGGGTGATGCGCAGCGCCACTTCGGGGAACAGGCCAGCGATCACCGAGTACCAGCCATCACAGCCTGCGGCCAGTCCGCGCACGGCGGCGGCGTCACCACTGATCCCCAGCGTGACGTGCGCAGGAATGTGGGCGCGCAACGTTGCGACCCTTGCCGCGGCTTCGACCGGATTGTCGGAGAGGCGGGGGATCTTGATCGAGCCGATATTGGGCAGTGCGGCGATCCGCCCATGCAGTTCATCGGAGAACTGGAAGCGGGTGGTGCCGGGATTGTCGTAGACGCAGATCGGGGTGCGCACTGCCATGCTCACCGATTCGAAGAGTGTGTAGACCTCGTGCTCCTTCAGCGGCTGGTAGGACACCGGCGCCAGCAGCAGGCCGGCAGCGCCGGCATCTTCCGCATCCCTGGCCAGTTCCAGCACGTCGCGGGTGCGCAGGGCGCCGACGCCGACGATCACCGGTATGCCGACGGCATGGGCGAGGGCCTGGCGCAGCACGCGCTTGCGCTCGGCTTTCTCCAGATAGGCATAGCTGCCGGTGGAGCCAAGAATGCCCATCGAATCCACCCCGGATGCGGCCAGGCGCTCGACCAATGCGGTAAAAGCGCGTGTGTCGATGTCATCTCCACTGAGCGGAGTAAGCGGAAACGCGCTGAGGCCTCTGAACATGGGATACCCGGGAGTGAGAAAGAGACAGGCTGCCGTTGGGCGGCAGGCGTGTGGACGCCCGGAATTGTTTATTGTCCTAGGACAAAATTCAAGCGCTGCGGCGTGGCGTGACTGCGCGTTCCAGGACGCCCACAATGGATGCCCACGTCACGTCCGCATCGTCCTGCCCATGCAACTGCAGCCGGTCCAGCCTTCGCACTACGCGCGCATCGCCCGTTGGCTGGATTCGGCCGCAGCCACGCAGCGCTGGGCCGGCCCGGGTGTCGCATTCCCTGTGCCGGCCGGAGCGTTCGCGCAGGTGCTTGGGCTGGGCACTCGCCCGGGGCGGGTGCTGCTGGACGAGCAGGGCGATTGCGTAGGCTTCGGCCAGTACTGGTTGAGCGAACCCGGCACCGCCCATCTGGGCCGGATCATCGTTTCGCCGCAGGCGCGGGGGCGCGGGCTGGGGCGCGTGCTGATGCAGCTGATGATCGCCGAGGCCCTGCAATCACCGGGCGTACAGCGCCTGACCCTGCGGGTCTATCGGGACAATGCCGCGGCGGTGGCGCTGTATCGCGACCTCGGATTCCGGCCCGTGGACGATGCCTCGACGCCCGACTTGCTGTTCATGCAGCGCGCTGGCGGATGACGGGCGCCGGGTGACGGGCCTTGATGCCTTCGGCACTTTTCACAACAGGCTGACCGGGCCCCGTATGCTGGGCTCCGGAATCCAGCCGGATCGGTTCGTGGACCGCGTACCCCAGCTTCTGGATCAGGACGAATCCATGCGCCTGGAGGTCAGCACGCTGGCCGAGGGCCAGGGCGTCCCGCTGTCGTTCGGGCACGCCTGCCTGGCGGTGCTGGTCTGCGTGTCGGGGCGTGCGCGCTTCGCCTTTAACTTCCGTGAGGTGGCAGTGCAGCGGCACGACGTGCTGGTGCTGGCCGAGGACACGCTGGCGCTGTTGCGGCAGCGGTCGCGCGGCTTCCTGGCGGTCGTCTGCCTGATGCCGAAGGCGCTGGCGTCCGAAGTGGGCTATGTGCTGCCCAACGCGCTGTTCAAATTCCTGCACCAGCAGCCCCATTGCACGCCGTCACCGCTGGAGGTGCCGTTGCTGCTGGGCTGGCTGCAGCAGCTGATGGATGCACACCACACCGGCGGCCGGTATCGGCATGTGATGCTGCGCACTCTGCTGCAGACCTTCTTTCTCAAATTCGCCACGCTGCTGCCGGCGAAGGGCGCGCCCACAGCGCAGCTCAGCCGGCGTGAGCGCCTGGCCTGGAACTTCTGGGAGCTGGTCGGCCAGCGCAGCACGCGCCAGCGTGACGTGCAGTCCTACGCCGAGGCGCTGTGCATCACCCCGTTCTATCTGTCACAGCTGACCCGCGAGTGCTTCGGCCAGACGCCGAAGGCGTTGATCGACCGTCAGGTAATGCTGCAGATCAAGGCATGGTTGAGCTACAGCGAGCTGCCGATCGGACGCATTGCCGAGCGCCTGTGCTTCGAGGATGCGTCCTACCTGTGCCGCTATTTCCGGCGGCATGCCGGGCAATCGTTGACCGCCTACCGCCGCGCGGGGCAGGGCCTCGCTAGTGGGATACGAACAGCGGTGCCGGAACCTCGGCCAGCAGGTTCTCTGTGACCCCGCCGAGCACGCGTTCCACCACCCGGCTGCGGCTGTAGGGGCCCAGCACCAGCAGGTCCGCTTCGGCATCGAGGACATGCTGGCGGATGGTTGCGGCAACGCCACCCTGCGAGGAACTGATCGCCTGGATCTCGACCTCGACACCATGCCGGGCCAGGTGCTGGGCCATTTCCGCGCCCGGTGCGGCCTCTGCCTTGGGGGTGTCGACCATCAGCAGGTGCACGGCCTGCGCGCGGGCGAGCAGGGGAAGCGCATCGGCCACCGCGCGGCGTGCCTGCTTGCTGGCATTCCAGGCGACCACGATGCGCTGGCCGACCTGTTCGCCGCGCCAGTGCGGCGGCACCAGCAGCATCGGCACACCGGTCTGGCGTAGCGTGCCGAGGGGGTGCCAGCCGCTGGGCGCCCCCGGCGTGTGTGGATAGCCGGCGATGATCAGGTCGCAGTACAGAGATTGCAGGGAGAGATCAGCGCCGCCCAGATAGTCTGAAACGATGCGCAGCTCGGTGCTGATCCGCAGCGGCTCGGCGGCGGCGCGCAGGTTCTGCATCAGCTGCGCGGTGCAGGCGGCATCGGCACGTGCTTCATGGTCGAGTGCAGCGGCAATGCCGGCACCCCGGGCGAAGCCGCTGGCGATGTCGCTGGGGTGCTGGGCGGTGGAGACCGCGATCAGGTGGGACTGCTGGACCTGCGCCAGCCGGGCGGCGATGTTCAGGACCCGGTGCCCGGTGTCGCTGGCATCGAAGAGCACGGCAATGTCGCGTAGCGGATGCAGCATGGCGTTGTCTCCTTCGATGCCTGTGACGCGATCCCTGCGTGCACCGACCCGGGTGCACCGGACGCACGCCATTTTTAGCGCACTCCTGATTCGGATGAATCATCTGTGATTCAGTTCATTAATTGATGATTCATGCTAGCGTGAGGGCATCCCGAATCCGGTGCCTCCATGCGTCCTGCCGCACGTTCCCGCCGCGACCTGCACCATGCCCTCGCAGCCACGCTGGTCAGCCACCCGCGCTGCACGCTCAGCGAACTGGCCAGCGGTGCCGGTATCAGCCGGGCGACGCTGTACCGGTTCGCGCCCACCCGCGAAGCGATCGACGAGGCGTTGTTTGCGGCGGGGTTTGAACGGCTGGAGGCGGCGGCCACCTGGTTCGACGCGGATGCCGACGCGATGCAGGTGCTGGAACGCGTGACCGAGGTGTTGCTGGCCGATTGGGAGCTGGTGACGCTGCTGTTCGCGCGCATGATGGAAGAGCAGCAGCGCCAGGGCGATCTGCATCTGCTGCCCGGGCGCTGGGCGCCGATTGGGGAGCGTTTCGAGGTCTTCTTCCTGCGCGGCCAGAAAGCCGGCGTGTTCAATCTCGGATTCACCGCCGTGTGGCTGGCCGACTTCTACTGGACCTGCTTCTACGGCATCACCTGGTCGCTGGCACGGGGCCGGTTGGCGCCGGCGATGGCGGCATCGACGCTGCTGGCGTCCTTCCTGCAGGGCGCGAAGCAGCCCTGACGCCCCACACCGCTGCCGAATCTGCGTGCTGTTTTGCCGGAAAGTAGGCGGCGGCTGCCGGAATCGTGCCCGGCCCCAACCTGTGTGCCCGCTATAACTGGACGCGTGGAGCTGACGCCAGACTCTGCAAATGTGAATGTGATCTTCATCACATAATTGTTTGCAATATGTTATGGTCGTCACAGTTATATGTGCCTGACCAACCGGGGACAAGGGACGAAGCTGATCGCCACGGACCCGGCGGAACACGCAGTCATGTGTACCGCCGTACCGGGGAATTCGTTGCTGGTCACCCACTGACCTTCGGCCCGGCAAGGGTCGACGACGGGGAAATCAACCATGTGGCAGTCGACGACGTCGCGCGAAAGCGCGGGCGGTGGATGCGTTCATCCCAAAAAACGTGCCCGGGCAGGGCGATCCAGCGGATGGCTGAGGGCCGGCCTGCTGGCCCTGTTGTCGCTGACGATGCCGTCGCTGGCCTGGGCCGCCGCCTACGCCACTGGCGGCAGCAGCCCGTACCGCAACACCGTGCTGTGGCTGACCTGGGGCGGCGGTGCCAATGGCGTGAACAACGTCGCACTCAATGATGGCGCGATGTCGTCCATCGACATGCCGGTCGCGGCCGGGGTGAACCTGCGCGTTGATTGCCGTTTGAACACGGCCGAGACCAATGTGCTGCGCAGCTATCGCCCCGGCAACTTCGGTGGTGACAGCCTTGACGACCTGTACAACATCGGCGGTACCGGCACGGCCAACCAGCTGATCGCCGGTATCGCACGTGCCAGCGGCACCTCCAGCTTCAGCATCACCTGCACCTCGACCTTGGGCGGCGCCCCGTACCGCCTGCGCGGCGTGGTGATGGCCGACGCCGAGTCGATCAACAACAGCGGCGAGTTCGTCGAGGCCAGCGCGCAGGGCACGTGGAACGTGGTCGAGGTCCGCAAGAACCTGTCCAACGCCACGCCATACCTGGTCAACAAGTCGACCAGCGGTGCCAATCAGGTCATCCGCTTCGGCCCCGGCAACGACGACAACACGGCCGCGGTCACCTTCCTCAGTTTTGACAACGCCGCACACGCGCCGGGCAACCTGGCAGTGAACATGGGCTTCTCGATGCGCGGCGGCGGCACCACCGCGATCGCGATCGGCCTGCTGGTGCCCTACGCCGACTTCGGCGACGCGCCGCAGAGCTATGGCGATGCCATGCACGTGGTGGACGATCTGCAGTTCCGTTCCGACGGCATCCCGCAGGGAGCCAGCAACTTCAACATCAACACCGCAGGCTACACGCCGGGCGGTCTGGCGCCGCCGTTGACCGACTTCCTCGGCAGCCTCGGCCCGGATACCGAGCAGCGCAGCAGCTACAGCCTGGATGCGCTGGGCGATGACAACTTCCCGCAGGTGGGAAGCCGCGAAGAGGATGCCTGGCCGACCAGCTACCGCCTGACGGTGATGCAGGCCGGTACCCAGATCAACCAACCGGTCGCCTGCGTGGGCAATGGCAGCGTGGCCGGCTGGATCGACTTCAA
Source organism: Stenotrophomonas maltophilia (assembly GCF_001274595.1). Taxonomy (GTDB): domain Bacteria; phylum Pseudomonadota; class Gammaproteobacteria; order Xanthomonadales; family Xanthomonadaceae; genus Stenotrophomonas; species Stenotrophomonas forensis. The sequence goes on from NZ_CP011010.1 coordinate 2,052,153, forward strand.
CCGCAATGGCGTGTTCGATGCCAACGAGCGCAGCGGTATCGCGGCCTGTAGTGGTGGCCAGGCGAACCTGACCTGGACCGTGCCCGCCCAGGTACTGGCGGGTACCAGTTACGTGCGCCTGCGCTACTCCACCAACGCGGTCCAGATCCAGAACCCGACCGGCGTGGCCGACGACGGCGAGGTTGAGGACCACCGGATCACCATCACCGCGCCGTCGCTGAAGGTGGTGAAGAGCAATAATGCCACCGGCGGCGTCTGGAACTATGGCCAGGCCGGCACCGAGTACACGCTGACGGTGAGCAACACCAGCGACGTGCCCACCGGCAATCCGCCGAATGTGGCGGCGGGCACGATCACCGTGCGTGACCAGCTGCCGGCCGGTATCGCGCCGAACTGGAGCGGCACGCATGTCAGTGGCAACTGGAGCTGCACCGCCAGCGGCCAGGACGTCACCTGCACCAGCACTCAGGTCCTTGCAGCGGCAGGCAGCGCCGGGTCCAGTTCGGTGTTCACCCTGCCGGTGACCGTCACTGCAGCGGCGACCGGCGTTCTGACCAATCACGCCAGTGTCGGCGGTGGCTACGACCCCTTCAACAGCGGCAATGCGCCCGCACCGGGCGCCAGCTGCACCGATGCCGACCACTGCACGCGCAGCGATGTGACCGTGCCGGTGACGCGTGTGGGCTATGCCAAGCGCTCCAACACGGCCGGCCCGGTCGCGGTGGGCACGACGGTGAGCTACACCGTCGATGTCACCGTGGCCGATGGCAACACCCGCGACGTGCTGACGCTGACCGATACCCTGGGCACCGGCCTGGATTTCGCCAGTGTCAGCAACGCCGGTGCGTTCACCTGCAACGCGGCCAATCCTCTGGTGTGCACGCTGCCGGCCGGTACCGTGCCTGGCACCTACAGCGTGAGCTATACGGCCACCGTCAATGCGCAGGCCAGCGGCCAGGTGGTCAACACCGTGGTCGGCACCGGCACCGATACCCCCACCTGCAGCAGCAACTGCACCACCACCACGCCCGTGGCCGCGCCGAGGATCTCGGTGTCCAAGGCCAGTGGCACCGCCGGCCCGGTCGCGATCGGTGATGCGGTGGCCTATACCGTGACGGTCGTGGTGGCTGACGCGCGTACCCGCGCGGTGACCACGCTGACCGATACGCTGGGCGCTGGCCTGGATTTCGGTGGCATCACCAGCGCAGGTGCTTTCAGCTGCGCGCCGGGCAATCCCCTGGTCTGCACGCTGCCGGCGGGTACCGTTCCGGGCAGCTATGCGTTCTCCTATACCGGCATCGTCAATGCACAGGCCAGCGGCCAGGTGCGCAACGCGGTGGTGCCCAGCGGCACCGACAATCCCTCCTGCGTGGGCAGCTGCGATACCACCACGCCGATGGCCAGCGCGCTGGTGGTGTATGCCAAGCAGGCGTCCACCGGTGGTCCGGTGCGGATCGGCGACGTCATCGACTACACGCTGAGTGCGACCGTCACGCGTGCGCGCACCACGGGCGTGGTCACCTTGACCGATACCCTGGGCAGTGGCCTGGACTTCGGCGGCGTCAGCAGCGCCGGCATCTTCACCTGCAATGGCACCCAGCCACTGGTGTGCACGCTGCCGGCTGGCACCGTGCCGGGCACCTACAGCCTGACCTACCGCGCCACCGTCAATGCGCAGGCCAGCGTCAGTGTCCGCAACGCCGTGCTTGGCAGCGGCACCGACAATCCGTCGTGCAGTGCCAACTGTGACACCACCACCCCGGTGGCGGCACCCGGCGTGAGCTATGCCAAGTCGGTGAGCGGCACCGGCCCGGTCTCGGTGGGCGATCGCCTGACCTACACGCTGACCACGGTGGTGACCAACTCGCGCACCACCGATGTGGTGACCCTGACCGACACCCTGGGTACGGGCCTGGACTTCGGCGCCGTGACCAGTGCGGGCGCCTACAGCTGCAACGCGGCCAATCCGCTGGTCTGCACCCTGCCTGCGGGGACCGTGCCGGGCAGCTACAGCCTGTCCTACACCGCGGTGGTGAACGCGCAGGCCAGCGGCCAGGTCACCAATGCCGTGCTGGGCAGCGGCGGCGACAATCCCTCCTGTACCGCCAACTGCGATACCACCACGCCGGTCACCGGCAGTGAGATCGACTATCGCAAGACTTCGGCAGCGGCGGGTCCGGTCAAGGTCGGTGACAGCATCGCCTACACGTTGACCGCCGTCGTCAGCCACTCGCGCACCACGGCGGTGTTCACCCTGACCGATACGATGGGCCCCGGCCTGGACTTCGGCGCGGTGACCGCCAGCCAGGGCTTCAGCTGCAATGCCGCCAATCCGCTGGTGTGCACGCTGCCGGCCGGGACCGCGCCGGGCACGTATACGGTGGACTACACCGCGAAGGTGAACGCGCAGGCCAAGGGCAGCGTGAACAACGCAGTGCTGGGTGGCGGTCCTGGTACCAATACCTGTACGAGCAACTGCAGCACCACCACCCCGGTGCTGGCAGCGGTGGTGACCTACCGCAAGCAGTCCTCCACCGTCGCGCCGGTTGGCGTCGGCGATGCGGTCGATTACAGCGTTGAAGTGACCGTCGCCAACTCGCAGACCACCGATACGCTGGTGCTGACCGACACGCTGGGCGTGGGCCTGGACCTGCAGTCGGTCACCCAGCCGGGACCGTTCACCTGCAACGCCAGCAATCCGCTGGTCTGCTCGCTGCCGGCCGGCACCGCGCCGGGCACCTACACGCTGGGTTATCGCGCGCTGGTCAATGCACAGGCCAGTGGCAGTGTGCGCAATGCAGTGCTGGGCAGCGGCGGTGACACGCCCACCTGCAGCGGCGACTGCAGCACCGAGCACGCGCTTGCAGAACCGCGCGTGGTGCTGGAGAAGCAGGCCGGCCCGGCCAGTGGCACCGAGGTGCGTCCTGGCGACAGGCTGCGCTATACCCTGGTCGCCACGGTCGAGCGCGCGTCCCTGCGCAAGCCGCTGCAGCTGGTGGACACGCCCGATGCCGGACTGAGCATCGAGAGCCTGCCGGCCGGATGCGTGCAGCAGGGAACGGACATCGTGTGCACGCTGCCGGCGGGAACCGCGGTTGGCCGCCACGAATGGGTCTACCAGGCGATCGTCAATCAGGAAGCGCGTACCGAAGTGCTGAACCGCCTGCGCGGGCAGTACCCGGATGGCTCGCCGCCGCCCGAGTGCACGACCTGCGAGACGCGCCACAAGGTGGTGTCCGACTTCGCGCTGCGCATCGCCAAGACCGCGAGCCCGCGCCGGGTGAAGGTGGGCGATCTGGTGCGCTACCAGCTGGTGGTCGAGAACGTGGGCAGCAGCCACTGGCGCGATGGCGTGGTGGTCGATACGCCGCCGCCGGGCTTCAGCTACGTGGACGGTTCGATGCGCGTGGCCGACGATGACGGCGCGTTCTCGCTGGCCAGCAGCCAGTCGCCGCTGCGCATCGGCGCGGTGGATATCGCGGTCGGCCGCAGTGCGACCATCACCTACCTGCTGCGCGTCGGCGCTGGCGTACGCAGTGGCAATCACGTGAACCAGGCCGTGGCGACGGCCGATGATGGCAGCCCGCTGTCGAACATCGCCACCGCCGAAGTGGCGATGGATGCCGACCCGCTGCTGGAAGACAGCCTGGTGTTCGGTACCGTGTTCGATGACCGCGATGGAGACGGTTGGCAGGATAGTGCCGAGCTGACCGGCGTGCGCGTGCAGGGTGGTTTCGCCGCGGCGGCCTATGTGGCCGGCTCGACCACGCTGGATCGCGGCGATGGCCCGCAACCGCTGGCCGATGCCAGCGCACCGCTGCTGCACGGCGTGCAGATCGGCACGGTGCACGGCCGCGCGTCGACGTCCGACAGCGCCGAGGCACATCAGGTGGTGGTGCGGCAGCGCTTGCGCGAACTGGCTTTCACCGATGACTTCGTGCTGGAAAGCGCGCAGGGTCACCGCCTGCGAATGGACGCACAGGGCGGCACGGACGTGCAGCGCGGTGGGGAGGCCGGCAAGGGCCTGACCGCCGCCGAGCCGACCGTGCGCCGCGAGATCGCGCGCGTTTCCGAGGGCTATGAAGTGGCCTACGTGATCGGCAACGAGGGCATCCAGGAGCAGGGCATCCCGGGTGTGCGCCTGGCCACGGTGGAGGGCCTGCTGGTGGAGACCGATCCGTTCGGCCGCTATCACCTGGCCGACGTCCACGGCGGTGATGCGCGCCTGGGCCGCAACTTCATCATCAAGCTGGACCCGGCCACGGTGCCGGCCGGTGCGGAGCTGACAACCGAAAATCCGCTGCTGCGACGGGTGACCCAGGGCGTGCCGACGCGCTTCAGCTTCGGCGTGCGCCTGCCGCCGTCGCCACAGGCGCCGGCCGAGCGCATGGAGCTGGCTCTGGGCGAAGTGCTGTTTGCCCCGGGCAGCAGTGAACTGCGTGCCGACTACCGCCCGGTGCTGGTGAAGATGGCCGAGGTGGTGAACCGCTACCAGGGCGGTGATGTGGTGATCGCGGCCAATGGCGAAAGCCAGGCGCTGGCCTTCGCCCGTGCCGCGGTGGTGCGCGATGCGCTGCAGGCCGAAGTGGCCGAAGGCGCGCGCGCTGGCCTGACCGTGCAGCTGCGCACCGATGTGCAGGACCCGCATTCGCTGCTGGCCGGTGTCGATGCGAATGGCGCGTTGCTGGGCAACGTCCTGTTCGACACTGACAAGGCCACCGTGCGTGAGGAGTTCAAGCCGTTGCTGGCGGCGATCGCCGCGCGCCTGGAGAAGATGGGCGGTGGCCAGGTCAGCCTGGTCGGGCACACCGATGTGCGCGGCAGCCATGCCTACAACCAGGCACTGGGCCTGCGCCGTGCCAGCGCCGTGTTCGAGGCGCTGCGCAGCCAGCTCAGCCCCGCCGTGCAGCAGCGCCTGCGCGTCCGCAACGAGGAGAGCGCCGCTACCCGTGCGGCCGCCCGCCAACAGGAGGCCCGCCGATGAGCGCGCATCACTCTACCGCCCGTCGTGCGGCCCGCCTGCCACGTGCCGCGCTGTACCAGGCGCTGCTGCTGGGCCTGGCCGCTACCGCCCAAGCCGCCCCGCCCGCCGCCGATCCGGCGCCGATCCGGTGTGATGGCACCCAGTGCAATGCCGAGGGAGAACTGTTGTTCAGCCTGCGCTCGCGCAGCTACGACGAGCCGGTGACCGAGGGAATGTCCACGCGTTCCAGCTCGCAGGCGTTGCAGCCGGATCGCCGGGTCAGCGTGGCCATCGATGAGCCGGGCAAGGCCACCGTGCGTGGCGAGTTCATGATCCGCCTGCCGGAAGGCGGCGCGATCTGGGCCACCGAGGACCCCACGATGGGGCAGCCGGAACTGTCGGTGTCAGCGCCGGGCATGGTGGCCTTCGACGAGGGGCGCATCGTGCGTCCGGTCGAGTTCTACGTGCGCGGCAACTACACCGCCTTCATCCAGCGCCTGGAAGTCAGTGTCTACCGCGGCAGCGACTCCGACCGGGTCGCGCCGCTGGCGACGTTTGAACTGCCGGTGGCCGCCGTTGCACAGGGCACCTGGGATGGCACCCTGCCGGCATCGACACCGCTGCGTCGCGGTGACCGCCTGGTCTACGTGCTGCGTGCGTTCGACGCCGAGGGCAATGTCGATGAAACCACCGCGCAGTCGATGCAGCTGGTCACTCCGGCGGAGTTCGAGCGCGGCAACCAACAGCTGCGCGATGCGCTGGAAGATCGCCGCGGTACCGCCGTCGATGCCAACCAGGCGGCGTCGCTGTCGCTGCTGCAACAGGTGTTCGACAGCAATGGCCTGCGCCAGCAGAACATTCCGGTGTACGGCTCGCGGGTGCGCCTGCGTGGCCGCGACCTGCCGCTGGGTGCCTCGTTGAAGATCAACGGCGACAGCTATCCACTGGACCAGGATCGCAAGTTCGCCGCCGAGTACCTGATGCCGATCGGCCACCACGCCTTCGATGTGCGTGTCGAGCGGCCGGATGCACCGGCCATCGCGCGCACGCTGCAGGTCGATGTCAGTGGCCAGTACCTGTTCGGTGTCGGCCTGGCCGACATCACCGTGTACCAGAACAAGGCCAGCGGGGCAGGGCAGGACCTGGCCCGTGGCGAGCGCAACGACGATGTTCTCAGCGATGGGCGCCTGGCCTTCTACCTGAAGGCCAAGACCCGTGGCCGCTACCTGCTGACCGCGCAGGCCGATACCCAGAATCGCCCGCTGGACGAGCTGTTCACCGGCTTTACCACGGCCGATCCGCGCGACCTGTTCCGCAGCCTCGATCCTGACCTGTATTACCCGACCTACGGCGATGATTCGCTGACCCAGCGCGACGTCGACAGCATGGGGCGCTTCTACCTGCGCATGGACTGGGACAAGAACCAGGCGTTGTGGGGCAACTACAACACCGGGCTGACCGGCACCGAGTACGCGCAGTACGTGCGTTCGCTGTACGGTGCGGCGCTGTCGTGGCGCTCGCGCGGTGCCAACGCCTGGGGCGACGCGCGCAGCGAGCTGCGCCTGTTCGGCTCGCAGGCCGAGACCGCGCCTGGCCACAGCGAGTTCATCGGTACCGGTGGCAGCCTGTACTACCTGCGCCACGCCAGCATCCTCAGTGGTTCGGACCAGGTGGTGCTGGAAATCCGTGACCGCACCACCGGGCGCGTGGAGCAGCGTGTACCGATGGTGCGCGGTGCCGACTACGAGATCGACGCCCTGCAGGGCCGCATCCTGCTGACCCGGCCATTGGCGCAGGTCAGCCGCGAGAACCTGCGCCGGATCAGCCGTGATGTGCCGCTGGATGGTTACGAACAGCGCCTGATCGTGGATTACGAGTGGGTGCCGACCGGGTTCGACAGTGATGACATCACCGCGGGCGTGCGTGGCAAGCACTGGTTTGGCGATCATGTCGCGGTGGGTGCCACCTATGTGGACGAGCAGCGCGCCGGCCAGGACTATTCGCTGAAGGGCGCGGACCTGACGTTGCAGGCCGGCCGTGGCACCTATCTGAAGGTCGAACACAGTCGCAGCGAGGCGACCAGTGCACCGGTGTTCTTCTCCGACAATGGCGGCCTCAGCTTCAGCCGCCTGAATCCGGAAGGGCCGCGCGAAGGCGAGGCGACTGCTGTCGAGGCACGCGTCAACCTGCGTGAGCTGGGCTGGACCCAGCGCGACTGGAGCGCGGGTGCCTGGTGGCGGCAGGTGGACGGTGGCTATTCGGTCGGGCGCTTCGATACCGGTCAGCGGGTGCGCGAACAGGGCGCCGAGCTGCTCGGCTATGTGACCGACGACTTCAGCCTGTACGCACGCTACAGCGAGGCACGTCGTGGTGCGCAATCGCTGATCCAGGCACAGGCCACCGCCGAATGGCGGATCGGCGAGAACGATCGCCTGTCGGCCGAGCTGCGCCGGGTGCAGGAGGATCGCGGCAGTGGCAGCAACGTGGCCGGCGTGTTGGCTGCAGCACGCTACACCCACCGCATCGGTACGTCGCTGGATGTGTACGGTGGCGGCCAGCTGACCGTGGACGACGACCATGGCCGCTATGCCGACAACGATGCGGTGGTGGCCGGCGGCACCTGGACCTTCGCCAACCTGTCCACCGTCGGTGCCGAAGTGAGTGATGGTGATCGCGGCACGGCCGCGCAGGTCAATGCCGAGTACCGGCTGACCCCGCAGCACAGCTTCTATGGTGCATTCACCCAGTCGACCGACCGCAGCGAGTACGACCCGCTGTTCAGCCCCAACGCGCAGGATGGCTGGACGCTGGGCCAGCGCTGGCGGTTGTCCGACCAGGTCAATGTGTTCAACGAAAGCCAGTTCCTCAAATCCGGGCAGGAGTCCGGGTTGGCGCACACCTTCGGCATGGATTTCTATCCGGCGGTGGGCTGGAATGCCGGCTTCACGCTGAGCAATGGCAAGCTCGACGCCAGCACCGGGCAGGTCGATCGCAAGGCGGTGAGCCTGTCCGGCGGGCGGACCTCGCCGGGCACCGAATGGCAGAGCAAGCTGGAGTGGCGCCGCGACACCGGCGCGGAGCGGCGCACGCAGTGGGTCAGCACCAACCGGCTGAGCCATCGCCTCAACGACAGCTGGCGGATCGCGGCGCGCTTCAACTACGCCGACACCGATGATGCGATCAATCCGGTGGCGGGCGCGCGCTTCATCGAGGGCAACCTCGGCTTCGCCTATCGCCCGTGGGACAACGATCGCTGGGCACTGTTCGGCCGTTACAGCTACCTGTATGACCTGTCGACGATGGGGCAGGTCAATGGTGTCGACTACGACCAGCGCACCCAGGTGCTGTCACTTGAGGGCGTGTATCGCATCGACCAGCGCTGGGAAGTGGCGGCGAAGGCGGCCCGCCGCGAAGGCGAAGTGCGCTATGGGCGCGGTACCGGTCCGTGGTTCGACTCGGCCACCAACTTCGCCTCCGGCCAGCTGCGCTACGACCTGTACTACCAGTGGCATGGGCTGTTGGAGTACCGCCTGCTGGACGTGCGCGACGGCGGTACCCGGCAGGGTTGGCTGGCCGGTGTCGACCGTGATATCGGGCGTAATTTCCGCGTCGGCGTGGGCTACAACTTCACCGATTTCAGCGACGACCTGACCAGGTTCGACTACACCCATCGCGGGTGGTACCTGAACCTGGTGGGGCGTTACTGAGCACCGCTGCCGAGCGTGGGCTCGGCGCTACAGGAACGGATACGCCGGGCCAAGCCCGGCGGATTCTCAATCCTGCTTCAGCAGCTGCACCAGCTGGCGCAGGCGGTAGGGCTTGGGCAGGAACTCGACCTTCTCCGGCAGCGGCGGAAGCTGCGAGCGCGCGTAGCCGGACGAGAGGATCATCCGTGCCTGCGGCTGTTCGCGCGCCACGTGCTCGCTCAGCTCGATACCGGACATGCCGTTGGGCATGCTGACGTCGCTGAACACCACATCGAAGCGCGCTTCGCCCTTGAGCAGCTCCGCGGCCTCGTGGCCATCGGCGGTGGTGGCCACCTCGATGCCGAAGTCGCGCAGGGCCAGGCCGATCATCTCGCGAAGATCGGTCTGGTCCTCCACCATCAGTACGCGGATCGGGTCATCGGTCATCGGGTGCTTCCTCTGTTGCGGGGAGCAGCAGGCTGACCGTGGTGCCAACACCGGGGGTGGTGGACACGTCGACGAAGCCGCCGCTCTGGGTAGTGAATCCGAACACCTGGCTCAGGCCCAGGCCGCTGCCCTTGCCGATGTCCTTGGTGGTGAAGAACGGCTCAGTCGCCCGCTCGGCGATGTCGGCGGCCATGCCGTGGCCTTCATCGCAGACGCTGAGGGTGACATAACCGCGTTGCAGCGTGGTGTCCGCATCCGGGTCGAGGCGGTGTTCCAGTGCCGTGCCGATCAGGATGCGGCCGCCATCGACGGTGGCCTCCACCGCATTGGCCACCAGGTTGGCCAGCGCGGTCTGCAGCTGCAGCGCATCGGTGCTTACCGGCGGCAGGCCCGGAGTGAGGCGCGCGTCCAGGGTCACCGTGGGTGGGCAGGCACGCTGCAGATCCGGCAACCACTGCCGGACCAGCGCGTTCATGTCCAAGGGCTCGCGGATCAGGGTCTGGCCGGTGCTGAAGGCCAGCAGCTGGCGGGTCAGCAGGGCGCCGCGGTCGGTCGCGGCCTGGGCGGCATCGAGCAGTTCGGCGGCGCGCATGTCGTCACCGCTCACGCGCAGTGACAGCAGGTCCAGCGCGTTGCCGATGGTGGTCAGCAGGTTGTTGAACTCGTGCGACAGGCCACGGCTGAGCCGGCCGACCGTCTCGAACTGCTGGGTGTTGCGCAGTGCACGCTGGGCATCGCGCAGCAGGCGCTGTGCCTGCCATTGCTCGGTGATGTCGCGGGTGATCTTGACGAACCCGAGCAGTTCGCCGCCCTCGATGACCGGTTCGATGACCACGCTGGCGCGGAACGAAGAGCCGTCATGGCGCACCCGCCAGCCCTCGCTGGCGACATGGCCGTGCTGCGCCGCGAGGCGAAGCAGGCGTTGCGGCTCACCGGCATCGCGCTCGGCCGGCAGGTAGAAACGACCGAAATGCGTTCCCACCACTTCGTTGGCTGAATAGCCCTTGATGCGTTCGGCGCCCGGGTTCCAGCTGCAGACGATGCCTTCGGGATCAAGCAGGTACAGCGCATGATCGCGCACGCTGTCAATCAGCAGTCGCAGTTGTCGGGAAGGGTCCGTCAGTACGGACGTCGTAGAGGCTGCAGCGTCCACGTGGAAATAAGTGTTACCCCTGTGAGGGACGTGAAGCTAGGCATTGAAGTGTGAAGGATGCGTGCAGGTGCGGCACGTGCCAAAGGTCCTGTGCGGCTGAATGCGACACGGAGTACCATCACCCACCCTTTGCCCTCTGGAACCGACCTGCATGCGTCCTGGTGCGACCACGCGTGACCGCTGGATCTGGATGACCTCCGCCGTACTGCTGGCGGCCACCATCGCCCTTGAGCTGGTGGTGCCGCTGGGCTATGCGGTGTGGCTGGCCTATTTCCTCGCGGTAGGCGTGACGGTGTTCCAGCGCAGCGTGCGCGCGCCGTTCATCGTTGCCGCGATCGCCTGTGTGCTGCTGGTGATCGGCTTCAACGTGGCGCCGGCCAGCAACAATTCGTCGTTCTCGTTCGTCAATCGCAGCATCGGCGGTTGCGCGTTCCTGATGATCGCGTTGATCGTCTCCCGCGCCATCGAAGCGCGGCGGCAGGCCATGCGCGCGCTGTGGCTGCAGGAAGCAGAGAACGCGGTGGCAATGAGCCTGCGTGGCGACCTGGGGCCTGAGCAGATTGCCGAGGCGGCGGCTACCCAGCTGGGCAGCCAGCTGCAGGCAGACATTGGCGCGGTGTACCGGATCGAAGGTGGGCGCCTGCAGCTGACCGGTGGCATGGCGTTGCCGTCGGGCATGCCGGCGTCGCTGGCATTGCAGGAAGGCGTGGCCGGACAGGTGGCCCGGGATGAACGCATCCGGCATCTGCACGGCGGTGACGCCGCCGTGCTTGAACTGCAGACGAGCCTGGGGCGGCTGCCGGTGAGCGAGCGCATCCTGGCGCCGATCAGCAACGACGGCGCCGTGGTCGGGGTCATCGAACTGGGCCGCGCCCAGGCAGGCGGGCAGCGCGACCTGGATCGCGAGCTGCTGGAACGCTGCGGCGAGACCATCGGCATGGCCCTGCGGGCATCGCTGCTGCGTGCACAGCTGGTGGTACTGCTGGAGGAATCGCAGCGCCAGGGTGAGGAACTGCAGGCGCAGCAGGAAGAACTGCGGGTGGCCAACGAGGAACTGGAAGAGCAGAGCCGCAGCCTGCTGCAGTCGCAGAGCCACCTGGAAGAACAACAGGCCGAGCTGGAGCAGAGCAACGTCCAGCTGGAAGAGCGCACCCACGAGCTGGAGGCGCAGAAGCAGGCGCTGCTGGTAGCGCAGGGCCAGCTGGTGCGCAACAGCAACGAACTGGCGGCCACCTCGCGCTACAAGTCCGAGTTCCTGGCCAACATGTCGCACGAACTGCGCACTCCGCTGAACAGCTCGCTGATCCTGGCCAAGCTGCTGGCCGACAACAAGGACGGCACCCTGACCGACGAGCAGGTGAAATATGCGCGCGCCATCCTGTCGTCCAACAATGACCTGCTGGCGCTGATCAACGACATCCTGGATCTGTCGCGCATCGAGGCCGGCCACGTCGAGCTGGCCGACGAAGTGGTAGTGGTGGACAGCGTCGTGCAGCGCCTGCGCGAGACCTTCGAGCCAATGGCACGGCAGAAGGGCCTGGCCCTGCAGATCGAGGCCGATGCGCTGGCGCCGAGCCAGCTGGTGGCCGACAGCCAGCGCCTGCAGCAGATCCTGAAGAACCTGCTGGCCAATGCGCTGAAGTTCACCGAGCACGGCAAGGTCAGCCTGCACGTTCGTGCTGCGGGCAGTGGCCGCATCCGCTTCGAAGTCGCCGATACCGGCATCGGCATTGCCCGCGAGCAGCTGCAGGTCATCTTCGAAGCATTCCGCCAGGCCGATGGCAGTACCCGCCGCCGTTACGGCGGCACCGGCCTGGGCCTGTCGATCTCGCGCGATCTTGCCGAGCGCATGGGCGGTAGCATCCACGTCGACAGCGAGCCGGGCCGCGGCAGCTGCTTCATCCTGGAGCTGCCGCTGCAGGGCGCGCCGGTAGCGGCGTCGGCTGAAGTGCCGGCCCCGGTGTCCACCGCGGCTTCGCCGCAGCCCGTGGCAGCGGTCGCCGCACGCACGGTTGCCGCGCCTGCGGTCGCCCCGGCGGCAGCGCCGGCCATCGCCAATGTGGCCGATGACCGCGGCCGCCGCCAGCGCGCCGGGCGCTTGATCCTGGCGGTCGAGGACGACGCCACCTTCGCCGAAGCGCTGGTGGTGCTGGCCCACGAGCTGGATTTCGACTGCGTGGTCGCGACCACGGCCGAGGAAGCCTTGTCGCTGGCTGCGGAACTGCGCCCCAACGGCATCCTGCTCGATATCGGCCTGCCTGATGTGTCCGGCCTCAGTGTTCTGGAACGCTTGAAGCGCAATCCCGACACACGCCATATTCCGGTCCACGTGGTCTCGGCGATGGACCGCGGCCAGGTGGCGCGTGAGCTGGGTGCGATTGGTTTTGCGATCAAGCCGACCACGCGCGAGCGGCTGGTGGCGGCCATCGAGCAGCTGGAGCAGACCAGCCAGCGCGATGTGCGGCGCCTGCTGATCGTCGAAGACGACAGCGAGCTGCGCCACAACCTGGAACTGCTGCTCGGCCGCGAGCAGCTGCAGATCATCGCGGTCGGTACTCTGGCCGGCGCGCTGGAACAGCTCAGCACCGTCACCTTCGATTGCATGGTGATGGATCTGTCGCTGCCCGATGGCAGCGGCTACGACCTGCTGGAGCACATGGCCGGCAACGACGATGTCGGCTTCCCGCCGGTGATCGTCTACACCGGCCGCGCGCTCAACCGCGAGGAAGAGCAGCGCCTGCGCCGCTATTCGAAGAGCATCATCATCAAGGGTGCACGTTCGCCGGAACGCCTGCTGGACGAAGTGACCCTGTTCCTGCACAGCGTCGAGGCCAGCCTGCCGACCGACCAGCAGCGCCTGCTGCGCGAAGCACGGCGCCGCGATACCGTGCTTGATGGCCGCACCGTGCTGCTGGCCGAGGACGATGTGCGCAACATCTTTGCCCTGTCCAGCGTGCTTGAGCCGCTGGGCGTGAGCCTGGAGATCGCGCGCAATGGCCAGGAGGCGGTGGATCGCCTGGCCGAGCGCGAGGTTGACCTGGTGCTGATGGACATCATGATGCCGGAGAAGGACGGCCTGGCGGCGATGCGCGAGATCCGTGCGCAGCGCCACCTGCAGGACCTGCCGATCATCGCGCTGACCGCCAAGGCGATGCCGGACGACCGCGAGCGCTGCCTGCAGGCCGGTGCCAACGATTACATCGCCAAACCCATCGACGTCGACAAGCTGGTCTCGCTGTGCCGCGTCTGGTGCTCGCGGCAATGAACGAGCATGCGCTGTTCGACCTGGAGCTGAAAATCCTGCTGGAGGCGCTGTACCAGCGCTACCACTATGATTTCCGCAGCTACGCGGTGTCGTCGCTGCGCCGTCGCATGCGCCAGGCCATGCAGCGCTACGAGTGTGATCGCCTGGTCGATCTGCAGCACCGCCTGCTGCACGAGCCGGAGCTGTTCGCCCAGGCCATGCAGTTCTTCACCGTGCAGGTCTCGGAGATGTTCCGTGACCCGGCCTATTTCCGCGAGCTGCGCGAACAGGTGGTACCGGTGCTGCGCACCTATCCCTCGGTGAAGCTGTGGGTGGCCGGGTGCAGTACCGGCGAGGAAGTGTGGTCGCTGGCGATCCTGCTGCACGAGGAAGGCCTGCTTGAGCGCAGCATCGTCTATGCCACCGACATCAATCCGGCGGCACTGGCCACCGCCGAAGCCGGTGCGTATGGCATCGACCGCATGGCGCAGTTCAGCCGCAACTACCTGGCGGCGGGCGGCACGGCATCGCTGTCGGACTATTACGCCACCGCCTACGATGGCGCGGTGTTCGACCGCCAGCTGCGCCGCAACGTGGTGTTCGCCGACCATAGCCTGGCCACCGACACCGTGTTTTCCGAAGTGCACCTGGTGTCGTGCCGGAACGTGCTGATCTACTTCAACCGCGACCTGCAGGACCGGGCGGTCGGGTTGTTCCTCGAGGCGCTGGTGCACCGTGGTTTCCTCGGCCTGGGCAGCAAGGAATCGCTGCAGTTCGGGCATCACCACGATGCCTTCGACGTCTGCTCGCGCGAACACCGCCTGTACCGGAAGGTGGCCTGATGGTGGTGCAGGCTCGCCCTGCGGTGGTGGTGGTGGGAGCGTCGGCGGGAGGCGTTGCGGCGCTGCAGGCCGTGCTCGGGGCGCTTCCGGCCAGGTTGCCCGCGCCAGTGCTGGCCGTGCTGCACCTGCCACGCGATCGCTCCAGCCGTATTGCCGAGGTGCTGGCGCCGTACTGCGTGCTGCCGGTGCGCGAAGCGGAGGACAAGCAGCCGCTGCAGCCGGGTACCGTGACCTTCGCACCGCCGGACTACCACCTGCTGGTGGAAGACCCCGGTACGGTGGCGCTGTCGGTCGACGCGCCGGTGTTGTTCTCGCGTCCGGCCATCGATCCCCTGTTTGAATCCGCGGCTGCCGTGTTCGGTGCGCAGGTACTGGCACTGTTGCTGACCGGTGCCAGCAGCGACGGCAGCGAAGGTGTTGCCGCGGTGCGCGCCGCGGGCGGCCGTGCCTGGCTGCAATGCCCCGAGGAGGCCGAAGCATCGATGATGCCGGCCTCCGCCCTGCAGCACGCCGGCGCCGACGCCGTGCTGCCCCTTGAATTGATGTGTCGTCGCCTGAAGGAGTTGTTTGCATGAACCTGCTGCCACCGGACCCTGCGCAGTCGCAGACCCCGGTCAACCTGCTGATCGTCGATGACGTGCCGCAGAACCTGGTAGCCATGCAGGCCCTGCTGCAGCGCGAGGGTGTGAACCTGTTGCTGGCGGGCTCGGGTGCGCAGGCCCTCGAGCTGCTGCTTGAGCATGAGGTCGCGCTGGCCCTGCTGGACGTGCACATGCCGGAGATCGATGGCTTTACCCTGGCCGAGCTGATGCGCGGCTCGCACCGCAGCCGCACGGTGCCGATCATCTTCCTGACCGCCTCGCCGGACGATCCGGTGCGTGCGTTCAAGGGCTACGAAACCGGTGCGGTGGACTTCCTGCACAAGCCGGTGGCGCCACAGGTGATCCTGAGCAAGGTCAATGTCTTCATCGAGCTGTACCAGCAACGGCAGCTGCTGAAGGCGCGCAATGAAGCGCTGGAGCGTGCGCTCAAGCTCAATGAGACGATGGCCGCGGTGCTGACCCACGATCTGCGCACGCCGCTGTCGGCGATCCTGCTCTGTGCCGACAAGCTGGCGCTGGAGCTTCCCGAGGACAACGCGGGGGCACAGCAGACGCTGCAGCACCTCGAGGCCAGCACGCTGCGCATGGCGCGGATGGTGGAGCAGCTGCTGGATTTCTCGCGTATCCGCAGTGGTGGCCTGCGCCTTGAGACCAGTGCCTGCGACCTGGCCGAGGTCACCCATGCGGTGATTGCCGAGGCGGGCAGCGCGCACGGTCATGAGCGCATCCGTTTCGACGCCATCGGCGATACCCGCCTGCAGGGTGACATGGACCGGCTGGGGCAGATCGCCGCCAACCTGATCGGCAACGCGCTGACGCATGGCTGCGAGGCCCTGGTGCAGCTGGATGGGCGCGATGTGCGCACGGTGGTGATGCGGGTCAGCAACACCGGCCACATCGATGACGCGCTGTTGCCGCGCCTGTTCGAGCCGTTCAAGGCCAGCTTCCACCAGAGCAAGGGCCTGGGCCTGGGCCTGTACATCGTCGATCAGTTCGTCCGGGCCCATGGCGGCCATATCGGTGCGCGCAACGAGGCGGGGCAGGTGGTGTTCGAAGCGAGGCTCCCGCGCCGGTGGGACGGTACCGGCGTCGTCGCAAGCTGAATTCTTCAGGCAACGCGCGCCCGCAATGAGACGGACTCGTCCGCAACTGCTACCGTGCGTTCACACCCTGCCAAGGAAGCACCATGCCACTTCGCGCCATCGCCTACGTCAGCCGGGCGCTGCCGGAGCTCTCCGTTGAGCGGCTGCAGGCGCTGGTCGAGGATGCCGCGCGTTTCAACAAGATGGCGGGCGTGACCGGCGTGCTGCTGCATGACGGTGATCGCTTCCTGCAGTACATCGAAGGTCCGCCAGACGGGATCGATTCGGTGTATGAGCGCATCCTGCAGGCGGGCAGCCACATCGACATCATCGAGCTGGCGCGCGGCCGCCTGGGCCAGCGCCAGTTTCCGTACTGGTCGATGCGCGCGTTGCCGGTGGAGGCCGCGCTGCTGCGGCAGCTTTCGAGCAGCGACTGGTCCGGTTTCAGCCGGACCCTGGAAGGAGATCGTTCGGCACCGACCCCGGTCGACCTGCTGGATGCGGTGGTGCAGCCGGCACTGCACGCCGGTTGAGATTCAGCGCACGCCGCCTCCGCAATAGGCGGTGTACAGCGCCTGCAGCACCCCCAGCGCCGGGCCTTCCTGCATGCGGTAGTGGATTGCCTGCGCCTCGCGCCGGGTTGCCACGATCTGCATTCCGCGCAGCACCGCCAGGTGCTGGGACAGCGCCGAAGCGCTGAGGCCGGTCAGTGCCTGCAGTTCCGGCACCGGCGCCTCACCCTCGACCAGCCGGCACAGCACCTGCAGCCGGGCAGGGTGGGCCAGGCTCTTGAGCAGCGCGGCCGCCTGCGTGGCGTGCTCGGCCATCGTGGCAGTGTCGAGCGGCGGGTGGGTCATGGTTGACCTTTTTGTTTAGAGGCGTCTAATTTAGAGAAATCTAAATTCGAGGGCAATCCATGCATGGCATCAAGGAAGGCGGGGCATGAACCTGCCATGGAGCGCGCTGGCGGGCGGTGTGTTGATCGGTATGGCTGCCGTGTGGTTGCTGGCTGCCACCGGGCGCGTTGCGGGCATCAGCGGGATCGCTGCGGGCAGCCTGCGCGCAGGTAGAGGCGAGCGTGGCTGGCGCTGGGCCTTCCTCATGGGCCTGCTGGCAGCGGCAGGGCTGGTGCTGTGGTGGCAGTCGGTGCCCGGCAGCGCTCCACGTGTACTGCTGCGCGATGCCTTGCCCGCCTGGCAGCTGATCGGCGCCGGCCTGCTGGTCGGTTTCGGCACCCGCCTGGGCAGTGGCTGCACCAGTGGCCACGGCGTATGCGGCATGGCTCGCGGTTCGAAACGGTCGCTGCTGGCGGTGCTGGTGTTCATGGCCTGCGCGATGCTGACCACGTTCGTGGTTCGTCACGGCGGAGCCCCGTTGTGAGCCGCGCCCTCTGGGCTGCCGCTGTGGCGGGCGCATTGTTCGGCGCCGGGCTGGCGCTTTCCGGAATGACCGATGCACGCCGCGTGCTCGGCTTCCTCGACATCCGTGGCGCGTTCGATCCCACGTTGATGTGGGTGCTGGGCTCGGCGCTGCTGGTCAGTGCAATCGGCCAGCGTTGGGTGCTGCGTCGCGCGCAGCCCTGGTTTGCCCTTCGCTTCCAGCTGCCGACGGCACACGATGTGGATGCTCGCCTGCTGCTGGGCGCGGCACTGTTCGGCATCGGCTGGGGATGGGCTGGCTATTGCCCGGGGCCGGCCATCGCCGGACTTGCCGTGGCATCGCGTGAAGCGCTGTGGTTCGTGCCGGCGATGGTGCTGGGCTTCTGGCTGCACGATCGCCTCGTGCGTTGAGGCTTCACCCCTGTGTCACGATCGATCGGGTCAGATCCATGGACCACGGGGAACGGAGCGCAGTGACATGGCACGGATGAAGTGGAAGGGAAGGGCGATGCTGGCCATGGCGCTGGCGTCCGCGATCGCACCGGCGCTGGCCTGCACGCGCGCGGTGTACCTGGGCGACAACGGTGATGTGATCACCGCGCGTTCGATGGACTGGAAGGTGGATGTCGCCACCAATCTCTACGTGCTGCCGCGTGGCATCGCACGCACCGGGCAGGCTGGCCCGAAGTCGCTGGCCTGGACTGCCCGCTACGGCAGCGTGGTGGCCACCGGCTACGACGTGTCGACCACCGACGGCATGAACGAAAAGGGCCTGGTCGCCAACCTGCTGTGGCTGGTCGAATCGGAGTACCCGCAACAGCGCGGCAACAAGCCGGGCCTGGCGATCTCGCTGTGGGCGCAGTATGTGCTCGACAATTTTGCGACGGTGGACGAGGCGGTGGCTGCCTTGAAGCGTGAGCCGTACTCGATCGTCACCGACAAGGTGCCTGGCGAGGACCGCCAAGCGACGCTGCATCTGTCGCTGTCCGATGCCACGGGTGACAGTGCCATCGTCGAGTACATCGGCGGCCGCCAGGTCATCCACCATGACCGGCGCTACCAGGTGATGACCAACTCGCCGATCTTCGACCAGCAGCTGGCGCTCAACACCTATTGGCAGCAGATTGGTGGCACGGTGATGCTGCCGGGCACGAACCGCTCTTCCGATCGCTTCGCCCGCGCCTCGTTCTACATCAACGCCATTCCCAAGGCGGAAGATCCGGTGGAGGCACTGGCCAGTGTGTTCAGTGTGATCCGCAACGCCTCGGTGCCGTACGGCATCACCACGCCGGGCGAGCCGAACATCTCCTCCACGCGCTGGCGTACCGTGGCCGACCACAAGCGGCGGCTGTACTTCTTCGAGTCGGCGTTGACCCCGAACACGTTCTGGGTCGATCTGAACAAGGTCGATTTCGGTGGCCCGGTGCTCAAGCTCGACCTTGGCAAGGACCAGCGCAATACCTTCGCCGGCGATGCGCTGGGCCACTTCGTGCCCAGCGCGCCGTTCACCTTCCTCGGCGTCGACGGTTAGTTCGACGCCTGGCTGGAGGCCGGGTACACCGCCTGGATGGTGCAGGCACCGCGGCGGCTGAAGCGGGGCAGCGGCGCCAGTTCGTCGCTGCGCTCGTCGTAGCTGGCGAAATCGGCGGTGACCACCCGATCGCCCGGGTTGCCGCAGATCAGACCATTCTGCATGCCCGACTGGAAGCTCAACTCCGGCGACCGGTCGAGCTGGAGGCAGTGGCTGCCCAGTTCGACCCGGTAGAAGCGATGGCCGCCGCTGCGCCGTGGATTGGTTTCCACCAGCATGCCCTGCGTGTCGGACGACCAGCCACGCACATTGCGGGTGGCGAAGCAGTACGAGGGCGAGCCGCCGAAACCGCGGCGGACTTCCTTTCGCTCGCGGATGGTCAGGGCTGGCAGCGTGGCGGTGCGCAGGCGATCACTGTCGCGCGCAACGCTGGCGTAATCACGGTTCTGCACTGGCGTAACCGCACTGACGGCGCAGCTGTGGCCGTCCACCACCACCCGCTCGCTGGGACGACCGCAGGCCCAGCCGGCAGGTGCCTCCAGTTTCAGCGTGGTGGCACCGCGAACGCCGGGGCAGTCTTCGTTGAAGTCGATCCGATAGGCCTGGCCGGAGGCGGAGCGCAGCGCGATCGAGCGCGGTGAGGCCTGCTCGACCTCCTGTACGCCGACCGCGTCCATGCAGTGCGGGGCCGGCGGCGTGCGCTCCTGGGCGGAAGCGGTAGCGGCGAGGGCCAGGCCGAGGCTGGCGGCGAGCAGCAAATACGCGTGCTGATGGGTCATGACCTGCACTCCCTGCGTGGGTTGACGGCCCGACTATAGCAGCGGTTTGCACGGCCTGTGTTACACGCGCACACTGCCCGGATGGGCGCGATCTTCCACCTGCGGCACTACGGCCAGGCCACCGGCCTGGACCGCCATGACTACGCGCAGTGGGTGTTGCCGCTGCAGGGCGAACTGCAGTTCGAGATGGAAGGGCGTGGTGGCCGCCTGGACCTGCTGCAGGGCGCTTTCGTGGCTGCCGGCGAGGCCCATGACCAGATGGCCGATGGCCCGAACGGTTTCGTGATCGTCGACTGCGCGCCGGGCGTGCTGGATGACGGCACCCAGGAGCATCTGTGCCGCCAGCGCTGGTTGCACCTGCCGCTGGCGCTGCGCCGGTGCCTGGCCGATGTGCAGGCCGGCCGGCCGATGCCAGCCCTGCTTCCGCAGTTGCTGCAGGCGTTCGCACCGGCCGGCAGTGGCGCTCGCATGCAGGGGCTGTGTGCGGCAGTGCAGGCCGACCCGGGCCAGGCGTGGCCGGTGGCCCGCATGGCGGCGTTCGTTGGGGTCAGCGAGAGCCGCCTGCACGCGCTGTTCCAGCGTGAATTCGGGCTCAGCCCGCAAGCCTGGCTCAGCGCCAGCCGGTTGCGCTGGGCCAAGCACCAGCTGCGCACCAGCACCGCGCCGATCAGTGACATCGCGCTGTCTGCAGGCTATTCCGAGCAGAGCGCACTGACCCGTGCGCTGCGCCGCGAGTGTGGGCAGACCCCGGCCGCGTGGCGCAGGAGCGCAGGGCTGTAGCGTCGAGCCATGCCCGGCTGCCGTTCGCGCGATAGCCGGTGCAAAAGCAGTCGAGCATGGCCCGACGCTACAAAAGCAGCAGGGCAGTAGCCTGGGTCAAGAGGGCTCCGCCGCCCACCGACTACACTGCGCGGCCTCTTCCCCCACGAAGAATTCCAATGCGCAACAACCCGATGGCCCGGGGCATCGCCAATGGCGTTGCCGCTGGCGCGCTATGGGGCGTGGTCTTCCTCGCCCCCGCCGTGCTGCAGTCGTTCAATGCCCTGCAACTGTCCGCCGGTCGCTACCTGGTCTATGGCCTGATCGCCGTAGCCCTGCTGCTGCCACGCTGGAAGCGGCTGGCGCCACAGTTGGGGCGCGCCGAATGGTTGGGCCTGCTGTGGCTCAGCCTGGCCGGCAACCTGGTCTACTTCCTGCTGCTGGCGACCGCCGTACAGTGGGCAGGCGGCGCGGCGGCCTCGCTCATCGTCGGCCTGATCCCGGTGGTGGTGACGCTGGTGGGCGTGCGCGAGAAAGGCGCGGTGCCGCTGAAGCAGCTGTTGCCGGCACTGGGCCTGTGCGTGCTCGGTGTAGCGCTGGTCGGTTGGGAAGCGCTGATGTCCGAACACCTGGCGACACCCTGGCGGCAGCGCCTGATCGGCCTGTTGTGCGCGTTCGGTGCGTTGTTCTCGTGGGCGCTGTACTCGATCGGCAACAGCCGCTGGCTGGCGCGGCGGCCCGATCTGTCCAGCCACGACTGGTCGCTGCTGACGGGCGTCACCACCGGTGGCCTGGCCCTGCTGCTGGTGCCGATGGCCTTCATCGGCCACACCGGCAGCCACACGCCGGCACAGTGGGGCGGCTTCTGGGCGATCAGCGCCGGCGTGGCGGTGGTTGCCTCGATCCTTGGCAACGCGTTCTGGAACCGCGCCAGCCGCCTGCTGCCATTGACCCTCACCGGCCAGATGATCGTGTTCGAGACGCTGTTCGCGCTGCTCTATGCCTTTGCCTGGCAACAGCGCTGGCCCTCACTGCTGGAGGCGCTGGCGATCGTGTTCCTGGTGGCCGGGGTGATGCTGTGCGCGCATGCCCATCGCGCACCGCGGGCGATCGCCGAACATGCCGGCTGAATGCGGCCGTCAAGCGTGCTGATGGCTACTTTGTCTCAGATGCAACCAAATGTCGGCACGTTGGCCGATGATCGCGGCAGCGTTTTTTTGCATCGCAGCACTTGACAGCGGCAGGGCGCGCGGTGTTTTCTGTGCGCCATGGTCCTTGATGCCGCCCACGCCAGCCTGAACGCCCCCGCCACCGCGGGCCGTTCGACTGCGCCGGTCGCCACCACCACCATTACCACCACCACCGTCACCACTGCCCTGGTGCGGCCCGTCGTCTTCGTGTAACTCCCGAAAACCACGGCCCCGCACCATACAGGTGGCGGGGAAACTCGACACCTGCATGCGACGGGGCCTCCTACCGAGGTCTGCATGTCTTCCCACGCCCCCGCCCATTCCGTTGCCCCGGCCGACCTGGCTGCGCCGTCCATCGTCGTGCACAAGTTCGGTGGCACCTCGGTAGCCGACGCCGAACGCTACCGCCATGTTGCCGGCCTGCTGCTGGCCCGCCCCGAATCGCTGCAGGTCACCGTCGTCTCGGCGATGAAGGGTGTCACCGATGCGCTGATCGAGCTGGCCCAGCTGGCCGCCAAGGGTGACGAAGGCTGGCGCGAGGCCTGGCATGCGCTGCGCGCGCGCCATCGTGGCGCTGCCGTGGCGCTGCTGGGCGAGCAGGTGGGCGAGACCGTCGAATGGATCGACACGCGCTTCGAGCAGCTGGCCGAGGTACTGGCCGCGCTGGCAGTGATCGGCGAGCTGCCCCGTGAAGTGCTCGATCGCGTGCAGGGCCTGGGTGAAGTGTTCTCCGCGCAGCTGCTGGGCACGCATCTGCGTGCGCGCGGCGAAGACTGCGCGGTGCTCGACGCGCGTGACGTGCTGGTGGTCGGGCATGGCGAACTGGGCGTGGATGTCGACTGGGAGGCCAGTGCGGACCGCCTGGCCAAATGGCGCCTGCAGCATCCACAACTGCGCCTGGTCGCCACCGGTTTCGTGGCGCGTGACCGCCATGACCGCATCACCACGCTCGGCCGCAACGGCAGCGACTATTCCGGCGCGATCTTCGCCGCGCTGTTCAACGCCGATGAACTGCACATCTGGACCGACGTCGATGGCGTGCTGTCGGCCGACCCACGGCTGGTGCCCGAAGCGGTGCAGCTTGAGTCGCTGAGCTATGACGAGGCCTGCGAACTGGCCTATTTCGGCGCCAAGGTGGTGCATCCGCAGACGATGTCACCGGCCATCCGCCTCGGGCTGCCGATCTTCATCCGCAACACCTTCCAGCCGGCGCATCCGGGTACGCGCATCAGCGCCGAGCGCTCGCCGCGCGGGCCGGTGAAGGGCCTGACCCTGAGCCCCGGGCTGGCCCTGCTGAACCTGGAAGGCACCGGCCTGATTGGCGTGCCGGGTACCGCCGAGCGCGTGTTCGCCGCCCTGCGCCAGGCGCAGGTATCGGTGGTGATGATCTCGCAGGGTTCGTCGGAACATTCAATCTGCTGCGTGGTGCGTGCCGCCGAAGCTGCGCGCGGTCGCGACGCCCTGCTGCATGTGTTCGCGCATGAGTTGTCGGTGGGCCAGGTGCAGCGCGTGCAGGTCAGCGAGGGGGTCAGCGTGCTGGCCGCGGTCGGTGACGGCATGGCCGGCCAGCCCGGTGTGGCGGCGCGCCTGTTCGAGGCGCTGGGCCGTGCGCAGGTGAACATCCTGGCGATCGCGCAGGGCTCGTCCGAACGCAACATCTCGGTGGCGGTGGACAGTGCCG
This sequence comes from Stenotrophomonas maltophilia, assembly GCF_001274595.1. Lineage (GTDB taxonomy): Bacteria > Pseudomonadota > Gammaproteobacteria > Xanthomonadales > Xanthomonadaceae > Stenotrophomonas > Stenotrophomonas forensis. The sequence continues at coordinate 2,075,491 of NZ_CP011010.1, forward strand.
ATGCCACCCGCGCGCTGCGCGCCGCACATGCCGGCTTCTGGCTGTCGCCGCAGACCTTCGCGGTGGGAGTGATCGGGCCGGGCAATGTCGGTGCCGCGCTGCTGGACCAGCTGCTGGCCGCGCGCCCGCAGTTGCTGGCCAAGGCCAATGTCGACCTGCGCCTGCGTGCGCTGGCCTCGCGTTCGCGCATGCGCCTGGAAGTGGACGGCCTGCATGCCGATTGGCGCCAGGCATTGCAGGAAGCCGGCGAGTCCAGCGACCTGGGTCGCTTCACCGAGCATCTGCTGGCTGCGCACCTGCCGCATGCGGTGGTGATCGACTGCAGTGGCAGTGCCGAGGTGGCCGAGCGCTACGAGGGCTGGCTGGCCGCCGGCATCCATGTGGTCACGCCGAACAAGCAGGCCGGTGCAGGGCCGCTGCCGCGCTACCAGCGCATCCGTGCCGCAGCGGCGGCCAGTGGCGCGCGTTTCCGTTACGAGGCCACGGTGGGTGCGGGCCTGCCGGTCATCACCACGCTGCGCGACCTGGTCGATACCGGTGACGAGGTGCTGGCGATCGAAGGCATCTTCTCTGGCACGCTGGCCTGGTTGTTCAACCGCTTCGATGGCAGCCAGCCGTTCTCGGCGCTGGTCGCGCAGGCACGGTCGATGGGTTACACCGAACCGGACCCGCGCGATGATCTGTCCGGCGTGGACGTGGCGCGCAAACTGGTGATCCTCGCCCGCGAGGCCGGCCACGCGCTCAGCCTGGAGCAGGTGCAGGTGGAAAGCCTGGTGCCGGCCCTGCTGCGCGACGGCAGCGTGGATGCGTTCATGGCAAGGCTGGGCGAGTCCGATGCCAGCCTGCTGCAGCGGCTGCAGGAGGCACGCGCGCGTGGCGCCGTGCTGCGCTATGTCGCCAAGCTCGGCGCCGACGGTGCCTCGGTGGGCCTGCAGGAGCTGCCGGCCGACCACGCCTTCGCCAACCTGCGGCTGACCGACAACGTGGTGCAGTTCCGCACCCGCCGCTACTGCGACAATCCACTCGTGGTGCAGGGGCCGGGGGCTGGCCCGGAAGTCACCGCGGCCGGCGTGTTCGCCGATCTGCTGCGCGTGGCCGCGGGTGAAGGAGCGCGCCTGTGATCGCACGTGCGTACGCGCCCGCCTCGGTGGCCAACGTGGCAGTGGGATTCGACATTCTCGGTCATGCCATCGCCGGGGTCGGCGATACCGTAAGCGTGCGCCGGATCGACGAACCGGTGGTGCGCATCGAGGCGATCCGTGGCAGCACGGTCGAACTGCCGCTGGACGCGGCCGGGAACACGGCGGGTGCTGCGTTGATGTCGCTGCGCGAACGGCTGGGCCTGGACTTCGGTTTCGCCGTCGAGATCGACAAGGGCATTCCGTTCGGCTCCGGCATGGGCGGCTCGGCGGCGTCGAGTGTTGCGGCGCTGGTCGCGGCCAATGCGCTGCTGGATGCGCCGCTGCCACGCGAAGCGTTGTACCCGCATGCGCTGGATGGCGAGGCGGTGGCCAGTGGCGGCCGCCACGGTGACAACGTCGGTCCGCTGCTGCTGGGGGGGCTGGCATTGTGCACGGCTGATCGCCTGCTGCCGATCCCGGTGCCTGCCAGCTGGCACAGCCTGCTGGTGCATCCGCACGCGGTGCTGGAAACCCGGCGCGCGCGCCAGGCATTGCAGGGCAGTTACGCGCTGGGCGAATTCGTCGCGCAGAGCGCGAACCTCGCGCTCGTCCTCAGCGGTTGCCATCGCAGCGATGCCGGGCTGGTCCGCGCCGGGTTGCGCGACGTGCTGGTGGAGCCGCGCCGGGCGGGCCTGATCGCCGGTTTCGAGGCCGCGCGCGATGCAGCGCTGTCGGCCGATGCGATGGGTGCTGGCATCTCTGGTGCCGGCCCCAGCGTGTTCGCCTGGTTCGAGGATGCTGACCAGGCCCGCGCCGCCGTGGCGCCCGTGCAGGCCGCGTTCGCGGCTGCCGGCTTCGACAGTGATGCCTGGGTGTCGCCGCTGGATGCGCCGGGAGCCCGCCTGTGCTGAATTCCTCCCTACTACTGGATATCGAACCCATGCACTTCGTTTCGACCCGCGGCCAGTCCCCGGCCGTTGGCCTCAGCGCGGCGATCGCCGCAGGATTGGCGCCCGATGGCGGGCTGTACGTTCCCGAGCTTCTGCCGCCCGCCCGCGAACTGCAGGCTGGGGCGACCCTGGCCGATACCGCCGCCGATCTGCTTGCGCCGTTCTTTGCTGGCGATGCACTTGAGGCTGCGCTTCCGGCGATCTGCCGCGAGGCCTTCGACTTCCCGGTGCCGCTGCGCCCGCTCGGCGGCGGTGACCACGTGCTGGAGCTGTTCCATGGGCCGACGGCGGCGTTCAAGGACATCGGTGCGCGCTTCCTCGCCGGTACGCTGTCGCGGCTGCAGGCGGGCAAGGGCCGCGACCTGACGATTGTCGTTGCCACATCCGGTGATACCGGTGCAGCGGTGGCAGCGGCGTTCCATCGCCAACCCGGCGTGCGCGTGGTGGTGCTGTATCCGGATGGCCGCGTGTCGCCACGGCAGGCGCACCAGCTCGGCTGTTTCGGCGACAACATCCAGGCCCTGCGGGTGGCCGGTGCCTTCGACGATTGCCAGGCGATGGTCAAGCAGGCGCTGGCCGACCGCGAACTGCAGGTGCAGGTGCCGTTGAGCTCGGCCAACAGCATCAGCCTGGGTCGCCTGCTGCCGCAGATGAGCTACTACGCGCATGCGGCACTGACCCATCACGCCGAAACCCGTCGCCGGCTCAACCTGGTGGTGCCGACCGGCAACCTCGGCAACGCGATGGCCGCGGTGCTGGCGCGCGCACTGGGTGTACCGATCGGGCAGATCGTGCTGGCCACCAATGCCAATGCGGTGCTGCCGGCGTACTTCAATGGCGGTGACTACCAGCCGCAATCCAGCGTGGCGACGGTAGCCAATGCGATGGACGTGGGCGCGCCGAGCAACTTCGAGCGCCTGCGCTGGCTCTACCACGGCGACGATGCCGAACTGCGCGCAGCCTTCCGTGCATTTGCGGTGGATGACGTCACCATCCGCGCCACCATTGCTGCGGCGCACGCCAGCAGCGGCGAGCTGTTCTGCCCGCATACCGCCACGGCGGTCAAGGTCCTGCAGGACCTGCGTGCACGCGGCGCCAAGGGCGACTGGGCGGTGGTGGCCACGGCGCATCCGGCCAAGTTCGAGGCGGTGGTCGAGCCGTTGATCGGCGCCTCGGTGGCGGTGCCGCCGGCACTGGATGCGCTGTTGCAGCGGCCGGCGCAGGCTGAACCGCTCGCGGCTGACTATGCCGCGCTGCGCGAAGTGCTGCTGCGCTGACCGGAGAGGGGCACGGTTGCCGGCCAGCGGCCGGCACTACCAGAGGGATGCAGCGCGGATTGGGCACGGTTGCCGGCCAGCGGTCGGCACGGCCGGATGGATGCGGCAGGGGTAGTGCCGGCCGCTGGCCGGCAATCCCATGAACCGCGATGCGGTCAGATCAACCCTTCACCGGCCAGCTCGCGCAGCCCGTCCTCGTCGAGGATCTCCACCACATTCAGGTGGGGCAGGGCGATCAGGCCCTGCTGGCGCAACTTGGTGAAGGTGCGGCTGACTGTTTCCATGGTCAGGCCGAGATGGTCGGCGATGTCGCCGCGGCCCATCGGCAGCGACACTCGCAGGCCGTCGCCGCCGAGGCGGGCCTCGCGCGCGGCCAGGCGCAGCAGGAAGTCGGCCAGCTTCTCGGCCGGCTGCAGGCGCGCCAGTGCCAATGCGGCGTCCTGCGCGGCATCCAGCTCCTGGCAGGCGCGCTGCAGCAGCTTGCGCTCCAGGTGAGGGAAACGGCTGCGCAACACCTTCATCTGCGGCAGTGCGACGCGGCACACGCGGCTGTCGGCGATCGCCTCGATGTCGTAGCGGTGATGATCGCTGCTGCTGAGGCCGAGGTAGTCCCCGGGCAGCACGAAACCATTGATCTGGCGGCGGCCATCGGCCAGGGTGCGCACCAGGCGCAGCGCCCCGGCGGTCAATGTATAGACATGGTCACGCTCTTCACCGGTGCGGGCCAATGTGCTGCCCATGCTGACCTGCTGTGAAACAGTGACCTGTTCCAACGCCTGCACTTCATCGGGCGACAGCGCCGAGCACACCGCCAGGTGGCGAACCGAGCAGTGCAGGCAGTCCAGCGTGGGGCAGGACGGCGAGGCGGGATCGTTGTTGGCGGGCGGAGCGCCGGAAGGCCGTGACATGTTGCGGGGGCGTATCGCGGTCGGGGAGGGCCTTATGATACTTCAAGCGGCCGTTCGACCCTGCCCGAGGCGGGGGCGCTAGAATGTCGCCCCCTCCCACGTCCCGTTCCAGCAGGAGTTCCGCCCGTGATCAAGCCCCGTACCCCGCCCGGCACCCTTGAACTGCTGCCGCGCGAGCAGATTGCGTTCCAGCGCATGCTGGACGTGATCCGCCGCAACTACGAGCGCTTCGGGTTCCTGCCGGTGGAGACGCCGGTGTTCGAGCTGTCCGACGTGCTGCTGACCAAGTCCGGTGGCGAGACCGAGCGTCAGGTGTACTTCGTGCAGTCCACCGGTGCGCTGGCCAATGCCGCCGAATCGGGCGACCGCTCGCTGCCGGAAATGGCGCTGCGCTTCGACCTCACCGTGCCGCTGGCGCGCTATGTCGCCGAGCACGAGCATGAACTGACGTTCCCGTTCCGCCGCTACCAGATGCAGCGCGTCTATCGCGGCGAGCGCGCCCAGCGTGGCCGTTTCCGTGAGTTCTACCAGTGCGACATCGACGTGATCGGCAAGGACAGCCTGAGCGTGCGTTACGACGCCGAAGTGCTGGCGGTCATCCATGCGGTGTTCTCGGAACTGCGCATCGGTGACTTCAGCATCCAGCTGAACAACCGCAAGCTGATGCGCGGTTTCTTCGAGAGCCTGGGCGTGGCCGAGGGCGAACGCCAGCTGGCGGTGCTGCGCGAAGTGGACAAGCTGGACAAGCGTGGCGCCGACTACGTGCGCGAGACGCTGGTGGGCGAGGACTTCGGCATTCCGGCCGAGCAGGTTGAGAAGATCCTGGCCTTCGTCGCCGTACGTTCGCAGGGCCATGCCGATGCGCTCGCGCAGCTGGCCGCGCTGGAGGCCGGTGCGGCTTCGTCGGAAACCCTGCGTACCGGCGTGGCCGAGCTGCGCGAAGTGCTGCAGCTGGTGCAGGCGCTGGGCGTGCCGGAATCCGCGTACTGCCTGAATTTCTCCATCGCCCGCGGCCTGGATTACTACACCGGCACCGTCTACGAGACCACGCTGACCGACCACCCGCAGATCGGCTCGATCTGCTCGGGCGGCCGTTACGAAGACCTGGCCAGCCACTACAGCAAGTCCAAGCTGCCGGGCGTGGGCATCTCCATCGGCCTGTCGCGCCTGTTCTGGCAGCTGCGCGAGGCTGGCCTGATCGATGGCATCGAAGGCAGCAGCGTGCAGGCGCTGGTCGCGCTGATGGACGAGCAGGGCATGCCGCAGTCGCTGGATATCGCCCGCCGCCTGCGTGCCGGTGGCATCAACACCGAAGTGCAGATGGAGCCGAAGAAGATCGGCAAGCAGTTCCAGTACGCGGCCAAGGCCGGCATCCGCTTCGTGGTGCTGGCGGGCGAGGACGAGCTGGCCCGCGGCGTGGTGGCGGTGAAGGACCTGCTGCGTGAGCAGCAGTTCGAAGTGTCGCGCGACGAGCTGGCCAGCACGCTGCAGGTGGAGCTGGAGCAGTCGAAGGCGATGGCATGAAGCGAGCCGCCGCAGGAGCGTTGAGCGCGCTCCTGCTGGCGGGTTGCCAGAGTGATCCGGCGCTGCACAGCGCCCGGATCGGGAAGGCGCAGTACCGGTTGCAGGTCGATCGTTGCCATGTGATCGATCGCGCGCAGCTGGAGGAGGACCTGCGGGCCCTGGCCTCGCGGAAGTGCCGGACGGGCGCAGGTGAGCTGGAGAACATCCAGCCCCTGCCGAGCCGGCAGGGCAGCCTGTTCGGCGAGTGCCTGCGGCGCGGCGCGCTGCAGGCGGAGATCCGCTGTTCGCCCTGATTGTTTCCAAATTGCTGATTTAAAAGAGGAACGCCCGCCCTTTGGTGGGCGTTCTGCGTTTCAGGGCAAACAGCAGTCGAGCATGGCTCGACTCTACAAAAGCCCGTTTCGATCCGACCCACGCCGTTCTGAAAGATCGCGGGAAACTGTCGAAGGCGGGGTGGGTCCGGTGGCAGGGGTGTGAGCGGCATGGATGCCGCGACCAAGCCCCCATGGACGGGTTCACGGCGTCCCCTGCCACCGGACCCAGCCCGCCAACCCTCAGTAGCCCGGCTTTCAGTAGCCCGGCTTTTGCCGTTGCTCAGGCCTCTGCGGGTGCAGGGCGGGAGCCCTGCCATGCCCCCAATCCACGATTTGACGCACTGCGCAAGAATGCGTTAATGTACTAACGCGCTATTACATTGATGCATGGAAACGACCCCGTGAAAGCCCGCCCCGAGATTGCCGCCAAAGACCCGAAGGCCGACCTGCAGGCCCTGGCCCAGGCCTTTGCCGCGCTGCGCGAGCCGGAACAGGTCGAGGCCTTCCTGCGTGACCTGTGTACCCCGGCCGAGCTGGAAGCCATGGCCGATCGATGGAAAGTGGTGCCGTTGCTGCAGCAGGGCGTGCCATATCGCGAGATCCACGAGCGCACCGGCGTCAGCGTGACCACCACCGGGCGCGTGGCGCGCACGCTCGAACATGGCCATCGAGGCTATGCCGCCGCCATCGACCGCCTTGCTTCGCGCTGATCCGCGCCCCGTTCCGACCTTCGAGACTTCCCCCATGAGTGCAACCCAGACAGCGCCGGCACGAGACCGGTTGCGTATCGCCATCCAGAAGAGTGGCCGGCTGGCCGAACCCGCCCGCAACCTGCTCAGCGCCTGCGGCCTGAGCTGGCGCGAGAGCCGCGACAAGCTGTTCTGCTACGGAGAATCGCTGCCGGTGGACCTGCTGCTGGTGCGTGACGACGACATCCCCGGCCTGATCGCCGATGGCGTCTGCGACCTCGGCATCGTCGGCCGCAACGAGCTGGACGAGCAGGCCGCGGCACGCCGCCAGATCGGCCTGCCCGACGCCTACCAGGCGCTGCGTGGGCTGGGCTTTGGCCAGTGCCGGCTGATGCTGGCGGTGCCCGAGGAATGGCAGTGGCAGGGTCCGGCGCAGCTGGCCGGTACCCGCATCGCCACCAGCTATCCGGCCATCCTCACGCAGTGGCTGGCCGAGCAGGGCGTGGACGCACAGGTGGTCGAGCTGTCCGGTTCGGTGGAAATCGCTCCGCGCCTGGGCACCGCCGACCTGATCTGCGATCTGGTGTCCAGCGGCGCCACGCTGCGCGCGAACCAGTTGACCCCGGTGCACAACCTGCTCGACAGCGAAGCGGTGCTGGCCGGTGCGGTGCGCGAGCCGGACGATGCGCGCGCCTCGCTGCGCGCGATGCTGCTGCGCCGCCTCGACGGCGTGGTGCAGCGCCAGGACCGCAAGCTGCTGATGTTCCGCGCCAGCGAGGACCGCGTTGACGCGCTGGCGCAGCTGCTGGCCGATGCCGAGCCGCTGGTGCGGCTGCCGGCCGATGGCGGCGCGCTGCGCCTGCAGACCATGTGCCCGGGCCCGTTGAGCTGGCAGCGCATGGAAGAACTCGAGCGCGCCGGTGCGAAGGGCCTGATGGTACTGAGCGTGGAGCGTTCGCTGGCATGAACCGTCTGATCTGGTCCCGACTTGATGAGCCCGCCCGCAGCGTGGCATTGACGCGCCCGGTGCAGACCGTGGCGCAGCAGACCCGCGAGGCGGTGGCTGCGCTGATCGGACAGGTGCGCGCGCAGGGTGACGATGCGCTGCGCGCGATCACCGCACGCTTCGATGGTGTCGAGCTGCCTTCCTTTGAAGTGAGCGAGGCCGAATTCGCTGCTGCCGAAGCCGCCGTGCCGGCCGAACTGCGCCAGGCGATGGTGGATGCCGCCGAGCGCATCGCGCGCTTCCACGCCGCCGGCATGGGTAAAGGCTATGCAGTTGAAACCGCGCCGGGCGTGGTCTGTGAACGCATGCTGCGGCCGATCGGCCGCGTCGGCCTGTATGTGCCGGCAGGCAGCGCGCCGCTGCCGTCCACGGCACTGATGCTGGGCGTGCCGGCACAGCTGGCCGGGTGCCCGCAGGTGGTGCTGTGCACGCCGCCGCGTGCCGATGGCAGCGCCGATCCGGCGGTGCTGGTAGCCGCCCGCCTGACCGGCGTGCAGCGCGTGTTCAAGCTCGGCGGCGCGCAGGCGATCGCCGCGATGGCCTATGGCACCGCCACCATCCCGGCCTGCGACAAGCTGTTCGGGCCGGGTAACAGCTTCGTCACCGAAGCCAAGCAGCAGGTCGCGCAGGGCGGCGCCGCCGCCATCGACATGCCGGCGGGCCCGTCGGAAGTGCTGGTGATTGCCGATGCCGGCGCCACCCCAGCGTTCGTCGCTGCCGATCTGTTGTCGCAGGCCGAGCACGGCCCGGATTCGCAGGTGCTGCTGCTGACCGATGACGCGGCGATGCTGGCCGCGGTTGAGGCGGAAGTAGAGCGCCAGGTGGCATTGCTGCCGCGGCAGCAGATCGCGCGCCAGGCATTGTCGGCGTCGCGGCTGATCCAGGTCGAGACGTTGGACGAGGCCTTTGCGATCAGCAACCGCTATGCGCCCGAGCACCTGATCCTGGCCCTGCGCGAACCGCGCGACTGGCTGGGCCAGGTGCAGGCCGCCGGCTCGGTGTTCCTCGGCGACTACACCCCGGAAGCACTGGGCGACTACTGCAGTGGTACCAACCACGTGCTGCCTACCGCCGGTGCCGCGCGTGCCTACAGTGGTGTCAGCGTGGCCAGCTTCCAGAACCTGATCAGCGTGCAGAGTGCCAGCGCCGACGGCCTGGCAGCGATTGGTGGCTGCGCGCGCATCATCGCCCGTGCCGAAGGACTGGATGCGCATGAGCGTGCGGTGGCGCTGCGCATGGAGGTGGCGGCATGAGCGCCATTGACGATGTGCTGGCGCTGGTGCGCCCGGATCTGCAGGCCTTCGCCGGCTACAGCTCGGCGCGCAGCGCGGCGGTGCAGGGTGAGGTCTGGTTGAACGCCAACGAATCGGCCTGGGCCAATCCGGCCGATGCCGCAGGCAGCAGCCGGCGCTATCCGGAACCGCAGCCGTTGGCGCTGCGTGAGGGCCTGGCAGCGCTGTACGGCGTGACGCCGCAGCAGCTGCTGGTCGGCCGTGGCAGTGACGAAGCCATCGATCTGCTGGTGCGCGCCCTGTGCGTGCCGGGTCGCGATGGCGTGCTGGTGACCTCGCCGGTGTTCGGCATGTATGCCGTCTGCGCGCGACTGCAGGGTGCGCCGTTGATTGATGTGCCGCTGGTCGATGGCGAGGATGGCTTGCGCGCCGATCTCGATGCGGTCATCCGCACGGCACGGGAGCAGAGCGCCAGGCTGGTCTTCCTGTGTGCGCCCTCCAACCCGGCTGGCAGCGATATGAGCCTGGCCGAGATCGAGCGCGTGGCGACTGCACTCCGTGGGCAAGCGCTGGTGGTCGTGGACGAGGCCTACGTCGAGTACGCGCAGCGTGCATCTGCGACTACGCTGTTGGCCGCGCATGCCAACCTGGCGGTGCTGCGCACGTTGTCCAAGGCGCATGCACTGGCTGCGGCGCGCGTCGGAGCCCTCATTGCCGCACCGGATCTGATCGCCGTGCTGCGCCGTTGCCAGGCGCCGTACCCGGTGCCGACCCCATGTGCGGAACTGGCCGTGCAGGCCCTGCAACCGGCTGCTCTGGCGCGCACCGCCGAGCGCGTGGCCACGGTCATCGGCGAGCGTAAGCGCCTGTTTGCCGCCTTGCCAGGTCTACCCGGCGTGCGCCGTGTTTACCGCTCGGCCGGCAACTACCTGCTGGTCCGCTTCGCCGACGCGCAGGCCGCATTCGACACGTTGCTGGAAGCCGGGGTGGTGGTGCGTGACCAGCGCGCCGCGCCGCAGCTGGGCGACGCGCTGCGCATCAGCATCGGCAGCCCCGAAGACAATGACCGCGTGCTTGCGGCCCTGTCGGCGCGGAGGGCCGCGGCATGACCCCGATCCTGTTCATCGACCGCGACGGCACCCTCATCGAGGAGCCGGCCGACTTCCAGATCGACGCCTACGAGAAGCTGCGCTTCGTGCCGCAGGTGATTCCGGCGCTGCTGAAGCTGCGCGACGCCGGCTACCAGTTCGTGATCGTCACCAACCAGGATGGCCTGGGCAGCGAGAGCTATCCGCGTGCCAGCTTCGAGGGTCCCAACGACCTGATGCTGCAGATCTTCGAAAGCCAGGGCATCACCTTCCGTGACGTCCTGATCGACTGCAGCTGGCCGCAGGACAATGCGCCGACCCGCAAGCCGGGCATCGGCCTGATGACGGCTTACCTGCAGGACCGCAGCATCGATTGGGCGCGTTCGGGCATGGTCGGCGATCGCATCACCGACCTGCAGTTCGCCGACAACCTGAACATCCGTGGCTTCCAGCTGCGCACCGAACAATTTGGTGGTGAGTGGGACTGGCCGGGCATCGCCCACGCCCTGGCCGACGCACCGCGTACCGCAGTGGTCCAGCGCAACACCAAAGAGACGAAGATCCGCGTTGAACTCGATCTGGACCGTGCCGGTGATGCGCGCGTCGCCACCGGCCTGCCGTTCTTCGACCACATGCTCGAACAGATCGGAAAGCACGGTGGCTTCGCGCTGGACATCCAGGCCGAGGGCGACCTGCACATCGACGAGCACCACACCATCGAAGACACGGGTCTTGCCCTGGGGCAGGCGCTGCGCGAAGCACTGGGCGACAAACGCGGCATTGGCCGCTACGGCTTCACTCTGCCGATGGATGAAACGCTGGCCAGCGCCGCGCTGGATTTCAGCGGACGCCCGTACTTCGTGTTCGAGGGCGAATTCAAGCGCGAGCGGGTGGGCGACATGCCAACCGAGCTGGTACCGCATTTCTTCCGCTCGCTGTGCGATGCCAGTGGCCTGAACCTCAACCTGCAGGTGCGCGGCGACAACGATCACCACAAAGTGGAGGCCTGCTTCAAGGCCCTGGCGCGCGCGTTGCGCCCGGCACTGGCCCGCCAGGGTACGGCGTTGCCGAGCACCAAGGGGGCGTTGTGAGCGACGTCGCGCTGATCGATGCCGGCGGCGCCAACCTGGGCTCGGTGCGCTATGCGCTCGAGCGCCTGGGGGCGACGGTACGGCTGGTGCGTGATGCGGACGGCCTGGTCGGCGCGCAGCGGGTGATTCTGCCGGGCGTGGGTGCCGCAGGCCCGGGCATGCAGCGCCTGCATGCGCAGGGGCTGGTGGAGCCGTTGCAGCGACTGGAGGTGCCGCTGATGGGCATCTGCCTGGGCATGCAGCTGCTGTTCGAGCGTTCCGAGGAAGCGGGCGTGGAGACACTGGGGCTGATTCCCGGGGTAGTGCGCAAGCTGGTGCCAGCCTGCGGCATCCGCGTGCCGCACATGGGCTGGAACCGCCTGCTGCCGCTGCGCGAATCGCTGCTGCTGCAGGGCGTACCGGAGCGCGCCAGCGCCTACTTCGTGCACAGCTATGCCGCGCCACTCAACACCCACACCGTCGCCGCCTGCGACCACGGGGGCCTGTTCACGGCCGTGGTGGAGCAGGGGCGCTATTACGGCGCGCAGTTCCATCCCGAGCGCTCGGGCGAAACCGGTTCACTGATGCTGCGCAACTTCCTCGAGGGCACTGCTGCATGAGCTTCATCGTCTACCCAGCGCTGGACATCCGTGATGGCCGCGTGGTGCGGCTGCGCCAGGGCGACTACGCGCAGGAGACCTCGTATGGCGATGATCCATTGCCGCGCGCGCAGGCCTTCGCCGCGCAGGGCGCGCAGTGGATGCACCTGGTTGACCTGGATGCGGCGCGTGCCGGTGGCTACACCCTGGCAGCGTTGCTGGCGGCGATCCGCGCGCAGACGACGCTGCAGGTGCAGACCGGCGGTGGCGTGCGTGGCCGCGACGACGTGGCACGCATTCTTGATGCCGGCGCCGGTCGCGTGGTGGTCGGTTCGCTGGCGGTGCGCCGCCCCGATGAGGTGGTCGGATGGCTCGATGAGTTCGGCGCCGAACGCATCACCATTGCGCTGGACGCGCGGCAGAATGCACAGGGCCAGTGGCAGCTGCCGGTGCACGGCTGGACCGAGAACGCGGGGGTGACGCTGGATGACCTGGCCCTGCGCTACGCGCGTGCCGGCATGCGCCACCTGCTGTGCACCGATATCGCCCGCGACGGCATGCTGGCCGGGCCGAACATCGGGCTGTACGCGCACCTCTCGGCGCTATTGCCGGGCGTGGCCGTGCAGGCGTCAGGCGGCATCCGTGACGTAGCCGATGTCGGCGAGGCGCGTGATGCCGGCTGCGGCGGCGCCATCCTCGGCAAGGCCTTGCTGGAGCAGCGCATGGACCTGGCGGAGGCGCTGGCATGTTGAGCCGCCGCATCATTCCCTGCCTGGATGTGCGCGATGGGCGCGTGGTCAAGGGCGTGCGCTTCCGCGATCACGTCGACATGGGCGACATCGCCGAGCTGGCACAGCGCTACCGCGACCAGGGCGCCGACGAGCTGGTGTTCTATGACATCGGCGCCAGCCCCGAGGCACGTTCGGTGGACGTGGCCTGGATCGAGCGCATCGCGCGCCTGATCGACATTCCGTTCTGCGTGGCCGGTGGCATCGACAGCGTGGAAACCGCGCGCCGCGTGCTGTTCGCCGGCGCCGACAAGGTGTCGATCAACTCGCCGGCGCTGGGCCGACCGCAGCTGATCACCGAGCTGGCGGACGAGTTCGGCGTACAGTGCGTAGTGGTTGGTGTCGACTCGGTACGCGAAGCTGACGGCCAGTGGCGGGTGCGCCGTTTCAGCGGCGACCCGGACAAGACCCAGGCGGTGCCGGTGCGCACCCTGGACTGGATCGTGGAGGCGCAGCAGCGAGGGGCCGGCGAAATCGTGCTGAACTGCATGGACAGCGATGGCGTGCGCCGTGGCTACGATATCGCCCAGCTGCAGCAGGCACGGGCCCTGTGCCAGGTGCCGCTGATCGCCTCCGGGGGTGCCGGTGCGATGGAGCATTTCGCCGAGGCCTTCGACCAGGCCGACGTCGACGGCGCTTTGGCTGCCAGTGTGTTCCACAGCGGCGCCATCGCCATTCCGGAATTGAAGCGCTACCTGCGCGGACAGCAGATCGAGGTGCGGGATGTCTATTGAAGTAAGGCCGTCACCGGACGCCTTGCAGGCGCTGGACTGGCGCAAGGGCGAGGGCCTGCTGCCGGCGGTGGTGCAGGATGCCGATACCCTGCAGGTACTGATGCTGGGCTATGTGAGCGCCGAATCGCTGGCGGCCACGCTGGCGATCGGTCACATGACCTTTTTCAGCCGCAGCAAGCAGCGCTTGTGGACCAAGGGCGAGCAGTCCGGCAACGTGCTGGTGGTGCAGTCGATCCGTGTCGACTGCGACGCCGATACGCTGCTGGTGATGGCACGTCCGGCGGGACCGACCTGCCATACCGGTGCCGAAAGCTGTTTCGACCAGGCGCCGAAGGACTTCCTGGGCGGGCTGGGCCAGCTGGTGGCGATGCGCGAGGCGCAGCGCCCGCCGGGCAGCTACACGACCAGCCTGTTCGAGGGCGGCATCCGCCGTATCGCACAGAAGGTGGGCGAGGAGGGCGTGGAAACCGCACTGGCGGCGGTGGCGCAGGATGATGAGGCGTTGTTGGGCGAGGCCTCGGATCTGCTGTATCACCTGCTGGTACTGCTGCGCGCGCGCGGGCTGTCGCTGGACGATGCGCGGGCGGTGCTGGAAAAGCGCCATCGTTGAGGAAGGCGTGCGGACCAACGGTCCGCACCCACCTCTGCAATGCAGCCGAGCATGGCTCGGCTCTACAATAGGGGGTCTTCTTCTTTCCCGGACCGTCCCATGAAACTGCCTGCCGCCTGGCTGTGCTGCCTGTTGCTGACTTCGCCGGCCTGGGCCGCGGATACCGTGGTCAGCGGCAAGGTCTATCTGGAGCGCGACGGCAAGCCGGGCCGGGGCGCGACCGATCCGGGCCTGGCCGGGGTGCAGGTCTCCAACGGCGAGACCATCGTCAAGACCGCCGCCGACGGCAGCTACAGCCTGCCGGTGCGCGATGGCCAGACCGTGTTCGTGATCAAGCCCGATGCCTACGCCTTCCCGAAGGCGGCCGACGGCCTGCCGTCGTTCTGGCGGCACTATCGCCCGAACGGTTCGCCGGCGCTGAAGTACGGCGGCATCGCCGCCACCAGTGACGTCACCCGCAACTGGGATTTCGCCCTGCAGGCGGACCGCCATGACAGCCGCCGTGGCTTCCAGATGCTGGTGTTCACCGATTCGCAGACTGCCAGCCTGAAGGACATCGGCTACTACCAGCAGTCGATCGTGGCGCCGCTGGTCGGCCAGACCAAGGCGCGCATGGGCACCACGCTGGGCGACATCGTCAACGACGACCTGGCCCTGTACCCGGCGATCAACAAGGTCACCACGTCGCTGGGCGTGCCGTGGTTCCATGTGCCGGGCAACCACGATCTCGACTTCGATGCGGCCAGCGACGCGCATTCGCTGGACAGCTGGCGCAACGTCTATGGCCCGGACACCTATGCGGTGGAAGAGGGCGGCGCCAGTTTCGTGTTCCTCGACGACGTGGTGTATGACCCCAAGGCCAAGCCGAAGTACGTCGGCGGCCTGCGCGAAGACCAGTTCACGTTCCTTGCCAGCTACCTGAAGGGCCTGCACAAGGACCGCCTGCTGGTGCTGGGCATGCACATCCCGCTATTCGACGCTGCGCCGGGGCGCGAGACGTTCCGTCACGCCGACCGCCAGCGCCTGTTCGACCTGCTCAAGGACTTCCGCAACGTGCTGGTGCTGAGCGGCCACAGCCACACCCAGCAACACGTCTACCACGGCAGGGCCGAGGGCTGGAACGGCGACAAGCCGCTGCACGAATACAACGTCGGTGCCAACTGCGGTGCGTTCTGGTCGGGGGTGAAGAATGCCGCCGGGGTACCG
This sequence comes from Stenotrophomonas maltophilia, assembly GCF_001274595.1. GTDB lineage: Bacteria > Pseudomonadota > Gammaproteobacteria > Xanthomonadales > Xanthomonadaceae > Stenotrophomonas > Stenotrophomonas forensis. The sequence goes on from NZ_CP011010.1 coordinate 2,090,607, forward strand.
GACAGCACCATGAGCGATGGCACGCCGAAGGGCTACGCGCTGCTCGACGTCGCTGGCAACGGCAGCTATCGCCTGCAGTACCGCGTGGCCGGCAAGCCGGCCAGCGAGCAGATCGGCCTGCATGCACCGAAGGTACTGCGCCAGGGCGCCTACCCGGCGTGGGGCATCTACGCCAATGTCTACATGGGTGAGGATACCAGCGTGGTCGAGTACCGCGTCGATGGTGGCGCCTGGCAGCCGATGAAACAGGTCAGCCAGCCCGATCCGCGGCTGATGGTGGAGAACGTTGCCGACGACCTGGCCGTCACGCTGCGTGGCTATGACCGCTCGCCGGAGGCCACCGCGTCGCCGCACCTGTGGCGTGGCGCGCTGCCGACCGACCTGTCCGTGGGCAGCCACAAGGTCGAGGTGCGTTCCACCCAGCCCGACGGTGCGGTGTTCACGGCCACCACCAGCTACAGCCTGCAGACTGCCCAGCCCTGACCCGCGGCAGTGCCGCTCCAGCGAAAGGAACCCGCATGGATATCCGTTTCATGGCCGGCACTACGCCGGTCACCCTCAGCCGCCACTGGTTCACCGGCGCGATGCTGCTGCAGAGCGCCACCGAGAAGGTCTGGGTGCAGCATCCGTGGCACCCGGGCACGCATTTCTCGTTCTCGCTGGTACAGTCGTGGCTGCGCCACATCGCCGGCCATGAAGTGCTGGTCGAACGTACCCGGCCGCTGCTGTTCGCCGGTTTCCGCCCGCAGCGCCTGCGCGTGCTGGTGGATGGTGTGCAGGTGGCCGAGCAGGAAGGCATGTAGGCCAACCTGAACCACCGGCGTGCTAGGCAAAGCCGCCCCGATGCCTGAGAATCGGGGCGATTCAATCGATCCAAGCAGGCCCGCGTGACCATCGCAGCAGCGTCCCCGGTTTCCACCGACTCCGCCCGCGGCGGTCTTCCGCGCCGTCTCGTTGTCGCCGATGTCGGCGGCACCTTCGCTCGCCTGGCATTGGCCGAGACGCTGGCCGGGCAGCCGCCGCGCCTGGGCAGCCATCGCACCTATGCCTGCGCCGAGTATCCAAGCCTGGCCGCGATCCTGGCCGACTTCATCACAGGTCTTGGTCAGCCGGTGCAGACCGCGGTGGTGGCCATTGCTGGCCTGCTCGATGGCGATGTGCTGATCAACTCCAACCTGCCGTGGACGGTGTCGCTGTCGGCCAGCCGCGCGCAGTCGGGGCTGCACGAACTGCAGCTGATCAATGATTTCGAAGCGGTGGCGCTGGCCATTCCTTACCTGCAGGCCGATACCCTGGTGCCCTTGAACGGCGACGCCGATCCGGCGCAGGCGTTCCCGGCACTGGTACTGGGCGCCGGCACCGGACTCGGTGCCGCACTGCGCTTTGCCGATGGCGAACGCCCGGTGCTGGCCAGCGAGATCGGCCATGCCGCGCTCGGCGCGGGCAACGCGCTGGAGCTGCAGGTGCTGGGCAAACTGCTGCAGCGCTGGCCGCACGTGGACAACGAACGCGTGTTGTCCGGCAGTGGCCTGATGAACCTGTATCCGTGCCTGTGCGAACTGCGCGGCGCCACTCCGGTGTGGACCAGCACCGAGGCGCTGATCGGCGCCGCCCGCAGTGGCGAGGATGCGTTGGCGGTGGAGACCCTGCAGGTGTTCTGTGCCTGGTTGGGCAGCCTGGCCGGCGACGCGGCGATCGCCGTCGGCGCGCGCTCGGTGTACCTGGCCGGTGGCATTTCCGCGCATGTGCAGGATTTCCTGGCCGATGGCCGCTTCCGCGCGCGCTTCCTCAACAAGGGCGTGCTGAGCGAGGTGCTGCGCCAGGTGCCGGTATGGCGCGTGGAGCACGGCCAGCTGGGCGTGCTCGGTGCAGCGGTCTGGCACGCCGCACGGCAGCCCACGCACGACTGATCGGCAGGGCCGGCATCGGGCTGGTCGTGCATTGCAGACTGGGAGGGGAATATGGTGGATCGCAGGCAGTTCCTGCAGGCCGGTGCGCTGGCCGCAGGCATGGCGGCATTGCCGGGCGTGCAGGCGCGTACGCAGGGTGGGGCCAAGGTGGTTTCCACCTGGAACTTCGGCGTGCCGGCCAACCAGGCCGCATGGAAAGTGCTGGCCCAGGGGGGCAGCGCGCTGGATGCCGTCGAGGCGGGCGCACGCTGGGCCGAGAGCGAGCTGTGCAACCCCACCGTCGGCCATTGCGGCAATCCGGATCGCGACGGCGTGCTGAGCCTGGACGCCAGCATCATGGACGGTGACGGCCGCTGCGGTGCGGTGGCCGCGCTGGTGGACATCCTGCATCCGGTGTCGGTGGCGCGCAAAGTGATGGAGAACAGCCCGCACGTGCTGCTGGTGGGCGACGGCGCGCAGCAGTTCGCGATGCAGCAGGGTTTCGAGCGCAGACATCTGCTGACGCCGCAGGCCGAAGCCGCCTGGCGCGAATGGCTGAAGACCGAGAAGTACCAGCCGCAGATCAATGCCGAGCGCCGGGGCATCCCCGGCAACAGCGACAACCACGACACCATCGGCATGCTCGCGCTGGATGCCAAGGGCCACCTGGCCGGTGCCTGCACCACCAGTGGCATGGCCTGGAAGCTGCACGGCCGGGTCGGCGACAGTCCGATCATCGGTGCCGGCCTGTACGTCGACAACGAGGTCGGCGCCGCCACCGCGTCGGGCGTGGGTGAGGAGATGATCCGCAACGCCGCTTCTTTCCTGGTGGTCGAGCTGATGCGGCAGGGGCGCTCGCCGGCGCAGGCCTGCCGCGAAGCCATCGACCGCGTTGTGCGCAAGCGCCCGGAAGCGAGCAGGACGCTGCAGGTGTGCTTCCTGGCGATGAACAAGCAGGGCGAGGTGGGTGCCTATGCACTGCACCGCGGCTTCGTCTACGCGGTGTGCGATGCGCAGCGCCAGGATGACCTGCGCGATTCGCCATCGATCTACACGAGCACCCAGGCATGAGCACGCGACTGAGCCTGGAGATCGCCAGCAACTCGCTGGCTTCGGCGTTGGCCGCCCAGGCCGGCGGCGCAGACCGCATCGAGCTGTTCGACAACCTGGCCGAGGGCGGCACCACGCCGTCGTTCGCCAGCATCGCGATTGCCCGCGAACGCCTGTCGATTCCATTGTTCGTGCTGGTGCGGCCACGCCCGGGCGACTTCCATTACGACGCGCTGGAAACCGAACTGATGCTGCGTGACATCGCGCAGTGCCGCGCGCTGGGCTGCGATGGCGTAGTGATTGGTGCGCTGGACGTGCAGGGTGGCATCGACCTGCCGTTGTGCCGTGAACTGGTGCAGGCCGCCGGGCCGTTGCAGGTGACCTTCCATCGCGCTTTTGATGCAGCCCGCGATCTGCCGGCGGCGCTGGAGCAGGTGATAGGTCTGGGCTGCCAGCGGGTGCTGACCTCGGGTGGCCAGGTCAGCGCCGAGGCCGGGGCTGAGGTGCTGGCGGGCCTGGTCACGCAGGCCGCTGGCCGTATCACGGTGATGGCCGGCGCGGGGCTGGCCCCGGGCAACATCGCGGGCGTCGCGCGACGCAGCGGCTGTACCGAACTGCATGCTTCAGCCAAGGGCCTGCGACGCTCGGCCATGCAGTTCCATAATCCGGCGCTGCGCGGCCTGGACCCGGACTGGAGCCAGACCGCCACCGCGACCGTGGCGGCACTACGGCAAGCGCTGGACGGCTGATCGCAAGCCCCGGGGTCGGATCCCTTCGCAGCAGGGCTCTGACCCCACCCGGATACGCACGCGTTGCCGAAAAGTGACGCTTTTGACGCGTGCGGATGGCCAGGCCGTCCGCCAAACAGCGGAATGCAGGGGCATCCGTACTTTGGGATGGACGATCTGGTTGGGAGTGCCGACAGTGGGCCCAACGCTTGGTGGCAACGATTCTCCTTCTGCATGCCTCGACTGCTCTTGCTGTTTCTGTGTTTGCTGCCCGCCGCCGTAACAGCTGCGGAAGAGGGGCAGTCACCCGTATTGATCTGGAGGGCTGCCGGTCCCGAGGGAAACCGCATCGACGCTGTCGTGGACGGGGTGACGCTGACTCCCGCTGCGAAAGGTGCGTTCGTCGACACGCGCATACATCCGGTTGGAATCCAGCGCTTTCGGGCGGTGTACCAGGTATTCGATTCAAACGCCGATAACCCGATGGGCCGTTGCGGTGCGGGGCACGAGATTCATCTCTTCGTCTACGAACTGATCCCGCCCACGCCTGTCGAGCGGGGCAGGATACTGATCAGTAGTTGCCTTGAGGCGTTGTCTCTGGATAGCCAGAATTCAGGGCGACCCGGCAGTGAGTCCGACTTTTCCTCCGTGGTCTGGCAGAACAACGGGTTCACCATCAAGTGGTGGGCTGGCGGGCCCGACGGAAAGGCCTCAAGCCGCTATGTGCTTCGCAATGGCCGTATTGTCCCGGCTCAATCGGGCGAGGGAAGCCGCTGAGGGCGGACAAAACCGTTCCGCGCGCGGTTGTCGCGATCGTGTCATCGATCCGTGGGCCGTTCTCTCAGCATTGTCTGACAACTATTTGATTGTCATGGCCAACGGCGGCCGGTAGCGGCAATCCGCGGCCTGTTGCTGCGTCGCCGCATGCCGGATGCGGTTCAGCTGTGCTTTAGTTTGGATCGATCCACAGGGGAGGGTGCCGCATCGGTCCTGGACCGATCCAGGCGCCCGGATCAGCCGTAGTGCCGCGCCACCACCCGTCCGTGCGTCCACACCTTCGAAGAGCAACCACCCATGGCTCAGTCCGTCCGCAAGCGCCGTCACCTGCTGTCCCAGGCTCTGGTCCTGGCCCTGTTGCCCCTGGCGGCCAGCGCGCAGGAAAGTTCCAGTTCGTCCACCAAGGATCTCGATGCGGTCACCGTTACCGGCTCGCGCATCAAGCGCGCCAGCGTCGAAGGCCCGGCGCCGGTCAACGTGATCACCGCCGCGCAGATCCAGAAGGAGGGCTTTGTCAGCGTGTACGACGCGCTGAAGACCCTCACCGAAGCAACCGGTACCGTCGAAGCGGCGTCGCAGTGGGGCTCGCATACGCCCAATGCCAGCGGCCTGAACCTGCGCGGGATGGGCCCGAACCGCTCGCTGCTGCTGGTCAACGGCCGTCGCGTGGCCGACTACCCGCTGCCCTATGGCGGTGAAACCAACTTCTCCAACTACGGCAACATCCCGGCTGCGGCGGTAGAGCGCATCGAGGTGCTGACGGGCGGTGCCTCGGCCATCTATGGCTCGGACGCGATCGCCGGCGTGGTCAACGTCATCCTGAAAACCAACTATGACGGCGACGAAGTACGCGTGCGCGGCGGTACTTCCACTGAAGGCGGCCGCGATACCTGGGACCTGTCCTGGGCCGGCGGCAAGACCGGCGACACCTGGAGCGTGACCTACGCGCTGCAGTACACCAAGCGCGATCCGTTGTTCGGCCGCGATCGCCCGCAGATGGACGATGCCGACGACGCGCCGTATCCCTCCTGGAACATGGAACAGCGCAAGGTCGGCTTCCGACCCACCGCCGGCCTGGCGCTGATCGATCCCACCACCGGCCAGCGCCTGGCGCCGCCGGCAGGCACCTGCGAGAAGTTCAACGGCGAGTACTACACCGCCGATCGCCTGGTCTACAACTACGCCGCCAACACCATCACCAACACCGGCCGCCTGTGCGGTATGAGCGCCGACTACGCCAACTGGCTGTTGACCGGCGGCGTCGAGAACGTCTCTGGCAACCTGTACGCCACCTTCGATTTCAGCAATGACCTGCAGGCGTGGACCAACCTGGCGGTGTATCACTCCGAAGCCATCTGGGGCACCAACCCGCCCGGCGTGTCGCTGATCGACGATGACAATGGCTACTACTGGGATGCGAACCGCAACCGCCCGATCCTCGGCGTGCGCCAGTTCACTCCGAACGAAGTGGGCGGCCTGGACACGCTGCGCAACACCAACCGCGAACTGTCCTGGGATTGGAGCGCGGGCCTGCGTGGTCGCCTGGCCGATCGCTTCGACTGGAGTGCGACGGTGGGGCGCTCGTACTACCGCGTGGAAGAGCGGCAGAACGTGGTGGACAAGCAGAAGTCCTACGACTACTTCCTCGGCCCACGGCTGGGCACCACCGCCGGGGGTGAAGCGATCTATGCGTTGAACGAGTCACGCTGGTGGAACCCGCTGACGCCGGAGCAGTACTGGCAGATGGGGACGGTGGCGAAGAATCGCGCGAGCTCCTGGGTCAACCAGGCGTCGGCGGACATCACCGGTGAACTGTTCCAGGGCTGGGCCGGCCCGATTTCGTTCGCCGCCGTGGCCGAAGTGGCGCAGCAGGGTTATCACCTCAGTCCTGATCCACGCGCCGGCATCGACTTCGACCTGCAGAACGTCGACCGCGGTGGCGGCGAGCGCACGCGCTACTCAGCCGGCATCGAGTTCAAGATCCCGCTGCTGGACAGCGTGATCGCCACCGCGGCGGCGCGCTATGACCGCTATGGCAGCTACAAGGCCGACGACAGCGCCGAGGCCCTGAACATCGGCAGCCAGAAGGAAACCACCTGGAACGTCGGGCTGGAATGGCGCCCGGTCGAATCGCTGCTGGTGCGAGGCTCGTATGCCACCAGTTTCCACGCGCCGGACATGCACTACCTGCTGGGCCAGCCGAGCAGTTCCGAAGTGCAGACCTATGACCGCCTGCGCTGCATCCAGAGCGGTGCTTACCTGGTCAACAACTGCGGCGTGGGCAACACCGACGTCTGGTACACGTTCGATGTGAACCGGCGCGGCACGCCGCTGCTGCGCTCGGAAACCGGTGATTCGTGGACGGTCGGCTTCGTCTGGGACGTGATGCCGAACCTGTCGGTCAGCGCCGATTACTGGGCGATCAAGCTGGAAGACATGATCGTCGACGTCGGTGCCGACGAAGTGCTGGCCAGCGAGGCCGGCTGCCTGACCGGCAAGAACATGGACGGCACGCCGTGGGCCAATCCGGCCGGCGGCGAGTACTGCGCGGGCATCCTGGCGCGCGTGAACCGTGACAGCAACGGACGCCTGGTGTCGATCGAGCGTGGCCCGTTCAACCTGGCCAGCCGCGAGGTACGCGGCATCGACCTGACCGCGCGCTACCGCCTGGAGACCGCGCAGTGGGGCAGCTTCCAGCTGGGCGTGAACTACACCAACCAGATCTCGACCAAGGAACAGCGCTACGCCGCCGACCCGAACCCGGAACGCCGCGACCGCGACCTGCGCAGCAAGCTGCGCGCAAGCCTGGCCTGGCAGCGTGGCAACTGGAACGCCAATGTCTATGCCGACCGCATCGGCTCGGTGCCGGGCGTGCGCTACCACTGGGGTACCGACCGCCTGGACAACCCCGGCGGCTGCCTGCCGTTCGCCGATGGTTACGTGCCCAGTGACAGTCCGTCGCTGAACTGCCTGGAGCCGGCGACCCGACCGGACGGCTCGCCCAATCCGAACCCGAACGCCGGCCAGCAGACCGCGCGCTACTACGGCCGGGTCGGGCCGTTCATCACCTGGAACTTCAACGTGGGTTACCAGGTGACCGAACGCGCCAAGGTCAATGTCTACGTCAACAACGCGTTCAATTCGGCCAGCTGGAACCACAAGGACCCGTACAAGCTGGACTACGACTTCGCCCCGACCCGCCTGCTCGGTGCGGTCGGCCGCGAATTCGCACTGGAGTATGTGTTCACCTTCTGACGAGACCACCCATCGTCAGTAGATCCACGCCATGCGTGGATGCGGACACCTGGATGCCCATTCAGGAAATGCGGACAGGCTGGATTTGACCTTCCCACGATGGCAAGGTTTAGCCTGTCCGCATCCAGAAGGAATCCATGGGAATCCGATCATGAGTACACCCCGCGCCACCGCAGCCCCCGCCAGCCTGCCCACCATCAGCCTGCCCATCGAGGGCATGACCTGCGCCAGCTGCGTGGGCCGGGTCGAAGCGGCACTGTCCAAGGTCGAGGGCGTGGGCAGCGTCTCGGTCAACCTGGCCACCGAACGTGCGGATATCCGTGCGTCCGGTCCGGTCGATCGCGCCGCGCTGATCCAGGCGGTGGAGCGGGTGGGCTACGACGTACCCGCTGCGACCCTTGAGCTGGCGGTGGAGGGCATGACCTGCGCGTCCTGCGTCGGTCGTGTCGAGCGCGCGCTGCGGGCGGTGCCCGGCGTCAGCGAAGCCAGCGTGAACCTGGCCACCGAGCGCGCCACGGTGCGTGGCGTGGCCGACGTGGGCGCGCTGGTGGCGGCCATCGACAGGGTCGGCTATGCCGCCCATGCCATCGAGGCTGGGGTTCAAGCGGATGACGAAGCGACGGAAAAGAAGGATGCCGAGCGCGCGCAACTGAAGCGCGACCTGATCGTGGCCGCCGCGCTGGCACTGCCGGTGTTCGTGCTGGAAATGGGCTCGCACCTGATTCCCGGCATGCACGGCTGGGTGATGGCCACCCTCGGCATGCAGGCCAGCTGGTACCTGCAGTTCGTACTGACCCTGCTGGTGCTGGCCATTCCCGGCCGCCGTTTCTACCAGAAGGGTTTCCCGGCACTGCTGCGGCTTGCGCCGGACATGAACTCACTGGTGGCGGTGGGCACCGCTGCCGCATTCGGCTACTCGGTGGTGGCGACCTTCGCGCCGAGGCTGTTGCCGGCGGGCACGGTGAACGTCTACTACGAAGCCGCGGCGGTGATCGTCGCGCTGATCCTGCTCGGCCGCTTCCTTGAGGCGCGCGCCAAGGGCCGCACGTCCGAGGCGATCAAGCGCCTGGTCAACCTGCAGGCCAAGGTCGCGCATGTGATCCGTGACGGCCGCACGGTCGATATCCCGGTCAATGAAGTGCTGAGCGGCGATGTGGTGGAGGTGCGTCCGGGCGAGCGCGTGCCGGTCGATGGCGAGGTGGTCGAGGGCCGCAGCTATATCGACGAGTCGATGATCAGCGGCGAGCCGATTCCGGTAGAGAAGCAGCCGGGCAGCAGCGTGGTCGGCGGCACCGTCAACCAGAAGGGGGCGCTGACCGTGCGGGCCACGGCGGTAGGCGCGCAGACCATGCTGGCGCAGATCATCCGCATGGTCGAGCAGGCGCAGGGCTCGAAGCTGCCGATCCAGGCGGTGGTCGACAAGGTCACGCTGTGGTTCGTGCCGGCAGTGATGCTGGCCGCACTGGCGACCTTCCTGGTCTGGTTGATCTTCGGCCCGTCGCCGGCGCTGAGTTTCGCGCTGGTCAATGCCGTGGCGGTACTGATCATCGCCTGCCCCTGCGCGATGGGGCTGGCCACGCCGACGTCGATCATGGTCGGTACCGGTCGTGGCGCCGAGATGGGCGTGCTGTTCCGCAAGGGTGAAGCACTGCAATTGCTGAAGGATGCGCAGGTGGTGGCGGTGGACAAGACCGGCACGCTGACCGAAGGGCGTCCACGCCTGACCGACCTCGAGACCGCCGACGGTTTCGATCGCAGCACGGTGCTGGCAGCGGTGGCGGCAGTGGAGTCACGTTCGGAGCACCCGATTGCCCGTGCCATTGTTGATGCGGCAACCGGGCAGGGCATCGCGCTGCCGGCCATGCTCGACTTCGAATCGGTCACCGGCATGGGCGTGCGCGCCCGTGTCGATGGCGCCCGGGTTGAGGTCGGTGCTGATCGCTTCATGCGCGATCTTGGCGTGGACATCACCGCATTCTCGACGCTGGCGGCGGAACTCGGCACGCAGGGCAAGTCGCCGCTGTTTGCCGCTGTCGACGGCCGCCTGGCCGCGATCATCGCGGTATCCGACCCGATCAAGCCGAGCACGCCGGCCGCAATCGCGGCGCTGCACCAGCTGGGCCTGAAGGTGGCGATGATCACCGGCGACAACGCCGGTACCGCGCAGGCGATCGCACGCCAGCTGGGCATTGATGAGGTGGTGGCCGAGGTGCTGCCGGAAGGCAAGGTCGAAGCGGTGCGCCGGCTCAAGGCCACGCATGGGCACGTCGCCTTCGTCGGCGACGGCATCAACGATGCACCGGCGCTGGCCGAGGCCGATGTCGGCCTGGCGATCGGTACCGGCACCGACATCGCGGTGGAGTCGGCCGATGTGGTGCTGATGTCGGGCAACCTGCAGGGCGTGCCGAATGCCATTGCGCTGTCGAAGGCAACGCTGGGCAACATCCGGCAGAACCTGTTCTGGGCCTTCGCCTACAACACCGCGCTGATCCCGGTCGCGGCAGGTGTGCTGTACCCGGTCTGGGGCGTGCTGCTGTCGCCGGTGTTCGCGGCCGGTGCCATGGCCTTGTCCAGCGTGTTCGTGCTGGGCAACGCGCTGCGCCTGCGCCGCTTCCAGGCGCCGATGGCGGACGCCCCCGCCGCGACCCATTGAAGGAGAGAACCGCATGAACATCGGTCAAGCTGCCAAGGCCTCCAGTGTTTCGGCGAAGATGATCCGCTACTACGAGCAGATCGGGCTGATTCCCGCGGCCGATCGCACCGAGTCGGGCTATCGCGCATATTCGCAGGCGGACATCCACCGCCTGCGTTTCATCCGCCGCGCCCGCGATCTTGGCTTCCAGGTGGCCGAGATCACCGACCTGCTGGGCCTGTGGAACGACACCTCGCGGCACAGTGCCGACGTCAAGCGCCTGGCCGAGCAGCACATTGCCGACCTGGAACAGCGTATCGAAAGCATGCGGCAGATGGCCGACACGCTGAAGTCGCTGATCAGCTGCTGCGCGGGTGACGAGCGCCCGGAGTGCCCGATCCTGCAGCGGCTGGGTGACGGCGATGAGTTGCCGGTGCCGGTCGATGCAGCGAAGACCGGCGCGATGCGGCGGCGCGCGCACAAGCATTGAACCCACACCTCATGCATGAAAAAGCCCGCCGGGTGCAGTTGCACCCGGCGGGCCTGGTGTTGCGGGGCAGGGCGGCAGGTCAGGGAGTACGCGGCGGGAAACCGGCATCGTTCACTGCGGCGAAGACCTGCTCCTGCGATGCGGTGGTCTGCACCTTGACCAGGCCGGTCGGCGGATCGGCGACCACGCTGGCATTCGGATCGATCTGCTGGATGGCGCGGGTCACGCTGCGTGCGCAGCCGCCGCAGGTCATGCCGTCGACATGGAATTCCATCTGTAGCTCCTTCGGTGCTCTTGGGTGTGGAGCCAGTGTGCACCTTCCAACGATGGCAGGGTCAAGCGCTGGGCTGAAGTAAAAACGGCAGCCACCTGTACCAGCGCGGCTGCCGTGGAGGAACGTCCCCGCCGGAGCGGGGTGTGGATTGCGCCGGAGCGGGCCCCGGGCAACCCGGTGTTGGCTTAGAACTTCCAGGTCAGGCCGACGTAGTACTGGCGGCCGGAGTAGGTGTTCGACAGCAGGCGGGCCTTGGTATCGTTGCCCAGATGCACACGCTGCTCGGACTTGGTGACGTTGAGTACCGACGCGGTCAGCGCCAGATCCTCGCGGATGTTGTACGCGGCATTCAGATCCAGCTGGTCGTACGGCTCGGAGTACGAGCTGAAGCCATTGTTGAGGCCACCGACCACCACGCCACGGCGGTTGTACGAGGCACGCGCCAGGAACTTCTCGTTCTCGTAGAACATGGTGAAGTTGGCCTGGTTCTTGGCACTGCCTACCAGCGGCGAAGAACCGATCTGTTCGCCGTTGATCTCTACCGACGCCAGGTTGGTGTCGTTGTAGGTGTAGTTGGCCTGGAAGCCGAGGCCGAAGTCGAGGGTGTACTGGCCGTAGATTTCCACGCCCTGCGACACGCCATCGCGGCCGTTGGCCTGGGTCTCGTACTTCTGCACGGTCACGCTCTGGCCGCCGACGTTCATCTGCTGGTCGCGTACCACCGGCACGGTGAAGTTCTTGACGTCCTTGCGGAACACGCCGATACCGGCGACGGCGCCCGGCTTGAAGTACCACTCCAGGCTCAGGTCGTACTGGGTCGCCTTGAACGGTTCCAGTTCCTTGTTGCTCCCCGAACCATACCAGCCCGGGTTGACGGCGCCGCCAGCAACGCGACGATCATTGCTGTACTCATCCGAGTAGTAGCTCAGGCCGCCTGGATAGGCGATGTTGGTGTAGCTGGGGCGGGCGATGACCTTCGACGCTGCACCGCGCAGCACCAGCGAATCGGTGATGTCCCAGGCGATGTTGAAGCTCGGCAGGAAGTCGGTATAGGTCTTGTCCAGGGATGCCAGCTCGTAGGTCTTCACCCGGGCCATGCTGTCGGGCAGGCGCACGAAGCCGCTTTCGCAACCATAGCCAGCGTTCGAGCCGAGCAGCGCGGCCGCCGAGGGATCGGTGCACGCCAGCGGCGAACCGGCCGCGTTGTCAGCGAAATAGTCGTTGAAGCGCTCGACCGAATCGCTGGAGGCGGCATGCTGCTTGGTCCGTGCGACGCGCACGCCGATGTTGCCGCGCAGGCGCTCGGTGCGGAAGTTCGCCTGGAAGTAGCCCGAGTACACTTTTTCCTGCACGTCGTAGACGAAGTCGTCCTCGGTGCGGTTCTGCACGCCGCCGTAGCGGTTGTTCAGATAATCGATGTAGGCCGGGTAGTTGATGCCCGGGAACACATTGGCATTGAACGCACCGGCGATATTGCCCATCGGCTGCGACAGGAAGAAGCCCGGCTGTGCGATGCCCGCGGTGGAATCACAACCGGCCTGGTAGCGCTTGCTGTAGTCGCTCGGGTCCGCGCCCTGGCAGACCCAGTAGGTGTTGCCAGTGTTGCGATGGACCTTGCCGTCGCTGTACTTGGCCCCGAACTGGATTGAATCCAGCCAACCGGCTTCGAACAGCTTGGTGACATCGGCCTGGAAGTGGTTCTGCTTGACCTCGGTGCGCTTCCACGACGAGTCGGTGGAGCCGGTGTCCACTTCGGCAATGCCGGCCATCAGCTGTTGCTGCAGGTCGGGCGAGAAGTTCACCGACGGCGTGCCGGCCAGGTCCCAGGAGGTGGCGGTGTTGCCTGCCTGCCACTGGCCATCGACCTGGCGGCGCGGTTTGGCCGACATGCGGAAGTTCATCGACGGGCCGCCTTCCGACCAGGTCCGGCCACCGGCAAAGCTGGCCTTCCACAGCGGGCTGATGTCCCAATCGATGGTCAGGTCGGCGGTCTGCGACAGCGCCTTTTCCTTGCTGTAGGTGCCGGTCAGCTGCGGGGTGGGGATGGTGCAGTCATCCGGACCCCAGCCACCCGGTGGCAGACCGGCGGCCTTTGCCTGGTCTTCGCTGCAGATGTAGTTGCGGCCCGGCTGCATCTGGTACTGAGCGCCGGTCACGATGGTGCCACTCGGGTCCATGGTGAAGCCGTTGAGCATGCGGCCACCTTCCCAGTTGCCGTCGCCGGCCACGCGAGCCAGGTTCCATTCCGGAACCTTCAGCATGTTCTGGGTGTAGTCACCCTGCAGCTCGAACCGGAAGTAGTTGGCCGTCATCGTGACATTGTCGAGCGGCTTGAACTGGAACGTCAGCTGCCCGCCGGTACGCTCGCGGCGCTCATCACGCACGGCGAAGTTGACCGAGGTCGGCATGAAGAAGCCGGAGTAATGGCCGCCGTTCTGGTTGTAGATGCCCGAGCGGCCCCAGAACTGCGAGGCGTCCGGCAGCGCGTTGCCATGGACGTCCACGGCCGGATTGCGGGTGCGGCCGGGAGCGTTCCAGACATAGTCATGGATGACGGCGCCGTTGGCGTCCACACGGTCGCTGTACCACTGCCAGTCTTCAGTGCTGACTTCCATGCTGCGGTTGGTGCGGACCTGCTTGGTCGCACCGATCAGCAGGCCGAAACGCTCATCCTCGCTGTGCCAGGAGTACATCGCCGACGCCTGCGGGTCGACACCGCTGCTGGTGTCGGACGAGGTGCCTTCCATCGAGGCAAAACCCGAGTTGGCCTTCATGTCCAGCGGGCGGCGGGTACGCAGGATGACGGTACCACCGATGCCGCCTTCGTCGATGCGTGCTTCCGGGGTCTTGTACAGCTCCGCCGCCGACAGCATGTTCGAGGGCAGCAGGGTGTAGTTGAACGAACGCGATGCTTCGTCGTTGGTTTCCGAGGTGGCGACGTAGTTGCCGTTCAACTGGGTCAGGGTCAGATCCGAGGCGAGGCCACGCACGCTGACGTTCTTACCTTCACCGCCGCTGCGGGTGATGATCACGCCGGGCACGCGCTGTAGTGCGTCGGCGACGTTCTTGTCGGGGAACTTGCCGACGTCCTCGGCGGTGATCACTTCGACCACGGCGTTGGCGTCGCGTTTCTGTTCGAGGCTCTTCTCGATGGCGTAGCGGTAGCCGGTGACCTGGACGCTGTCCAGATTGGTGGCGTCCTGCGAGCCGGTGGAAGCGGCCTGCTGCGCGGCGGCGCCGGCCGGAACGACGGCGGCGGCCAGGGCCAGCGCGATGGCCAGTGACAATGCGTCCTGGCCGTGCGTGCGTGTTGAATGCTTCATTCCCATCTCTCCCTCTCTCCTGGATTGATCCGGTGACGTGGCACGGACAACTTGAATCGATCTAATTTGAAGTGACATTGTCGCTATCGCCATGCAGTGGCAGTAGCACCGTGCGCATGGCCTGGTACGTCCTGTGACTGCTTCCCCAACTCCCGGCCATCGCAATGTCGTCTTGGATCGATCTAAGCGATGGGCGGGCGTTTTTTAGCATGGGTCGCCCGCGGGCGCATGCTGCTGCGCAATATGGTACTGGCGTGGCGAAGGGATGACGGTTTGCTGAAAACAGTGGAAACGTTTTCGTGCGCAGGGGAGGGTGGGTCGGCAGGGCTGCGCCCTGCACCTGCTATGAGCCAGGGCAACGGCCAAACCCAAAGCAAGGGCCAAAGCCAAAGCGGCTCTGGTTTTCCGATGGTTTGGCGGGGCGGTGTGGGCTGGCAGGACACGCCGTAAACCCCCCTCCGGGGTCCGGCCCAGCCGCTGGCGGCTGTGCGTTCGGGCGCTTGCGAAGCAGTGCTTCGCAAGCAAAGCGCCCTCACCCATGGGGGCTCGATGGCGCCATCCATGGCGCCAACGGTCCTGCCAGCCCACACCGCCCCACCTTTGACAGTTTCCCGGTGACGGCTGGATGGAGCGTGGAATCACGTGGGGTCATGGGGTCAGAGCCGTTTTCCTTTGGAAAACGGCTCTGACCCCGATTGATTTCGTTATCTGACAGAGATTCATCCACGCACGGCGAGGATCTACTGCAGATCGCGAGAATCCGTCGAAGGCGGGGTGGGTCCGGTTGCGGGGGTGTCCGCGGCATGGATGCCGCGGCCAAGCCCCCATGGATGGGTTTACGGCGTCCCCCGCAACCGGACCCACCCCGCCTACCCACGGTCAGCCTGCTGTCGCTGTTGCTTCGGCCGTTGCCGTTGAGGTTGCCGGCCAGCGGCCGGCACTACCAGCAGGTGCAGGGCGCAGCCCTGCCAAACACCCCCCTCATGCTGCGGCGCAGAATGCATTCGGCGGAATCGGCATGCTCTACTTGAATCGATCTAAATCCACGGTTCAACGGGTCGCGCGTCATTCCAGGGGAAGCTGTCTGCCGGTCAAAGGCGGAGCTCGGTGGAACGGCGCTGGACGGCCCGCACCGTCTGCCTCCGTGTCATCGACTACAGGAACCCGACATGCGTCCAGTGCCGTCCGCTCCCGCCGTCCCATCGTCTTCGCGCCCGCTGGTGCGCCTGGCCTGCCTGCTCGCCCTGTCGGCCACGCCGATGCTGCTGCAGGCCGCGCCGGCGGCGCTGGAGCGTGAGGTCAATACCTTCATCGGCAGCAAGGACGACGGCAACACCTTCCCGGGCGCGTCGGCACCGTTCGGCCTGATCCAGGTCAGCCCGATCGGCAGTCATTATTCGGGCTGGCGCTATGACGATGACAAGATCCGCGGCTTCGGCCATTCGTTCATCTCCGGCGCCGGCTGCTGGGAACAGGGCGGCCAGGTGTCGGTGCTGCCGGTGACCGGCTCGATCGGCCCCGGTGGCGATTTCGATACCGCCAACCCCAAGCAGTTCGACCACAAGGCCTACGCCGCGTCCTACAGCCATGATGGTGAGATCGGCCAGGCCGGCTACTACAAGGTGCGCCTGACCAGCTACGGCGGCATCGATGCCGAGACCACCGCGCGCACCCGCGCCGCCGCCGAACGCTATACCTTCAGCCAGCGCCAGGGCGAGGGCCACGTGCTGGTCAATGTCGGCCAGGCCAACGAGCGCCATTCGGTGATCGGCAGCGTGGTTGATGTGGTGGGCGACCGCGTGGTCGAGGGCAAGCTGGTCACCAAGAGCTTCTGTGGTGGCCATCAGTACACCACATGGTTCCGCATCGAGTTCGATCGCCCGTTCAAGGCGCATGGCACCTGGGGCGAGGGCGGTGGCCTGCCGGGTGCGCGCCACAGCATGGAAGGCGAGCAGAAGCCGAATGGTGCCTGGCTCAGCTTCGACCTGGCCAAGGGCCAGTCGGTGACCGCAGTCAGTGCGATCTCGCACGTGGACGCCGAGGGCGCGCGCATCAACCTGCGCGCCGACGGCATGCAGGGTGGGGCGCTGCTCGGTTTCGACCGCATGCGCGCGCTGTCGCAGCAGGCGTGGCGCGAGCAGCTGGGACGGGTGCGCGTGCAGGGCGGCAATGCCGACGACCGCGCGGTGTTCTACAGCGCGGTCTATCACGCGCTGCTGCAGCCGATGACCGGCAACGATGCCGACGGCCGCTACCGTGGCTATGACGATGGCATCCATCACGCAGACGGCTGGACCTACTACGAGTACTTCTCGCTGTGGGATACCTACCGTGCGCAGAACCAGTGGCTGGCACTGACCCGCCCGGACGTGGCACGCGATATCGGCCGCACCTTGCTGGCGATCGATGAGCAGGGTGGCTGGCTGCCGCGCTGGGGCTATGCCAACTTCGAGACCAACATCATGACCGGCGATCCGGTCACGCCGTTCATGGTCGACCTGTGGCGCTTCGGCGCGCTCAAGGGCCGTGAATCGCAGGCGTGGGATGCGCTGCGCCGCAACGCCTTCGGTACGCCGCCGCTGAACTCGCGCATGGCCGGCCGTTCCGGCAACCCGACCTACCTGGACAAGGGCTACGTGGTCTACGACCGTGCGTTCCCGTCCAAGGGAATGGACGTTGATCCGCATCACGGCGGTTCGGCAACGCTGGAGTACGCGCTGGCCGACTGTGCGCTTTCGCAGATGGCCGATGGCCTCGGCCATGCGCAGGATGCGGCGACGCTGCGTGAGCGCGGCCGCAACTGGCGCAAGGTGTGGGACCCGCAGGTGCGTGATGCCGAGACCGGTTTCACCGGCTTCCCGCGCCCGCGCACCGAGGATGGCCAGTGGTACACGCCGGCTGATGGCCACTACAGCCCGCGTTCGCACCACGGCTTCCATGAAGGTACGGCATGGCAGTACCAGTGGCTGGCGCAGCAGGACGTGCCGGGCCTGGTCGAAGCGATGGACGGCCGCGAGCAGGCCGGCCGCCGCCTCGACGCGTTCTTCGCGATGGATGCGCTGCAGGCCGACCCGCTCAACGCCGCCCGCAAGGAGTGGGTGGTAGGGCCGTACAGCTACTACAACCAGTTCCGTTACAACCCGAACAACGAGCCGGACCTGCACTCGCCGTGGCTGTACACGCTGATCGGCCAACCGTGGAAGACCGCTGCGGTGGTGCGTGCCGCGCAGCAGTTGTTCACCAATGCGCCGAACGGCGTGACCGGCAACGATGACCTGGGCACGATGTCGGCCTGGTACCTGTTCAGTGCCATCGGCGTGTACCCGGCGGTGCCGGGCAGCGGCCAGTTCCTGCTGCACACCCCGCGCTTCAGCAAGGTGGAAGTGGATATGGGCAATGGCCGTACCCTGCGCATCGACGCGCCCGGCGCAGATGGCCGGCGCCTGCAGTACGTGCAGGGCGTGAAGGTCGATGGCCAGGCGCATGCGCCGGTATGGCTGGACTGGAACCGCCTGCAGCAGGGCCCGCGCCTGCAGTTCGCGCTGGACGCGAAGGCGCCGGAGCAGGGCTGGGGCACGGCGGTGAAGGACCTGCCGGTGTCCTGGTGCGCGGCACCGGGCAGCCAGCTGCGCTGAGCCGGACTGTGCCGTTCGCGGTGACCCAGCGAACGGCACGGCACGACACGGCCCTGATCCATTAGGCTTGAGCCTCCAGCGGAGTCCGGGAAGACGATGAACGACAACGGCAGCAGTTCCAGCAAGCGCGCCGGCAAGGCGGTGACGGTGACCGACATCGCGCGTGCCATCGGTGTGTCGCGTGCCACCGTGTCGCTGGTGCTGCGCGGCAGCCCACTGGTCAACGTCGATACCCGGGCCAAGGTCGAGGCCGAACTGCGCCGCCAGCGCTATGTCTACAACCGCGCGGCGGCCAACCTGCGCCGGCGGACCTCGTCGAGCATCGCGCTGGTGATCAACGATCTGTCCAACCCGTTCTTCGCCGAATTCGCGTCCGGCGTGGACGAGGCGCTGGGCGGACGCGGTTATGTGACCCTGCTCGGCAGCACGGGCGAATCGCCGGAGCGGCAGCAGGCGGTGCTGTCCACGTTGATGGAGCACACCCCGGCCGGCCTGATCCTGTCGCCGGCCGAAGGAAGTGATACCGCGCAGTTGCGCCAGGCATTGGGTGCCAACGCCAACGTGCTGCTGTTCAACCGCGAACTGGAAGGTGCCGACTGGGACTTCCTGACCCTGGACAACCAGCATGGTGCCTACCTGGCCACCCGCCACCTGATCGAGCGCGGCCATCGCCAGATCGCGTTCTTTGGTGGCCATGCCGCCTCCAGTTCATGCCATCAGCGCCGCGCCGGTTTCCAGCAGGCGCTGGCCGAGGCCGGTCTGTCGCTGCCGCCGGGCTGGATGATCGAGTCGGCACCGAACCGCCTGGAAGCCGCGGCGCGCACCGATGAGCTGTTTGCCGATGGCCATCGTCCCAGTGCGGCGGTCTGCTACAACGACACCGTGGCGCTGGGCCTGATGCTGGGCCTGAACTCGCGCGGCATCCGCCCGGGTGGCGACTTCGCCGTTACCGGTTTCGATGATATTTCCGAGGCGTCGGTGGCGGTGCCGCCGTTGACCACGCTCACTGCCGATCCGCGCGAGCGGGGCCGGCAAGCTGCCGCTCTGCTGCTGCAACGGCTGGACGAACCGGACGCGCCGCCACGGCGCACGGTCGCGCCGGTGCAGCTGCGCATCCGCGAAAGCAGTGCCGCACGACCGAACTGATTCCTTCCATACACCCCTTCCACGCAACAACGACCTTCCGCGCATCGAGGCGCGTACCGCATGCCGATTTCCGCAACGCCCCGTCCATCGGGTTCTTCGGGCAACGCACCCGCCGTCACCAACGGCAAGGCGCTGGCCGTGGTCACCACGATCTTCTTCATGTGGGGCTTCCTGACCTGCCTCAATGACATCCTGATCCCGCACCTGAAGGCGGTGTTCGAGTTGAACTACGCCAAGGCGATGCTGGTGCAGTTCACCTTCTTCGGCACCTATTTCCTGATGTCGCTGCCGGCGGGCCGGTTGGTCGCCGCGCTGGGTTACAAGAAGGGCATCGTGGCCGGCCTGGTGATCGCCGGCATCGGTGCGCTGGGCTTCTGGCCGGCGGCCGAGCTGCGCGTGTATGGCGCCTTCCTCGGCGCGCTGTTCGTGCTGGCCAGCGGCATCACCGTGCTGCAGGTCGCTGCCAATCCTTACGTGGCGCTGCTGGGCCCGGAACAGACCAGCTCCAGCCGCCTGACCCTGGCGCAGGCGCTGAACTCGCTGGGCACGGCCATCGCGCCGATCTTCGGCGGCATGCTGATCCTGTCCAACACGGTGAAGAGTGCCGATGACATCGCGGCACTGCCGGCCGCCGAGCAGCTGGCCTACCGTGCCGCCGAGGCGCAGGCCGTGCAGGGCCCGTACGTGGGCCTGGCGGTGGCGCTGGTGCTGCTGGCGCTGTTCGTGTTCCTGTTCCGACTGCCGGCGTTGAGCGATGCCACCGAGCAGGCCGACCAGGGTCACCACCACAGCTACCTGGATGCGCTGCGCAAGCGCCACCTGCTGCTGGGCGTGCTGGGCATCTTCTTCTACGTGGGTGCCGAAGTGTCGATCGGCAGCTTCCTGGTCAACTACCTGTCGATGCCGAACATCGGCGGCTTCAGCGAGCAGCAGGCCACGCACTACGTGTCGGCCTACTGGACGATGGCGATGATCGGCCGCTTCGCCGGTTCGGCGCTGCTGGCGCGCTTCTCGCCCAGCCGCCTGCTGGCGATCTTCGCGCTGGTCAACGTGGGGCTGCTGGTCACGACCATGCTGAGCTCCGGCAACGTCGCGCTGTATTCGGTGGTGGCGATCGGCCTGTTCAATTCGATCATGTTCCCGACCATCTTCGCACTGAGCATCGAGCGCCTCGGCCCGCTGACCAACAAGGGTTCCAGCCTGCTGATCATGGCCATCGTCGGCGGTGCCGTGGTGCCGTACCTGCAGGGCGTGCTGGCCGACCACATCGGTGTGCAGGCCAGCTTCATCCTGCCGCTGTTGTGCTACGGCTACATCATTTTCTACGGACTGGTCGGCGCGCGTACGCCGACCTCCGCAACGCAGGGAGGCTGAGTCCGGAATGGGTGCCATCGTTTGCTTCGGCGAAATTTTGATCGATCTACTAGCGCAGCCGCCGGCCTCGGCCGATACCCCGCGCGCGTTCCTGCAGTACGCCGGCGGTGCGCCGGCCAACGTCGCCGTCGCCGCCGCACGGCTGGGTGCGAAGACGCAGTTCGTCGGCATGCTCGGCCGTGACATGTTCGGCGACTTCCTGGCCGACAGCCTGGTCGAGCACGGCGTGGGCACGGATTACATCGTGCGTACCGATGCGGCGAAGACCGCACTGGCCTTCGTTGCCCTCGACGCCAGCGGCGAGCGCAGCTTCAGTTTCTACCGCCCGCCGGCGGCCGACCTGCTGTTCCGTGACAGTGACTTCCAGGCGGAGTGCCTCGACAGCGCACAGTGCTTCCACGTCTGCTCCAACAGCCTGACCGAGCCGGCCATCGCCGAGGCGACCTTCGCCGGCATGGACCGGGCCCGTAAGGCCGGCGCGGTGGTCAGTCTCGATCTGAATCTGCGTCCGGCCCTGTGGCCTGCCGACGTCGATCCGACGCCGCGCCTGTGGCAGGCGCTGGAGCGCGCCGACCTGGTCAAGCTGTCGCGCGAGGAACTGGATTACCTGGCAGCTCCGCTGGGCGCCGATGGCGAGGCGGCGGTGCTGCGGCGTCTGCTGGCTGCGCAGGCACGCTGGGTCATCATCACCGATGGCGCAGCCACGCTGCACTGGTACACCCGCGACAACCACGGCACGGTCACCAGCTTCCGCGTGGCCACCGTCGACACTACCGCGGCCGGTGATGCCTTCGTCGGTGGCGTGCTGGTCGGCCTGCTCGAGCGTGGTGGCGCGGGCGCAGGTTTCGCCGCCTTCTGCAAGGACCCGGAGGCAATCACCGCCACGCTGCGCTTCGGCGCTGCAGTCGGTGCGCTGGCGGTTACCCGCAAGGGCGCGTTTGCCGCGATGCCCTCGCTTGATGAAGTGCAGCAGCTGCTGCAGGCCCAGGACATTACCGCATGAGCACCTCGCCCGACTTCCGTTCACCCGCGTTCCTGCGTGCGCACATCGCCGACACGATGGCGTTCTACCACCCGCGCTGCATCGATCCGAACGGTGGCTTCTTCCACTACTTCCGTGACGACGGCAGCATCTACGATGCCAGCCATCGCCACCTGGTGAGCAGCACCCGCTTCGTCTTCAACTACGCGATGGCCTACCGCGAGTTCGGCAATGCCGAATATCGCGAGGCGGTCGAGCACGGCGTGCGCTACCTGCGTAAGGTGCACCGAAACCCGGCCACCGGCGGCTATGCCTGGACCCTGCGCGATGGCAAGGTCGAGGACGACATGAACCACTGCTATGGCGTGGCCTTCGTGCTGCTGGCCTACAGCTGCGCGCTGAAGGCCGGCATCGAGCAGGCCCGCGAGTGGATGGACGAGACCTGGCAGCTGCTGGAAGCGCGTTTCTGGGAGCCGCAGCATGGCCTGTACAAGGACGAAGCTGATGGCCAGTGGAACTTCACCGGCTATCGCGGCCAGAACGCCAACATGCACATGTGCGAGGCGATGCTGGCCGCATTCGAGGCCAGTGGCGAGCAGCGCTACGTCGAGCGTGCCTTGCAGTTGGCCGACAACATGACCCGCCGCCAGGCCGCCAAGGCCGGTGGTCTGGTCTGGGAACACTACGACGTGAACTGGGAGATCGACTGGGACTACAACCTGGACGATCCCAAGCATCTGTTCCGCCCTTGGGGCTTCCAGCCGGGTCATCAGACCGAGTGGGCCAAGCTGCTGCTGATCCTCGATCGCCACGTGCAGGCCGACTGGCTGCTGCCGACCGCGCAGCACCTGTTCGACGTGGCCGTGGCGCGCAGCTGGGACGACGCCCGCGGTGGCCTGTACTACGGCTTCGCACCGGAATCGCGCCGGCAGCCGGGCATGGACGGCGCACCGATCGGTGGCGACAGCTTCGTCTGCGACGACGACAAATACTTCTGGGTGCAGGCCGAGACCCTGGCCACCGCCGCACTGATGGCCAGGCGCACCGGCGATGACCGCTACTGGCAGTGGTACGACCGCCTCTGGGCGTATTCGTGGGAGCACTTCGTCGACCACCGGTACGGTGCCTGGTTCCGCATCCTCGATGCCGACAACCGCAAGTACAGTGACGAGAAAAGCCCGGCCGGCAAGGTGGATTACCACACCATGGGTGCCTGCTACGAAGTGTTGAACGTCGTGCGCTGAGGCGCGATGAAATGGAATCGGTAGCGCCGGGCCTCGCTCGGCGCAAGAACAGGAGCATCACGTGCATCGCCTTTCCCTCGTTGTCCGTCTGCTCCTGCTGCTGATCGCAGCCTCCGTGTTTCCGGCAACTGCAGCCCCGCTGCAGGCGCAGTGGGAGTTCCGCATGCTGCCTGGCGATGCGCAGGGTGCGGCCCATCCGGGCCTGCAGCAGTGGCGCGCGGCGAAGGTGCCAGGCAGCGTGCACACCGATCTGCTGGCCCATGCGCTGATCCGCGATCCCTACGTCGGTGCAGCCGAGGCCGAGCTGCAATGGATCGGCCTGGCCGACTGGGAATACCGCGCCCGTTTCGACGTGGATACCGCGACGCTTGCCAAGCCCAATGCCGAGCTGCGCTTCGATGGGCTCGATACCTATGCGGAGGTCCTCCTCAACGGCAAACCGCTGCTGCGTGCAGACAATGCACATCGTACCTGGCGCGCGCGCGTGGAGGGCCGGCTGCGGGCCAAGGGCAATGAGCTGCAGATCGTGTTCCGTTCGCCGATCCGCACGCTGCTGCCGGGCGTGCAGGCCATGCCGCACAAGATTGCTGGCAACTATCCGTCGCCCTATGGCGATGAGCCGAAGGACGCGATGGTCGGCAACTTCGCGCGCAAGCCGGCCTATCACTTCGGCTGGGACTGGGGCCCGCGTTATGTCACCGCCGGGGTCTGGCGTGGCGTCGACCTGCAGGCCTGGGATGCACACCGCCTGGCCGATCTGGCCGTGCGTACGGATGCACTGGACGCCCAGCAGGCGAAGCTGGCGGTGCTGCTGCAGGTGGAGCAGGGGGCGGTGTCGGGCTCGGCCGTGGTGCATGTGGAGGTGCGCGATCCGCAGGGCCGCAGCGTGGCCCAGGTGCAACGCACGGTGCCGCTGATGCCCGGCCAGAACACCGTTGAGCTGCCGGTTGAGCTGACCAAGCCGCGGCGCTGGTGGCCGGTGGGTCATGGTGCGCAGGACCGTTACACCGTGCAGGCACGCCTTGACGACGGCAGCACAGCGGAACTGGCGCGCGAGCAGCGCATCGGCCTGCGCACGGTCGAACTGCGCCGCGAGCAAGACGGCAAGGGCGGGCAGGGCTTCGCTTTCGTCATCAATGGCGTGCCGATCTTCGCCAAGGGTGCCAACGTGATCCCGTTCGACGCGTTCCCCGCACGCGTCGATGCGGCGCGACTGCGCCAGGTGTTGACGGCGGCCCGCGATGCCAACATGAACATGTTGCGCAACTGGGGCGGTGGCTACTACGAGGACGATGCGTTCTTCGACATCGCCGATGAACTCGGCCTGCTGGTGTGGCAGGACTTCATGTTCGGCGGTGGCATGCAGCCGGGCTACGATCCGGCGTTCCGTGCCAGCGTGGTGGCCGAAGCACGCGACAACGTGCGCCGCCTGCGGCATCACCCCAGCATCGTGCTGTGGTGTGGCAACAACGAGGAAGAGACCGCCTGGAAGGACTGGGGCCATGGCCGCGACCTGAAGGCGGCCGACCCGGCATTTGCGGCGAAGGTCTGGCAGGGCTATGTCGACCTGTTCGGCAACGACCTGCGCCAGGTGGTCGGCGAGGAAGGGCTGGGCGTACCGTACTGGTCCAGCTCGCCCAGCAATGACCTTGACGAGAAGGCCAACGACTCGACCCGTGGTGACAAGCACTACTGGCAGGTCTGGGGCAATCCGGCATTGCCGGTGCAGGCCTACCTGCGCGAGACCCCACGCTTCATGTCCGAGTACGGACTGCAGGCGTGGCCGTCGGTGGCGACCGTGGACCAGATCGCCACCCGCGCCGAGCAGCGCATCGACAGCCCGGTGATCCGCGCGCACCAGAAATTCATGGCCGGCGAGGGCAACAGCCGCCTGCTGCACTACATCGAGCTGGGCTACGGTACGCCGAAGGACTTCGAGGATTTCGTTTACCTGAGCCAGGTGATGCAGGCCGATGGCATTGCACTGGCGGCACTGCATCATCGCGCCTCGCGGCCGTACACGATGGGTTCGCTGTACTGGCAGCTCAACGATGTCTGGCCGGGGGCTTCGTGGTCCAGCGTGGACTACTTCGGCCGCTGGAAGGCGCTGCATTTCGCCGCGCGGCGCTTCTTCGCGCCGGTCACCGTGGCCGCGCTGCGCGACGAGGGCCGTACGCGGGTGGGGCTGCTCAATGATGGCGCCGCGCTGGATGCGCGCTGGCGGCTGCGGGTAATGGACGTGGACGGCAAGGTGCTGCGCCGTCGCGAGCAGGCGGTGACGCTTGCCGCTGCCGGCGTCACCGACATCGGCACCTACAGCGATGCCGAGCTGCTGGCTGGCGCCGATCCGAAGCGGACGGTCGCGGTGTTCGAGCTGCTGCAGGACGGCAGGGTGAGTGCGCGGCAGGTGGTTGGCTTCGTCGAAGCCAAGGAGCAGCAGTTGCCGCGACAGAAGCTGAAGGCCGCCCTGAGCATCGAGGGCGACCACTATCGCCTGCGGCTGGAGAGCGCGACGTATGTACGGGCGGCGTGGATCGACTTCGGTGCGCTGGACGTGCAGGTCGAAGACAACCTGCTGGACCTGTTGCCGGGGGAAACCCGCGATATCGCCGTACGCGGCCCAGTGGATCTGGCTGCCCTGCGCGAAGCGCTGAAGCTGAAGACCCTCAACGATCGTTGAGGGCGGTGCATCCCGCCTTGCACGACGCCAACCTCGCCGCTTTGGTAGGTGCCAACCTTGGTTGGCACTCCCGAAGCATGCCAACCAAGGTTGGCATCTACCAGGCGCTTTACAGCTGGATCTGCTGGAAGTTCTCGACCCGCTCGTGGCCGTTGGCGGCCTGGCCGGTGCGCGGCAGCGGGTAGTCGTCCAGGCGGTCGATCAGACGGGTCTGCAGGCCGGCTTCGCGGGCGGCGTCGAGTTCTTCGACCACGTCGGACAGGAACAGGATCTCACCGGCCGGCACGCCGATCGACTGCACGATGCGGCGATAGCTGTCGGCCTCACGCTTGCCGCCCACCTCGGTGTCGAACCAGCCCGACACCAGCGGGCTGAGGTCACCGGCATCGCTGAAGCCGAAGAACAGTTTCTGCGCCGGTACCGAGCCGGAGGAGTACACGTACAGCGGCAGGCCGGACGCGTGCCAGCCCTTCAGCACCGGCGCCACCTCCGGGTAGAAGTGGGCGGTGTAGTCGCCGCGGCGGTAGCCTTCGTCCCAGATCATGCCCTGCAGCGCCTTCAGCGCAGTGTGCTTGCGGTCCTGGTCGATCCAGCCCTGCAGCGTCTCGGCCACCAGGCTGTCCTGGCAGGCGCCGCCGATCTCGGTGGCCACCGCATCCAGCCAGCGGCGGACCTCCGGCTGCTGGCCATGCTCGGCCACGAACGCGGGCAACGCCTTGCGGGCATAGGGGAACAGCACGTTCTTGACGAACGAGATGCTGCTGGTGGTGCCTTCGATGTCGGTCAGGATGACGCGGGGCTGCATGGATCAGGACGCCTGGGTGGGTACGTAACGGGGGAACTTCTGCGCGATGTCGGTGCCGGTGAAGTGACCGACCCAGCCATCCGGCTCGGTGAAGAAGCGGATCGCCACGAAGCTCGGCTCGTCGCCCATGTCGAACCAGTGGGTGGTGCCATCGGGCACCGCGATCAGGTCATCCTTCACACACTCGATCTCGTAGACCTTGTCACCCACGTGCAGGGTGAACAGGCCCGAGCCGGCCACGAAGAAGCGCACCTCGTCTTCCTTGTGGAAGTGCTCGTCGAGGAACTTCTTGCGCAGTTCGGCGCGGTTCGGGTTGTCCGGGGCGATCGAGGCCACGTCCACGCTCTTGAAGCCGCGCTCTGCGACCAGGCGGTCGATGTCGGCGCGGTAGGCGGCGAACACTTCATCCTGGCTGGCGCCCGGTGCGACTGGCGCGGTGGCCTGCCAGCGCTCGAAGGTGACGCCGATCTTCTGCAGTTCGGCAGCGATGATCGCACCGTCCTGGCTGTCCAGCAGCGGCGATTCGGGGCGGGTGTCGTCGTAGATGCGCAGTCGGCTCATGGCGGCAGCTTGAACGTCTCGGGGGGGAAGACAGGGTAGCAGGGTGGGGACGCGGCGCAGATTCCGGATCGGCATCTGCACCTGCGCGCGGGTTCAGCCGCGCAGCTTGCGCAGTTCCAGCTCGCAGTGGAACAGGAACTCGAACGCTTCCAGGTGGCGGCGTGCCTCGGCCATGTCGCGGCCCCAGGCGTACAGGCCGTGGCCATCGATCAGGTAGCCCCACAGGGCCTGCCGGTCCAGCAGGTCGTCGACCTGTTTCGAGAGCACATTCATGTCCTGGGTGTTGGCGAACACCGGCACGTCCACGGCCATTTCATGGGTGCTGTTGCCGGCGAAGGCCTTCAGCAGCTCGTAGCCTTCCAGGTGCACATGGCCCTGCGGCGCATACAGGCGCGAGGCGATGGTCTGCACGGGCGAATGGGTGTGCAGGACGCAGCCGATTTCCGGGAAGCGGCGGTACAGCTGGGTGTGCAGCAGGGTTTCGGCGGACGGGCGCAGCGGGCGGCCGACGGCCTTGCCGTCGAAGTCCACCACCATGATGTCGTCCTCGATCAGGCGGCCCTTGTCCTTGCCGGACACGGTGATCGCCGCGTGGCCGTCATCCAGGCGGTGGGAGAAGTTGCTGCTGGTGGCCGGGGTCCAGCCGGCGTGGGCCAGTTCGCGGACGTTGTCGATCAGCAGCTGGGCCAGTTCGCTCAGGCGCGCGGTGTCGTAGGGGAAGGTGGGGGCGTTCATGCCGGCGATTTTACTGGATTCGGCCAACGGCTGAGCCCCTCGTGGCTTGCGTCAGAAGCAGATTCCGTGGGTTGGCCGGTTGGGTGGGCTGCGCAGGGGACGCCGTGAACCCGTCCATGGGGGCTTGGCCGCGGCATCCATGCCGCGGACACCCCTGCGCAGCCCACCCAACCGGCCACGGACAGGTTCCGTGCGCGCCAGCCACGGAGTGAAGAAGGAAAAGCAGAAGCGGGTCGCCGCGCTGCGCTTGCTCGGAGCCGAGCATGGCTCGGCTCTACAGGGAATTCATCGACCGGAGAGAATTCATCTCTCAGACGCAATTCATCCACGCATGGCGTGGATCTACTGGACGTGCCAGCAGACTGTCGGAGGTGGGGCGGGTTGGGTTCGCGGGGGTGTCCGCGGCATGGATGCCGCGGCCAAGCCCCCATGGATGGGTTCACGGCGTCCCCCGCTAACCCAATCCGCCCCACCAAAGCCTCAGCCCAGCTGTCGCCGTTGCCGTTGCTCCGGCTTCAAAGGCGGGTGCAGGGCCGCAGGCCCTGCAATGCAAAACCCCTTACTTCCCCCGCAGACGGCTGTGCTTGAAGCCGTAGCAGAAATAGATCACGAAGCCGACGAACGTCCACACGCCCATCAGCATCCAGTTGTGCATCGTCATCGCCGACAGCAGCGCCAGGCAGCTCAGCACGCCCAGGCTGCAGATCAGCCACGCCATCGGCATGCGGAACGGGCGCGGCAGGTCCGGCTGGGTGCGGCGCAGGATCAGCACGCCGGCACACACCGCAGCAAACGCGATCAGCGTGCCCATCGAGGTCAGCTCACCCAGGATGTCCAGCGGGAACAGCGCCGCCAGCAGCGCGATGCCGATGCCGGTGATCACGGTGTTGATGTGCGGGGTGCGGTACTTCGGATGGATCTTGGTGAACACCGGCGGCAGCAGGCCATCGCGGCCCATGATCATGAAGATGCGCGGCTGGCCGATGATCATCACCAGCACCACCGAGGACAGGCCGACCAGCGCGCCGACCTCGACCACCCAGCGCAGCCAGCCCAGCTGCGGATGCGCGGCCACCGCGGTCACCACCGGCTCGTCGGTGCCCAGCAGCTGGTACGGGACCAGGCCGGTCATCACGGCGGCCATGGCGATGTACAGCACGGTGCAGATCACCAGCGACAGCATCATGCCGATCGGCATGTCGCGCTGCGGGTTCTTCGATTCCTGCGCCGCCACCGACACCGCCTCGAAGCCGATGTAGGCGAAGAACACCATCGCCGCGCCACGCAGCACGCCTTCCATGCCGTACTTGCCGGGGCCTTCGTTGGCGGGGATGAACGGGGTCCAGTTGCTGGTGTCGACGTACTTCCAGCCGACCACGATGACCAGCACGATCAGGCCGGTCTTGAGCACGACCATCGCCATGTTCATCGCCGAGGACTTGCTGATGCCGACGTAGCACAGCCAGGTCAGCAGCAGTACCAGCGCGGCGGCCGGCAGGTTGGCGATCGCGCCGGTCGGGCGCAGCTGCGCGTCGAGTGGCGCGCTGACCAGCGCCGCCGGTAGATGGATGTCGAACTGGCTGAGCAGGCTGAGGAAATAGCCGGTCCAGCTGACCGCCACGGCTGACGCGGAGACGCCGTACTCCAGCACCAGCATCCAGCCGATGAACCAGGCCGAGAGCTCGCCGAAGGTGGCATAGGTATAGGTGTAGGCGCTGCCGGACACCGGCACCATCGAGGCGAACTCGGCGTAGGCCAGTGCGCAGAAGGCGCAGCAGATGGCGGCCAGCACGAACGACAGCATGATCGCCGGGCCGGCGTGGTTGGCGGCGGCCTGGCCGGTGATGACGAAGATGCCGCCGCCGATCACCGCGCCGATGCCGAGGGCGGTCAGCCCCCAGGGGCCGAGGTGGCGGCGCAGGCTGAGGCCGTTGGCGTCTTCATGGGCGGCATGCGGGTGCTTGGTGGCCCACAGTTGCTTGAACATGTGTGGTGGTCTTGTAGAAGCGCGCCGCCAGGGGCGCGCGGGGAAAACGGACGGGCCGGCGCGAGGCCGGCCCGTAGGCGGATCAGGGTGACTTGGCCAGCTTGCTGTTGCGGATGCCGTAGCCCAGGTAGATCAGCAGGCCGAGCAGCGTCCAGCCAACGAACAGGTGCCAGTGCACCACGAACGCCTGCCAGAACAGGAACAGGCAGGTGGCCGCGCCCAGCGGGCAGATGATCCACACCATCGGCACGCGGAACGGGCGGTGGATCTCCGGCTTGGTATAGCGCAGAACCAGCACGCCGATGCAGACCGTGGCGAAGGCCAGCAGGGTGCCCATCGAGACCAGTTCGCCCAGCACGTTCAGCGGCACCAGGCCAGCCAGTGCGGCGGCGATCACGCCGACCACGATGGTGGCGACGTACGGGGTGCGGAAGCGGGCGTGGACCTTGCCGAAGAACTTCGGCAGCAGGCCGTCGCGGGAGATGGTGTAGGCGATGCGGGTCTGGCCCATCATCATCACCAGCACCACCGAGGACAGGCCGGCGATGGCGCCGATCTCGACCAGGGTCTTCAGCCACGACAGGGTCGGGTAGGGCTCCAGCGCGGTGGCCACCGGCTTGTCGGTGCCCAGCAGGTGGTACGGCATCATGCCGGTCAGCACCGCGCAGACGATGATGTAGACGATGGTGCACACCGCCAGCGAGCCGAGCAGGCCGATCGGCATGTTGCGCTGCGGGTCCTTGGTCTCGCCGGCGGCGGTGGAGACCGCATCGAAGCCGATGTAGGCGAAGAACACGATGGTGGCCGCGCGGAACACGCCGCTCCAGCCGAACTCACCCGGCACGCCGGTGTTTTCCGGGATGAACGGCTGCCAGTTGGCCGGGTCGATGTGGGCTGCACCGATGCCGATGAACAGGCAGATGACGGTGACCTTGATCGCCACGATGATCGCGTTGACGAACGCCGACTGGGTCACGCCCACGTACAGCAGGCCGGACACCGCCGCCACGATCAGCACCGCCGGCAGGTTGAACAGCTTGCCGGAGGAGACGAACTCGCTGCCGGTCCAGGCGATGGGCGCGGCGCTGAGCAGGTCCGGGAACGGCATGTGCAGCGTAGTGGTGATGAAGCTGATCAGGTACGCCGACCAGCCCACCGCGACCGAGGCCGAGGCGAACAGGTACTCCAGCACCAGGCACCAGCCGATGAACCAGGCCATGCCTTCGCCGAGGGTGGCGTAGGAGTAGGAATAGGCGCTGCCGGAGACCGGCATCATCGCCGCGAACTCGGCGTAGCACAGGCCCGCCAGGGCGCAGGCAAAACCGGCGATCACGAACGACAGCATGACGGCGGGGCCGGCGTGGTTGGCCGCGGCCTGGCCGGTCAGCACGAAGATACCTGCGCCGATCACCGCACCCACGCCAAGCAGGATGAGGTGTTTAGCCGTGAGGGTCCGTTTCAACGTGGCTTCGCCGTCCAGGCTGCCTTCGATGGGTTCGCCGGCATCGACGTGCCCGGCCGGTTGGACCGGCTTGACCCTCAACAGAGCTTTCAGCATGCAGTACTTCCTAGTGATCGGATTGGGTGGGCCGCCGATACGTTGCCGGCAACCCTGGAATGGTGAAGGCCGCGCGAACGGCCCGCTGTACCTTAGCCAAAGCTGAAGCCAACGCACAAGCGCAATCGCAACAATGAACGGCGATAATGAGCAGTATTTTTCCAGACGCCGCCCATTCATGAGCCAGACCGCCGAAACCCTTGCCGTGCTTGACGATCGCCTGCGTGGCCTGCTGCGGGACTATGCCCGCCGTGAGCCGGCCCACGACGCAGTGGCTGCCGAATTCGGCACATTGTTGGACGATCCGGAAGATCCATTCCGGCGCGAACGGCTGGCCGGCCACTTCACCGCCAGCTGCTGGCTGGTCAGTGCCGACGGCCAGCGCCTGCTGCTGACCCACCACCGCAAGCTGCAGCGCTGGCTGCAGCTGGGCGGCCACGCCGACGGCGACCGCGACCTGGCCCGGGTGGCGCTGAAGGAAGCCGAGGAAGAATCAGGCCTGGGCGGCCTGGTGCTGGAAGACCCGGCCATCTTCGATCTGGACAAGCACTGGATTCCAGAGCGCAAGGACGTGCCGGGGCACTGGCACTACGACGTGCGTTTCGTGATCCGTGCGCTGGGTGGCGAAGCCTTCGTGCTCAGCGAGGAATCGCTGGAGCTGGCCTGGCGGCCGGTGACCGAAGTCGCGGCCGACCCGCAGTCCGATGAATCCATGCAGCGCATGGCACACAGGTGGCTGGCACGTTGAGATAAAAAGGGGACGGAGGGGATTAAGTCGTTTGTGGCATCAACGACTTAATCCCCTCCGTCCCCTTTTTTCAGTACAGGATGCGCGTGCGCAGCGTGCCGGGGATCGCGGCCAGCTCGTCGCGCACTGCGGCGGCCTGTTCCTCGCCGGCGGTGATGTCGATCACCACGTAGCCCACCTTCGGGTCGGTGCGCAGGAACTGGCCGTCGATGTTGACGTTGTGGCGCGAGAAGATCTCGTTGACCTTGGACAGCACGCCCGGCACGTTCTGGTGGATGTGCAGCAGGCGCAGGCTGTCGGCGTGCTCGGGCAGGGTCACTTCCGGGAAATTGACCGCCGACAGGGTGCTGCCGTTGTCGCTGTAGCGCACCAGTTTGGCGGCCACTTCCACGCCGATGTTGTCCTGCGCTTCCAGCGTGCTGCCACCCACGTGCGGGGTCAGGATCACGTTGTCGTGGCGGGTCAGCGGCGATTCGAAGATATCGCCATTGCCCTTCGGCTCGACCGGGAACACGTCCAGCGCGGCGCCACCGACGTGGCCGCTGGCCAGCGCCGCGTCCAGCGCATCGATGTCGACCACGGTGCCGCGCGCGGCGTTGATCAGGTGCGCGCCCTTGCGCATCTTCGCCAGCTCGGTGCTGCCGATCATCCACTGTGTGGACGGGGTTTCCGGCACGTGTAGGGTGACGATGTCGGCGCGGGCGAGCAGATCGTCCAGGCTGGCCGCGGCCCGGGCATTGCCCAGCGCCAGCTTGGTTTCCACGTCGTGGAAGATCACCTGCATGCCCAGCGATTCGGCCAGTACGCCGACCTGGGTGCCGATGTGGCCGTAGCCGATGATGCCCAGCGTCTTGCCACGCACTTCATGGCTGCCGCTGGCCGACTTCGACCAGCCGCCGCGATGGCACTCGGCGTTCTTCTGCGGGATGCCGCGGGTCAGCATGATCGCCTCTGCGATCACCAGCTCGGCCACGCTGCGGGTGTTGGAATAGGGGGCGTTGAATACCGGGATGCCGGCCAGCTCGGCCGCGTCCAGGTCGACCTGGTTGGTGCCGATGCAGAAGCAGCCCACTGCGATCAGCCGCTTGGCCTCGGCCAGCACCTCGGCGCTGAGCTGGGTACGCGAGCGGATGCCGACGATGTGCGCCTCGGCGATGCGCGCCTTCAGTTCGTCCTCGGGCAGCGCCTTGGTGTGCGCTTCGATCTGGCTGTAGCCGGCGGCGCTGAACACCTCCACGGCGGTCTGGCTGACCCCCTCCAGCAACAGCACGCGGATATCCTGCTTCGGGAACGAGGTCTTCTTCGGCGACATGGGGCAACACGGCCAGTGGGACAGGGGCTGACCACTATGCCAGATCGCACCGGCCATGGTGCAGTGCGCAATTGGTTGCATCCGTAGCTATCTGCACGGGTGCGGGGCTGGACGCTGGCGCGCGCCACTGGCACGCTTGCCCGTTCTTCACGCACCGCGCTGGACCGTCATGACCGATTCCCGCATTGCCTCGCTGCAGCAGGCCTGTCCCGGCCTGAAACTGAAGACCGATCCGGCCGACCTGGAGCATTACGGGCGCGACTGGACCCGGCGCTGGACGCCGGCGCCGCTGGCGATTGCATTGCCGGCCACGGTTGAAGAGGTGCAGGCGGTGATGCGCTGGAGCGCGGCCGAGGGCGTGCCGGTGGTGCCGTCGGGTGGACGCACCGGCCTGTCCGGTGGCGCGGTGGCGGCCAACGGCGAGCTGGTGCTCAGCCTGGAGCGGATGAACAAGGCGCTGGCCTACGACGCGGTCGATCGCACGCTGGTGGTGCAGGCCGGCATGCCGCTGGAGGCGGTGCACAACGCCGCGCTCGACCACGGCCTGATCTACCCGGTCGATTTCGCGGCGCGCGGTTCCTGCTCGATCGGCGGCAACATCGCCACCAATGCCGGCGGCATCCGCGTGATCCGTTACGGCAATACCCGAGAATGGATCGCCGGGCTGAAAGTGGTCACCGCCAGCGGCGAGCTGCTCGAACTTAACAAGGGCCTGATCAAGAACTCCAGCGGCTATGACTTCCGCCAGCTGCTGATCGGCTCGGAAGGTACGCTGGGGGTGATCGTCGAGGCGACGGTGAAGCTGACCGACCCGCCGCCGGCCAGCAATGTGATGCTGCTGGCCGTCCCCAGCTTCGAGGTGCTGATGCAGGTGTTCGCCGCGTTCCGCGCGCGTCTGCAGCTGCAGGCCTTCGAGTTCTTCACCGAGCGGGCGCTGGAGCACGTGCTGGCGCATGGTGCGCAGGCGCCGTTCGACGAGGTGCACCCTTATTACGTGGTCACCGAGTTCGCGGCCAACGACGAGGCGCAGGAAGCGGCGGCGATGGCGGCGTTCGAGGACTGCATGGGCAACGGCTGGGTCAGCGATGGCGTGATCAGTGCCAGTGACGCCCAGGCTGCCCAGCTGTGGCGCCTGCGCGAAGGCATCACCGAGTCGCTTGCACGCTACAAGCCGTACAAGAACGATGTCTCGGTGCGGATTTCGTCGATGCCGGCGTTCCTGACCGAGACCCAGGCGCTGATCGGGCAGGCCTATCCGCATTTCGACGTGGTCTGGTTCGGCCACATCGGTGACGGCAACCTGCATATCAACGTGCTCAAGCCGGACGACACCCCTGACGCCGATTTCGTGTCGCAGTGCGAGCACGTGACCAAGTTGCTGGCCCAGGTGCTGGCCCGTTTCGATGGCAGCATTTCCGCCGAGCACGGCATCGGCCTGGTCAAGAAGGGCTACCTGGACAGCACCCGCGGCCCGGCCGAGATCGCGCTGATGAAGGCAGTCAAACGCGCGTTCGATCCCCAAGCGCGGCTGAATCCCGGAAAGCTGTTCGACGTCTGAGCCGGGCAAATCCTTCACGTACCCGTTACGCTCCACGCATTCCCACAACCGGCTTCGAATCGATGACCCGTCCGCTTGTTCTGCTTGCCCTGCTGTCCCTGCCGCTGGCCGGCTTCGCTTCCAGCTTCGCAGGCACCTCGGCCGGCTCGGCCACCGGTGCTTCCTCCGGTTCCTCGGCCAGCAGCTCGGGCGACGACAAGGTGGTACAGGCCGCACGCGATGATGCCGCTGCGTTCGTCGCCAGCGACGGCCAGATCCGCGGCGCACGCCTGCAGGCCGCACTGGTCCACCTGCGCGAGCAGGATGCCGCTGCCCAGCAGCAGAGCGACCTGCAGCTGGCCCGCGCGCTGCTGGCACGCTGATCCGGCCTTCGGGTAGTGCCGGCCGCTGGCCGGCAACGCCATGACATCTGCACGCAACGCAGCCACGCATGGCGTGGCGCTACTGCTGATCGCCCACGTCGCGCACGCAGCCGACCGCCTGCAGCTCGACCCGGCAGGGCTGAGCCCTGTGCAGCAGCAGGTGGCTGGCCAGACCCTGGCCGATGTGCAGTCACTGCTGCCGGACGGCCTGCTACGTGCCTTGCCGACGCAGGTACAGGTACGCTGGGGCGCTGACCTGCCCGCCGAGGTGCATGGCCGTGCATTTGCTGGCCGCATCACGCTGCGCCGCGACCTGCTGGACGATCGCGTGCCCGGTGCGCGACGGGCGCGACGCAGCGCACTGGTGCACGAACTGACCCATGTCGCGGATCGTGGTGGTGCTGGCTGGTCGCGCAGTACGCGTTGGCGCGATCTGGCCGGGTGGCAGCGCAAACCCTGGCATCTGGGTCGTGGCCACAACGACTTCCGTGATCGCAGCCCGGACGGTTACGAGCTGAAAGATCCGGCTGAGTATCTGGCGGTGAACGCCGAGCATTTCGTGCTGGATGCCGAGTTCGCCTGCCGTCGCCCGGCACTGGCGCAGTGGTACCAGGAGCACTTCGGCACACCGCCGTCGCTGCCGCAGCCGCAGTGCGACCGCCGCGTCCCGTTGCTGCAGGCGGAACCGGAAGAGGGGGCGGCATCACTGCTGCAGCTGGATCCCTCGCGGGTTTACGCGGTGGACTACCTGTTCGCCGAAGGCAGCGCGCAGCCGATGAGCCGCTGGGGCCACAGCATGCTGCGGCTGGTGATCTGCCGGCCAGGCCGCGCGCCGGGGCCGGACTGTCGCCTGGACCTGGAGTACCACCGCGTGCTGTCGTTCCGTGCCTTCGTCGGCGACGTGCAGATTTCAAACTGGCGCGGCCTGACCGGCGGTTATCCCTCGCGGCTGTTCGTGCTGCCACTGCAGCAGGTGGTGGACGAGTACACCAAGGTCGAACTTCGCGGGCTGCAGTCGTTGCCCCTGCAGCTGGAACGCGACGAGATCGCCAGCCTGCTCGAGCGTACCGCGCAGGTGCACTGGAGCTATGACGGGCGCTATTACTTCGTCAGCAACAACTGCGCGGTGGAGACCGCGAAGCTGCTGCAGGCCGGTGTGCCTAGGCTCGGGAGCGCCGGCCTGGCGCAGCTGAGTCCGCGCGGGCTGAAGCGCCGGCTGGCGCGCCTGCAGGTGCTGGACGAGCAGGTGCTGGCCGATCGCGATTCAGCGCAGGCGCAGGGCTATTACTTTGCCTCGGCGCGTGACCACTTCCAGCAGTTGTTCGATGTGGCTGCCGGCCAGCTGGCGCTGCCCACGCGCGATGTACGCGGCTGGCTGAAGCTGCCCGCACGGCAGCGGGCACCGTGGCTGTTGCAGGGCGACCTGCGCGCCAGTGCGGGCTTGCTGTTGCTGGAGCAGGCTGCGCAACGGCGTGCCGAACTACGCGCGCGCGATGTGCTCAAGCGGCAGCTGCTGGGTGCACCGGACAGCGCCCAGACCCGCAACCTGCGCGGGCTGCTGGAGCAGAGTGGGCAATGGCTGCGTCCGGGTACGTTACTGCAGGGCGATGGCTATGGATTGCCGTTGGCCGACGAACAGGCGCTCCTGATGCACGCCGTGGCCACTGCCAGTGCGCAGGCGGTGCCGGCGTGGCGGGCGCTGCGCCTGCAGCTGCGCCAGCAGTTGCCGGTGAACCAGCGCGAGGAAATGGATGCGATCGATGCCAATCTGGCCGCGCTTGGTGCACACCTGCGCACGCAGGCCGCCAGCTCGCCTACTGGCGCGGCAGTTCGATGACGAAGCGGCTGCCGCCGGCGCTGCCCGGCATGCAGTAGACGCGGCCACCGTGGGCGTCGGCGATGGCCTT
Organism: Stenotrophomonas maltophilia; assembly: GCF_001274595.1. Classification (GTDB taxonomy): domain Bacteria; phylum Pseudomonadota; class Gammaproteobacteria; order Xanthomonadales; family Xanthomonadaceae; genus Stenotrophomonas; species Stenotrophomonas forensis. The sequence continues at coordinate 2,127,619 of NZ_CP011010.1, forward strand.
GACCACCGCCAGGCCGAGCCCGCTGCCGCCGCCCTGGCGCGAACGCGAACCGTCGGCGCGCATGAACGGAGTGAAGATATCGGCGTGCAGGGCGGGGTCGATGCCCGGTCCCTCGTCTTCGATGGCCACCTGTACATGCCCCGGCGTGTCATGCACGGCAATCCGTACCTTGCCCGGGCTGGCGTAGCGACGCGCGTTCTCCAGCAGTGCCAGCAGCGCCTGGCGCAGCCGGGTCGGATCGCAGTGCGCGGTGTGTTCCTCGCGGCTGGTTTCCAGTTCCAGCACGAAACCGGCGGTGCGGAACTGCGGGTCGACCAGGGTCATCACCGAATGCACCTCGGCCACCACGTCGGTGCGCGCGCGGCGCACGTCCAGCCGTGCATTGTCGGACAGGCTCAGCACGCGCAGGTCCTCGATCAGGCGCGACAGGCCCTCGACCTGGGCAAGCAGGCTGCGGAACTGTGATTCGTCAGGCTGGAACACGCCCTCGGCCAGCCCCTGCAGGCGGCCACGCAGGATCGTCACCGGCGTGCGCAGCTCGTGGGCGATGGCGGCGTGCCACATGGCCCGCTCGCTCTCCATGTGCTGCAGGCGCCGCGCCATCGCATTGAAGTCTTCGACCAGGGTGGCTACTTCGCCCGGCGAGTTTTCTTCGACACTGGCGCGTGCACCGAGATCGCCGCCGGCCAGCGCGCGGACGCTGTCGACCAGCGAATTCAACGGCGACAGGATGCGGTGCGCAAGCCGGAACGAGGCGGCGATGGCCAGGGCCAGTCCGGTCAGGATCACCCCGACCATCCACGCCAGCTCCGGCCCGGTAGGCAGCCAGCTTTCCGGCTCCTCGGCACTGCCGGGGAAGAACTCGACCAGCACCGCATACAACAGCCACGACGACAGGATCATCATCACGATCACGCCGATCACCATCAGCGACATCGAGACGATGATGTGGCGGCTCAGGCCGGAGCGGCGCAGGGTGCCCATCAGCGGTCGGCCATCAACCGGTAACCGACGCCGCGCACACTGGCCGGTACATTGAGCATGCCCACCTCATCCAGCTTGCGGCGCAGCTTGCTGACATGGCTGTCGACGGTGCGCTCCAGCGCCTCGCTCTCCGGCAGGCACTCGTGCATCAGTTCGCTGCGGCTGAAGATGCGCGTGGGGGCCAGTGCCATGCAGTGCAGCAGCTTGAACTCGGTGAGGGTGAGCAGGACTTCATGGCTGTAGCCGTCGCCCTCCACGTGCACGGCATGGGTTGCCGAGTCGATCAGCAGCGGGCCCACGCGCAGCGCGCTGGGTGCATCCACGCGCGAGGCGCGCAGCGTACGCCGCAGCACGGCGCGCACGCGCGCAGCCACCTCGGCCGGGTTGAACGGCTTGACCACGTAGTCGTCGGCGCCCATGCGCAGTGCGGTCAGCTTGTCCAGGTCCTGGTCCAGCGCGGTCAGCATGATCACCGGCGTTTCGCCACGTTGGCGCAGCTGGGTCAACACGCTCCAGCCATCCAGGCGAGGCAGCTGCACGTCCAGCAGGACCAGGTCGGGGCGGGCGCTGCGGTGCAGGTCGAGCGCACCGTGGCCATCGGCGGCACGCAGGGTGCGCAGTCCTTCGCGTTCCAGATAGGCGGTGAGAATATCGGCGATCTCGGCCTCATCCTCGACAATCAGGACGAGGGCGGCCAGGGCAGGGGAGGCATGCATGCGGGGGCGGGGCCTTAAGGTGCTTGCCTCCATCGTATCTCCACAGTTCCTCCATCGAAACCCCATCATCGCCCCGCACACTGCGTTCTTCAGGACCTTTCAGCCGCCCGCGCGGCATTGTGCACAGCAATGAGAACCTTCAGGACTCCGGCCGCGTTGATCGCGGCCATCGCTCTGGCCATGACGGCCTGCTCCTCCCCCGAAGCCACCCCCGAAGCCGCACCGCGCGTCAGCGTCGTCACCGTCGGCCCGCAGGTGGTGCAGCGTGACGACGAACTGCCCGGTCGCGTGGCCGCGGTACGCACGGCGCAGATCCGCGCGCAGGTGGGCGGCATCGTGCAGCGCCGCCTGTTCGAGCAGGGCGCCGAAGTAAGTGCTGGCCAGGCCCTGTTCCAGATCGATCCGGCGGCATTCCGTGCCGACGTCGATTCGGCGCTGGCTGCGCTGCAGCGCAGTGAAGCGGCGCTGGGCCGCAGCCGCGTGCAGTCGCAGCGCCTGCATGCGCTGGCCGCCGCGCAGGCGGTCAGCCAGCAGCATCGCGATGATGCCAGTGCCGAGTACGAACAGGCGCGCGCGGCAGTGAACGAAGCACGCGCGATCCTGGCCCGCCGCCAGCTCGACCTGCGCTACGCCACGGTCAGTGCGCCGATTGCCGGCCGCATCGACCAGGCACTGGTGAGCGAAGGCGCGCTGGTCGGGGTCGCCGATGCCGAGCCGATGGCGGTGGTGCAGCAGATCGACCAGGTCTACGTCGACGTGCGCCAGCCGGCTGCGCAGCTGGAGTCGCTGCAGCGCAGCGCCGCCGGCGGTGGCGAACTACCGGTGACGATCATCGGCGCGGCCGGCAAGCCGCTGACCGAGCGCGGCCAGCTGCTGTTCTCCGGCATCAACGTCGATGCGCGCACCGGTGATGTGATCCTGCGCATCCTGGTCGACAATCCGCAGCGCCAGTTGCTGCCCGGCATGTACGTGCGTGCCAGGGTGCCCCGTGGCGCCCCGGCCAGTGCATTGACCGTGCCGCAGCAGGCGGTGCTGCGCAGCGCGGGTGGCCAGGCCTATGCCTGGGTGATCGCGGGCGATGGCAAGGCGGTGATCCGCACGCTGGAGGTCGACGGCAGCGTTGATCGCCAGTGGCTGGTCCGGCACGGGCTGAAGGCCGGCGAGCGGGTGGTGGTCGAGGGCCAGGAGCGCCTGCAGGAAGGCGTGGTGGTCGATGCGCGCGACTGGCAGCGGCCGGTCGCCAGCGCCGGTGCGATGCAGGCCGGCAGCAAGGGCTGAGCCTTTCCCGGGCCAGTCTCTCCAGGGAAATCCAACATGGCACGTTTCTTCATTGATCGCCCGGTGTTCGCCTGGGTGCTGGCGATCTTCATCATCCTGGCGGGCGTACTAGCGATTCCGCGCCTGGCCGTGGAGCGCTATCCGGCCGTTGCGCCGCCCAGCGTCAGCATCTATGCCAGCTACCCGGGGGCCAGCCCGCAGACGCTGAACGACGCGGTGGTCGGCCTGATCGAGCGCGAGCTGTCCAGCGTCAAGCACCTGCTGTACTTCGAATCGTCGGTGGATACCTCCGGCGAAGCCTCGATCACCGCCACCTTCAAGCCGGGGACCAACCCGGAGCTGGCGCAGGTGGATGTGCAGAACCGGATCAAGGCGATCGAACCCCGCCTGCCGCGCAGCGTGCGCCAGAACGGCCTGTTCGTGGAAGCAGCCGATTCCGGCTTCCTGATGCTGGTCGGCCTGCGTTCGCCGGATGCCAGTGTCAGCGAGGCGGCGCTGGGTGACTTCATGGCGCGCAACATCATCGAAGAGCTGCGCCGCATCGATGGCGTCGGCCGCGTGCAGCTGTTCGGTGCCGAGCAGGCCATGCGGGTGTGGCTGGACCCGACCCGGTTGACCGGCTATGGCTTGACCATGGGCGATGTGGCCGCGGCCATCGAGCAGCAGAACCTGGAGATCTCGCCGGGCCGCATCGGCGATTCGCCGGGCGTCGCCGGCCAGCGCATCACCGTGCCGCTGAGCGCCGATGGCCAGTTGTCCACGCCGGAACAGTTCGCCGCCATCGTGCTGCGGGCGGCCGCCGACGGTTCGCGGGTCGTGCTGGGTGACGTCGCACGCGTGGAGCTGGGCGCGCAGAGTTACGCCTGGGGCACGCGGGAAGACGGCCATCCGGCGACGGCGGCCGGCGTGCAGCTGCGCCCGGGCGCGAACGCAGTGCGAACCGCCGGCGCAGTGCGCGAGCGCATGGCCGAGCTGGCACCGCTGCTGCCGCGTGGCGTGGAGTCGAGCATTCCGTTCGACACCGCGCCGTTCGTCAAGATCTCGATCCAGAAGGTGGTGCAGACGCTGCTCGAAGCGATGCTGCTGGTGTTTGCGGTGATGTACCTGTTCCTGCAGAACTGGCGCTATACGCTGATTCCGGCGCTGGTCGCCCCGATCGCGCTGCTGGGCACCTTCGCGGTGATGCTGGCGCTCGGCTTCTCGATCAACGTGCTGACCATGTTCGGCATGGTGCTGGCGATCGGCATCATCGTCGACGATGCGATCGTGGTGGTCGAGGGCGTGGAGCGGATCATGGCCGAGGAGGGCCTGCCACCGCGCGAGGCCACCATCAAGGCGATGCGCGAGCTGACCGGCGCGGTGATCGGCATCACCCTGGTACTGACCGCGGTGTTCATTCCGATGGCGTTGGCCAGCGGCTCGGTGGGCGCGATCTACCGCCAGTTCACCGTGGCGATGGCGGTGTCGATCCTGTTCTCGGCGCTGCTGGCGCTGAGCCTGACCCCGGCGCTGTGCGCGACCTTGTTGCGCCCGAACAGCCATGGTCATCACGGTCGTGGCGGGCTGTTCGGCGCCTTCAATCGCGGCTTCGAGAGGATGACCGGGCGCTACCAGCGTGGCGTGGCCTCGGCGCTGCAGCGGAGCGGGCGCGTGATGGGCGTGTTCGCCGCGCTGGTGGCCGCGTTGCTGCTGGGCCTGCACTGGCTGCCGGGTGCGTTCCTGCCGGAAGAGGACCAGGGCTATTTCATGACCTCGATCCAGCTGCCCGCCGAAGCCACGGCCGAGCGCACGCTGGCCGTGGTGGAAGCCTACGAACGGCACGTGGCGTCGCGCCCGGGCATCGGGTCCAACCAGTCGATCCTCGGCTACAGCTTCTCCGGCTCCGGCCCAAGCGCGGCGCTGACCTACACCATGCTGAAGGACTGGGGCGAGCGCGCCGGTGCCACCGCAGCCGGTGAGGTGGAGGCTGCGCAGAAGGCGATGGCGGCCGTCGCCGAGGGCGAGGTGATGAGCGTGATGCCACCGGCAATCGACAGCCTGGGGCGTTCATCCGGCTTCTCGCTCGCCCTGCAGGCGCGGACCGGGCAGAGCCAGGCCGAGTTGCGTGCAGCCCTGCAGCAGCTGCTGAAACTGGCCGAGGCCAGCCGGCTGCTGTCGGAGGTGCATGCCGATGGCCTGCCGGCCGGCACCAGCGTGCGGCTGGACATCGACCGGGCCAAGGCCGAGGCGATGGGCGTGGGCTTCGAGCACATCAGCAGCACGCTGTCGGCAGCGATGGGCTCGCAGTACGTCAACGATTTCCCCAACAAGGGCCGGTTGCAGCAGGTGATCCTGCAGGCCGACGCACCGCACCGGATGGAACTGGAGGACGTGCTGAAGCTGTACGTGCGCAACAGCGAAGGTGGCATGGTGGCGCTGTCCGAACTGGTCACGCCGCACTGGACCGAGGCGCCGCTGCAGCTGCAGCGCTATCTCGGTTTCCCGGCGCTGAATCTGTCCGGCGCACCGGCATCGGGCGTCTCGACCGGCCAGGCGATGGCAGAGATGGAGCGGCTGGCCAAGCAGCTGCCCTCCGGCTTCGCCCTGCAGTGGACCAGCCAATCGCTGCAGGAGCGCGAATCGGGCGCACAGGCACCGTGGCTGCTGCTGTTGTCGATGCTGGTGGTGTTCCTGGTGCTGGCGGCGCTGTACGAGAGCTGGTCGATCCCGTTGGCGGTGATGCTGGTGGTGCCGCTGGGCCTGCTCGGTGCGGTCGCCGCGGTGCTGTTGCGCGGCATGCCCAACGACGTGTTCTTCAAGGTGGGCATGATTACGGTGATCGGGTTGTCGGCGAAGAACGCGATCCTCATCGTCGAGTTCGCACGGCAGCTGCAGCAGCAGGGGCGCGGACTGGCCGAAGCGGCGCTGGAGGCGGCGCGGCTGCGCCTGCGGCCGATCGTGATGACCTCGCTGGCGTTCGCGCTGGGCGTGGTGCCGCTGATGCTGGCGCAGGGTGCGTCGAAGGAAACCCAGCAGGCGATCGGAACCGGCGTGTTCGGCGGCATGGTCAGTGCGACCGTGCTGGCGGTGTTCTTCGTGCCGGTCTTCTATGTAGTGGTGCAGGGCGCGCGGCAATGGATCGCGCAACGCCTGCGCAGGCGCCGGCCGATGCCGGAAGGATCCGTGGATGGAACGGAACATCGTTGAAGACCTGCATGAACTGCAGTTGATCGCACTGGAGCAGCGCCTGTGCCAGGCACTGCTGGCCGGCGACCACGATGCGCTGGGCACGCTGGTATCGCCAGCGCTGTTCATGATGGATGGCCAGGGCGGGCGCATGCTCGACCTGCCCTGGCTGGGCGAGTGGCTTGCAGGCCACCTGCAGGTGCGCAGCCTGCAGGTGCACACGGTGGAGACGCTGCTGTGCGGGCGGCTGGCGCTGCTGTCCAGCGATGTACGCCTGGCGGTGTGGCGGCAGGGTCGCGAGTGCGAACTGAAACTGCGCCTGCTGCGGGTGTGGACCTGCAGTTCCGGCGACAGCGGCGCCCAACTGCTGTCGATGGCGGTGCTGGCCGCGTGAGCGTGGTCAGGCCGCTTTCAGGCCCTGCTCACCGCCAGGTGATAGGGTCGAACCTCTCAGTAGTGTCGACAAGGAGTCGAGCCATGCGTGTAGTTCCCAGTCTGTTGGCAGCCTCCCTGGCATTGGTGCTGGCCGCGTGCCAGCCGGCGCAACCGCCGGCTGCGGGCGGCAATGATGCCGCACCGCCGGCTGCGCCCGAACCGGCTGCCAGCACCGGCACCGGCGCCGGCAGCGAGACCCTGTACCAATGCGGCGATCTGAACGTGCGCGCGACCTTCAATGGCGAGGATGCGGCCACGGTGGTGATCGGCGATCGCACCTTTGCGATGACCTCCGAGCGTGCGGCGTCGGGCGCGAAGTATGGTGATGGCCAGGGCAACAGCTTCTGGACCAAGGGCAGCGATGACGGCCTGTTGAGCCTGAAGGGCGAGCCGGACCGCGAATGCCACGCGGTGGAGGCCATCGAGGGCGATGGCAGCGCCGGCAACGCGGCGTTCCGTGCTACCGGCAACGAACCGGGCTGGCTGGCGGTCGTGGATGGCGACAAGCCCGGCCTGCAGGTGGAAGTGGATTACGGTGAGCGCCGCTTCGACGTGGCCAGGCCCACCGAAGGCGCCGATGGCTGGAGCGGAAAGGCGGCCGATGGCACCGACGTCAAACTCAGCTTCCAGCGCACCACCTGCCAGGACGACATGAGTGGCGAATCATTCGACGCCAAGGTGAATCTGACCATTGGCACGCGCCAGTACCACGGTTGCGGTAATTTCGGTGCCCAGCAGCCGTAAGTGATCCTTGCAGCCGGGACGGTGCCCGGCTGCATGGAAGATGCTGCCTGTGGCGGCGTGCGCCGCAGGCAGCTCGAGGCGCTTAGTCGGCGCGTCCGGCGAATTCACCGGTGGCGGTGTTCACCAGCACGCGTTCGCCGTTGACGATGTACTCCGGCACCATGATTTCGATGCCGGTGTTGAGCTTGGCTGGCTTCGGGCGCTTGGTGGCGGTGCCACCCTTCAGTTCCGGCGGGGTCTCGATCACTTCCAGCACCACCGAGGCCGGCAGCTGGATCGCCACCGGCTGCTCGTCAATGACCTGCACGTAGATGCCGGTCAGGCCGTCGGTGATGTAGCCGGCGTCGTCGCCGATCACGTCCGCGTCCAGCGTGTACGGGGTGTAGTCCTCGTCATCGAGGAACACGAAGGCGTCGCCGTCCTTGTACGAATAGGTGGACTGGCGGCGCAGCAGTTCGACCTCGACCAGGTTGTCGTCGGCATCGAAGCTGGCGTCGAGCTTGTTGCCGCCCGGCACGCTGTACATGATGAAGCGGAAGCGGACGTTGCCGCCGCGACCCTGCGGCGAGCTGCGCTCGATGTCGCGGATCTGGTACACGCCGTTGTTGTACTCGACGACGTTGCCCTTCTTGATGTCGTTGGCTTTCATGATGATGTTGGTCGTTGGGGGAGGGCGCCTTCCCGGCGCCCGGGGGAATCACTTCGGAGCGAGGCGGGTAGCGCCGTCCAGGCGGATGGTCTCGCCATTGAGGTAGGTGTTGCCGAGGATGAAGCCGACCAGGCTGGCGAAGTCTTCCGGCTTGCCCAGGCGCGACGGGAACGGGATCGAGGCGGCCAGCGACTGCTGCACGGCTTCGGGCATGCCGTCGACCATCGGCGTCCAGAACACGCCCGGTGCAATCGTGTTGACGCGGATGCCGAAGCGCGACAGTTCGCGTGCCATCGGCAGCGTCATCGAGACCACGCCGCCCTTGCTGGCGGCATACGCGGCCTGGCCGATCTGGCCTTCATAGGCGGCGATGCTGGCGGTGTTGATGATCACGCCGCGCTCGCCGTCGGTGCCGGCCTCGTTGTGCTGCATGCGGTTGGCCGCGGCCTTGGCCACGTTGAAGCTGCCGACCAGGTTGACCATCACCGTGCCCTGGAAGCCGGCCAGCGGCATCGGGCCCTCTTTGCCCAGCACGCGACCGGCGCCGAGGATGCCGGCGCAGTTCATCGCCACGTTCAGGCCACCGAGGAAATCGTGGGCCTGGTCGATGGCGGTGGCCACGGCCGCCTCATCGCTGACGTTGACGTTGAAATAGCGGGCCTTGTCGGCACCCAGTCCGGCAACGGCGGCTGCGCCCTTGTCGTCGTTGAGGTCGAACAGGGCCACCTTGCCGCCCTGGGCGATGAGGTGCTGGGCCACGGCCAGGCCGAGCCCGGAAACGCCGCCAGTGATCACGGCACGTACGGAAGACAGCTGCATTGAACGGTCCTGCAGGTTCGAGAACCGCCGATTCTAACGGAAGCCACGACCGTCGCTGTTGTGCACTGCGCCGCTTTTGCGTGGCGGCGCGGTGCGGCGGTCAGCCGGCGGCGGCCAGCGCCTGGCCGGTGCGGCTGGCGGTGGCGCGGCCGAGCAGGCCGGCCAGCCAGCGGCCGGTCTCGGCCAGTGCCGGCAGGTCCACGCCGCTGTCCAGGCCCAGGCCCTGCAGCAGGTAGACCACGTCCTCGCTGGCGACATTGCCGCTGGCGCCCTTGGCATACGGGCAACCACCGGCGCCGGACACGGCGCTGTCGACCACGCGCACGCCTTCTTCCAGGCAGGTGGCGATGTTGGCGACGGCCTGGCCATAGGTGTCGTGGAAGTGCACGGCCAGCGCCGCCATCGGAATCTCGGCGGCGACCGCCTGCAGCATCGCCCGTGCCTTGCGCGGGGTGCCGACGCCGATGGTGTCACCCAGCGAGATTTCGTAGCAGCCCATCTGGTGCAGGGCACGGGCCACGCGCACCACGTCGGCCAGCGGTACTTCGCCCTGGTAGGGGCAGCCGAGCACGGTGGACACATAGCCGCGCACACGCACGCCATCGGCGGCGGCCCGGCGCAGGATCGGCTCGAAACGGGCCAGCGACTCGTCGATGCCGGCATTGGTATTGGTGCGGTTGAACGCTTCGGAGGCGGCGGTGAACACCGCCACTTCCTCCACGCCGACCGCGCGGGCACGGTCGTAACCCTGTTCGTTCGGCACCAGCACCGGATAGCTGACGCCGGGCCTGCGCTGGATGCCGGAATAAACCTCGGCGGCATCGGCCAGCTGCGGGATCCACTTCGGGCTGACGAAGCTGGTCGCCTCGATGCTGCGCAGGCCGGTGGCCGACAGGCGGTTGATCAGTTCGATCTTGTCGGCGGTGGACACCGACTGCTTTTCATTCTGCAGGCCGTCACGCGGACCGACTTCGACGATGCGGACGTAGTCGCTCATGCCTCTACCTCGGAGCCGGGGCGGTGGCAGACCGCTTCGATGTTGTTGCCGTCCGGGTCGAGCACGAAGGCGCCGTAGTAATCCGGGTGGTACCACGGGCGCAGGCCGGGGGCGCCATTGTCGCGGCCGCCGGCGGCGAGGGCGGCGGCATGGAAGGCATCTACCTGCGCGCGGCTGGCGCAGGCGAAGGCCACGTGCACGCCGTGGCTGGCGGTGCCGCCATTGCCGAGCCAGAAGAACGGCTTGCCGTCGCTACCGAAACCGATGTGGTCGTGGGCGCCGCTCTGTTCGGCGGTCACTTCCATCACCACGCTGATCTGCAGCGGCGCCAGCGCCTGCAGGAAAAAGGCCTTGCTGCGCGCCAGGTTGGCGCTGGTCAAACCAAGATGATCGAGCATGTTCAGGCTTCCGTGACCCAGTGGGGGGCGCGCTTGTCGAGGAACGCGCCCAGGCCTTCCTGGCCCTCGGCGGAGACCCGCAGGCGCGCGATCAGCGCGGCATTATCCCGATCCAGCGCGTCGCGATCATGGCTGTCGCGGACCTGCCGGACCAGTTGCTTGGCGGTGGACGAGGCGATCGGGCCGGCCTTGTCGAGCAGGGCCAGCTGGCGTTCCAGTGCCTCGTCCAGGCGCTCGGGCTCGACCAGCTGGTGGACCAGGCCGATGCGCAGCGCGGTATCGGCGTCGAAGTGCTCGCCGGTGGCGAACCAGCGCCGGGCCTGGCGCGGGCCGATGGCCTCGATCACGTAGGGCGAAATCACCGCCGGCAGCAGGCCGAGGCGGCTTTCGGTCAGGCCGAAGCGGGCCGAGGTGCTGGCGATGGCGATGTCGCAGCAGGCGACCAGGCCGACACCACCGCCGAAGGCGGCGCCGTGGACCCGGGCCAGGGTCGGCTTGGGCAGCTCGTCCAGGGTGCGCATCAGCCTTGCCAGGGCCAGCGAGTCCTCGCGGTTGTCCGCCTCGCTGGCGGCGGCCATGCCACGCATCCACTGCATGTCGGCGCCGGCCGAGAAGGAGGCGCCGTGGCCGGCCACCACCACCGCGCGGACCGCATCATCGCGGCCGGCGGCTTCCAGCGCGGCAGTCAGCCGGGCGATCAGGCTGGCGTCAAAGGCGTTGTGCAGCTCCGGCCGGTTCAGCCAGAGGGTGAGGACGGCGCCACGGCGCTCGATCTGCAAAGCATCGTTCATGGGATTCCAAGGTCACTCCATACCTGTATGGATCATAGCGGGCCATTGGTCATGGGCCATGACGCGACGCGGGAATGTTAGAATCGAGAACCATTTACATCCAGCAGAGATTACGCTAGATGACGCTGTCCGAACTGCCGCTGCACACCTCGGCCGTGGTCGAATCCGTGCAGGACCTGCATGCCAACGATGCCATTGCCCGTCGCCTGCGCGAGCTGGGTTTCGTCAAGGGCGAGGAAGTGCGCCTGGTGGCCAAGGGTCCGGTAGGCGGGGAGCCGCTGCTGGTGCAGGTCGGGTTCACCCGGTTCGCGCTGCGCATAAGTGAAGCCAAGCGCGTCGTGGTTGACGCCGCCAGCCAGGAACGACGTGCATGACCGCTACTGCCTCCACCGCCCCCCTGCGCGTCGCGCTGGTCGGTAACCCGAACAGTGGCAAGACCGCCCTGTTCAACCAGCTGACCGGCAGCCGGCAGAAGGTCGCCAACTACACCGGCGTCACCGTCGAACGCAAGGAAGGCCGCCTGCGCGCGCCGTCCGGCCGTGAATTCGCCGTGCTCGACCTGCCGGGCGCCTACAGCCTGCAACCGGCCAGCCTGGACGAGGCGATTACCCGCGACCTGTGCCGCGGCTTCTACCCGGGCGAAGCCGCGCCGGACGTGCTGCTGTGCGTGATCGATGCCACCAACCTGCGCCTGCACCTGCGCTTCGCGCTGGAGCTGCGCGAGCTGGGCAAGCCGATGGTGGTGGCGCTGAACATGGTCGATGCCGCCCAGCGCCGCGGCATCCAGGTCGATGTGGCTGCGCTGGAGCGCGAGCTGGGCGTGCCGGTGGTGGAAACCGTGGCGGTGCGCAAGCAGGGTGCCAAGGCGCTGGTCGAGCGCCTGGATGCGATGGTGCCGCACCTGGATGCACCAGTGCCGGGCCCGGAAGGCGGCATCGACTACCACGCCAAGGTGCGCCAGATCCTGTCGGTGGCCGTGCGCATGCCGGCACGTACCGCCAAGATCGACGACGCGCTGGACCGCTGGCTGCTGCACCCGGTGTTCGGCCTGGTCAGCCTGGCGGTGGTGATGTTCCTGATCTTCCAGGCGGTCTACGCCTGGGCAACGCCGCTGATGGATGCCATCGAGGCCGGCTTCGCCTGGCTCGGCGCCTTCGTCGGCAGCGTGCTGCCGGAAGGGCCGCTGGCGAGCCTGCTGACCGACGGCATCATCGCCGGCGTCGGTGGCGTGGTGGTGTTCCTGCCGCAGATCCTGATCCTGTTCTTCTTCATCCTGGTGCTGGAAGAGTCCGGCTACCTGCCGCGTGCGGCCTTCCTGCTCGACCGCATGATGGCGGCAGCCGGCCTGTCCGGCCGCTCGTTCATCCCGCTGCTGTCCAGCTTCGCCTGTGCGGTGCCGGGCATCATGTCCACCCGCAGCATCCAGGACCCGCGCGACCGCCTGGCCACGATCCTGGTCGCGCCGCTGATGACCTGCTCGGCGCGCCTGCCGGTGTATGCGCTGCTGATCGGTGCGTTCATCCCGCAGAAGACCGTGTGGGGCGTGTTCAACCAGCAGGGCCTGGTGCTGTTCGGCCTGTATGCGGCCGGCATCCTCAGTGCGCTGGCGATGTCGTGGATCATGAAGAAGTGGCGCCGCGACAAGAGCGAGCATCCGCTGATGCTGGAACTGCCGTCGTACCGCCTGCCGCATGTGCGCGACCTGGCGGTGGGCCTGTACGAGCGCGGCATGATCTTCCTCAAGCGCGTCGGCGGCATCATCCTGGCGCTGACCATCCTGCTGTGGGTGCTGCTGTCGTTCCCGGCGGCGCCGGTGGGCGCCACGATGCCGGCCATCGACTACAGCTACGCCGGCCAGATCGGCCACGCGATGGCGGTGTTCTTCGCGCCGCTGGGCTTCAACTGGCAGATCTGCATCGCGCTGATCCCGGGCCTAGCCGCGCGCGAAGTGGCCGTGTCCTCGCTGGCCACTGTGTACGCGCTGTCGGCGGCCGATGACGATGCCGCCAGCCAGGCGCTGACCCCGCTGATCAGCGACGGCTGGTCGCTGGCCACCGCATTGTCGCTGCTGGTCTGGTACATCTACGCCCCGATGTGCATCTCGACGCTGGCCACCATCAAGCGCGAAACCAATTCGTGGAAGACGATGGCCTTTTCGGCGTTCTACCTGTTCGCCGCGGCCTACGTGGCGGCGCTGATCACCTACCAGGTGACCCGGGCGCTGGGAGGCGGCTGATGGACAGCGGATTGCTGCTGCAATACCTGATCATCGCGGTGGCCGTGCTGGTCAGCGCCTGGGTGGTGTTGAAGAAGCAGTTCCCGGGCACCGTGCGCAGGGTGCGCGGTGCACTGGCGCTGGCCCTGCTGAGGCCGGGCCGTGCTGCCTGGCTGCAGACGCTGGGCCGGAAAATCGCGCCGCCGGCGACGGGCGGCGGTGGCGCATGTGGCGGTTGCGACAGCTGCGGGCCGACCAAGAAGTAGCGCCGGGCTTGCTCGACGGCGGCCGCACGGTGGGTGCGAGCATTCGCCGCGGTGGGTGCGAACTTCACCCGGTGGGTGCGAACCTTGGTTCGCACGCTTCCCGGGTTCAGACCTCCCTGCGGATGAGCGCGCGGAAGTTTCCGTCCCGATTCAATCGCCGCACCGACTCGCGGTTTCCGTGGGCTTCCGCGAAGCCCGCCACATCGGCAAGGGCACCGAGCAGCAGGCCTTTCAGCGCATCACGATTGCCTGCCTCAAGCAGATCATCCAGATCCTGCTGGATGAAGGCCCGGCGCAGGCCGGGCGTCTCTTCGATCCGCCAGTCGACATGCGGCGTGGGAATGCTGGAGCGGTACCTGAACGCAGTTTCCAGGTCGGAAGGCGCAAGCGGATACTCAAGCAGCTCTGGAAAGTAGAGCCCGGCATTCACATAGAAGCCCCGGTGTTCGCTGGCGCGTTGGTGATTCACGACAAGCAGGGCGCCCTCCAGCAGCCGGTAGCGGGTGGTGGTGGTCCCGGCAAAGCCTGTCTTCCTTGCGCATCTGCTGAAGACCGTCGCGGATTTCATGGGGCCCGCCTGGGCTGGAGGAAGGGCCCACAGCCTTGTCGCGCCGTGCGCGGGGGTCAATTGGCAAACGCGACACGCGCAACGAGCGCCCCAGGTGGGTGCGAACCTTGGTTCGCACGCCTTGCCCATGGCCTGAATCTACCTGGCGCGGGATCCAAGCTCTGCTGCCAGCGCCAGCCACGTGCTGCGTTGCGCCGGCGTGCTGCTGCGCACCGCACCGAGGCGGCTGATCTTCACTGGGCGGAAGCCGCAGAACGCCAGGATGGTGGCGCGGATCTGCGCAATGCCCGGGTCGCGGTAGATCCAGCGGTAGTACCACGGCGGCGTGTCCAGGGTGGTGATCACCCGCGCGCTGCGGCCGGCCAGCAGCCGGTCCCACCACACCGAATCGCGCCGGTAGCGGAAGGCGTACCCCGGCAGCAGCACGCGGTCGAAGAGGCCCTTCAGCAGGGCCGGCATCGCGCCCCACCAGGTGGGATAGACCAGCACCAGGTGATCGCAGGCTTGGATCGCATCGGCGACGTCCTGCAGGTCGGCTTCCAGCGGCTGGACCTGGCGGTAGCCGTGGCGCAGTACCGGGTCGAATTCGAGTTCACCCAAGGCGATCAGACGCACCCGGTGGCTTCAGCAGCGGTGGCGTAGCGCTGGGCGAGGGCGCCGCACAGGCTGTCACGGTCGGGATGGCCGAGCAGGATCAGGATGGAACGGGACACGACAACCTCGGGCAATGGAAAGTGCGCGAGGTTGGGCTATGCCCCAGGGGCAGAGTCAAACGCCGGGTCAGGCGCCGACAGGGCAGCCGCTGGGTTGCAGGACGCAGTCGCCACTGCCGGAGTGCAGCCACTGCCGTAGTTCGTCGCTGACCTGCTGCAGGTCAAGCTCGACCTGCTCCAGCCGTGCGCGCTCACACGCAATGCGGCTGCGCTGCTGCTCCAGCAGGGCCAGCACGGCCGGCCAGTCGAGCCGCCCATCGCCACCCTGCAGCCGGGAGACCGCCGCCAGGGTGATGCCCAGTGCCAGCGCCTGGCGGATCAGCTGCACCCAGGCCACGTCCTGCTCGCTGTAGTCGCGGTAGCGGTTCACGCGCGGCACCGGTGGCAGCAGGCCGCGCGCCTCGTACAGGCGGATGGCCTTGGCGCTGGCGCCGGTCAGGCGACTGACCTCGGAGATGCGCATCGGCTCAGTCCCGCACCAGCCCGCCATCGACCACCAGGTTCTGGCCGGTCACCGCGCGTGACCAGGGGCTGGCGAAGAATAGCGCCGCATCGGCGAACTCGGCCGGGGTGGTGACGCTGCGCAGCGGGGTGTTGGCGGCGATGTAGTCGAACACCGCCTCGGGCGTGGCAGCGCTGGCATCGGTGGTGCGCAGCAGGCCGCCGGACAGCATGTTGACGGTGATGCCATGCGGGCCGAGGTCGCCGGCCAGGGTGCGGGTCAGTGACAGCAGCGCGGCCTTGGCCGCGGTGTAGTCGTGGTAGGGCACGACCGGGTTCTGGAACAGGTTGGTGCCGATGTTGATGACGCGGCCGAAACGGCGCGCCTGCATGCCGGGCAGGGCGGCCTGCACGGTGTTGAGCGCGCCACGCACGCTGCCCTCGAACTGGGCCTGGAAGGCCGGCCAGCCGATATCGGCAGCGCTGTCGCGCGCATCGCCATTGAACGAGAAGCTCGCCAGCGCGTTGTTGACCACGGTGGTGACGCCCTGGCCGAAGTGCGCCAGCGCCTGCTGCAGCATGGCGTCGACCTGGGCGCGATCGGTGACGTCGGCCGGCAGCGCGATCGCCTGTCCGCCCAGTTCGGCAGCCAGGGCCCGTGCGGTGGCCTCGCTGCGGTGGTAGTTCACGATGACGCGCGCACCCTGCGCGGCGAAGGCGCGGGCAATGTGCGTGCCAAGGCCGCGGCCGGCGCCGGTGACCAGCACCAGTTGTTCGCTGATCTGCATGGTGGAACTGCCATCCATTGCGTGAAAGGGCATGCAGCGTAGCAGCGATGGCGCTTGCCGGAGCGGGTGCGCTGCCGCTAGCCTGCGGGCATGAACCAGACTCCCCTGCGATTGCTCATTCACGGCGCCTCCGGGCGCATGGGCCAGGCTCTGCTGCGGCTGGCCGCCGAACACCCCGAAACCCTGCAGATCGTGGCGGCGGTGACCGGCCGCGCGCCGGCCCAGCGCGTGGTCGACGGCGTGCCGTTCTTCGCCGCCAGCGAGCTGCCCGGCGCGCCGGTGTTCGATGTGGCAATCGACTTCAGCCTGCCGGAGGGTTTCGACCCGATGCTGGCGCTGTGCGTGGAGCGGGGCGCGGGCCTGGTGTCGGGTACCACCGGCATCTCCAGTACGCAGCGCCAGGCGCTGGAGGCCGCGGCAGCGAAGATCCCGCTGGTCTGGGCCTCGAATTTCAGCCTGGGCGTGGCGGTGCTGGACGAGCTGGTCGAGCGCGCCGCACAGGCGCTGGCCGGCTGGGACTGCGACATCGTCGAATCGCACCACACCCAGAAGAAGGACGCGCCGTCGGGCACCGCGCTGACCCTGGGTGCGGCAGCGCAGCGGGGTGGGGCGCAGCCGCACTACGCCAGCCTGCGTGCCGGCGATATCGTCGGCGAGCATCTGGTGCAGTTCACCGGCCCCGGTGAGCGCATCGAGCTGGTCCACCGGGCCACCAATCGCGACATTTTTGCCCGCGGCGCGCTGTTCGCCGCCCGCCAGCTGCACGGCCGGGCGGCCGGCAGCTACCGAGTGCGGGACCTGCTGGACGGCCCCCGGTAACGGTCCAGGTCGATGGTAGATGCCAACCTTGGTTGGCGCTTCCCGGAAAGCCTGCCAACCAAGGTTGGCATCTACCGGGGTCATGGCGGCCCCGCATACGCCGCCGGATTGAAATGAATGCGCAATCGCCTGTTCATGAACAGCGATAACCGCTGGCGCGAGCGCCCCGGCAGCGCTACAATTCGCACTCGCCGAATCACGAAAGCCGGACCGGTCCCAGACCGTACGTCCGCGCTTTTTTGCAACCGGATTTCCGTGAAGCGCAGGCGTGACTTCGGCAGCCCCCTCGGTAGCCAAAGTGAGATTTCCGTGACCCAAGCCGCAATCCTCGTCCTCGAAGACGGCACCGTATTCGAGGGCGAATCCGTAGGCGCGCCCGGCCTGTCCGTCGGTGAGGTGGTGTTCAACACCGCCATGACCG
Source organism: Stenotrophomonas maltophilia (assembly GCF_001274595.1). Lineage (GTDB taxonomy): Bacteria > Pseudomonadota > Gammaproteobacteria > Xanthomonadales > Xanthomonadaceae > Stenotrophomonas > Stenotrophomonas forensis. Next base: position 2,144,826 of record NZ_CP011010.1, read on the forward strand.
GTTACCAGGAAGTGTTGACCGACCCGTCCTACGCCCGGCAGATGGTCACGCTGACCTATCCGCATATCGGCAACACCGGCATGACCGACCAGGACAATGAAGCGTCCAAGGTGTGGTCGGCCGGCCTGATCGTGCGCGACGTGCCGCGCCGCCCCAGCAACTGGCGCAGCCAGGTGTCGCTGCAGGACTGGCTGATCCAGCGTGGCGTGGTCGCCATCGCCGGCATCGACACCCGCAAGCTGACCCGCATCCTGCGCGAGAAGGGCGCGCAGAACGGTGCGCTGATGGCCGGCGACATCGACGTGGAAAAGGCACTGGAAGCCGCCCGCAAGTTCCCGGGCCTGAAGGGCATGGATCTGGCCAAGGTCGTCACTACCGAGAAGACCTACACCTGGACCGAGGGCCAGCTGGACCTGGACGCCAATGCCTTTGTCAGCGTGCCGGCCAAGTTCAAGGTCGTGGCCTACGACTTCGGCGTGAAGACCAACATCCTGCGCATGCTGGCCGAGCGCGGCTGCGAAGTGACCGTGGTGCCGGCGCAGACCCCGGCCGCCGAAGTGCTGGCGCTGAAGCCGGACGGCGTGTTCCTGTCCAATGGCCCGGGTGACCCGGAACCGTGCGACTACGCCATCGAAGCGATCAGGACCTTCATCGACGTGAAGATCCCGACCTTCGGCATCTGCCTGGGCCACCAGCTGCTGGGCCTGGCCTCGGGCGCCAAGACCATGAAGATGGGCCACGGCCACCACGGTGCCAACCACCCGGTGCAGGATCTGGACAACGGCCGGGTGATGATCACCTCGCAGAACCACGGCTTCGCGGTTGATGAATCGACCCTGCCGGCGACCCTGCGCGTGACCCACCGTTCGCTGTTCGACGGCACCAACCAGGGCATCGCCCGCACCGACGTGCCGGCGTTCTCGTTCCAGGGCCACCCGGAAGCGTCGCCCGGCCCGACCGATGTCGGCCCGCTGTTCGACCGTTTCGTGGCCCTGATGGAACAGAGCAAGGCGTGATCAGTACGTCGCCGGCTTGCCGGTGGCGTCGCGATGGACCGTAAGCCCCCGCATCGCTGCTGCCGCTGGCGCGGCGCTGCGGATCAAGATTCCTGATCGACAGCGTGCGATCACCCCCCTTGTCACGCTGTACTGACTTAGAGAAGAAAATGCCCAAGCGCACTGACCTCAAGACCATCCTCATCATCGGTGCTGGCCCGATCGTCATCGGCCAGGCCTGCGAGTTCGACTACTCCGGCGCCCAGGCCTGCAAGGCCCTGCGCGACGAGGGTTACCGCGTGGTGCTGGTCAACAGCAACCCGGCCACGATCATGACCGACCCGGAGATGGCCGATGCCGTCTACATCGAGCCGATCAACTGGCAGACGGTCGAGAAGATCATCGCCAAGGAAAAGCCTGACGCGCTGCTGCCGACCATGGGTGGCCAGACCGCGCTGAACTGCGCGCTGGACCTGGCCGACCACAGCGTGCTGGAGAAGTACAACGTCGAACTGATCGGCGCCAAGCGCGAAGCGATCCGCATGGCCGAAGACCGCGAGCTGTTCCGCGTGGCCATGGGTGAGATCGGCCTGGAATGCCCGACCGCTGCCGTCGCCCACACCCTGGACGAAGCGCTGGAGATCCAGACCCGCGTCGGTTACCCGACCATCATCCGCCCCAGCTTCACCCTGGGCGGCAGCGGCGGCGGCATCGCCTACAACCGCGAAGAGCTGGTCGAGATCGTCAGCCGTGGCCTGGAGCTGTCGCCGACCACCGAAGTGCTGGTCGAAGAGTCGGTGCTGGGCTGGAAGGAATTCGAGATGGAAGTGGTCCGCGATACCGCGGACAACTGCATCATCGTCTGCTCGATCGAGAACCTGGACCCGATGGGCGTGCACACCGGTGACTCGATCACCGTGGCCCCGGCGCAGACCCTGACCGACAAGGAATACCAGCGCCTGCGCGATGCCTCCATCGCCGTGCTGCGCAAGATCGGCGTCGATACCGGTGGTTCGAACGTGCAGTTCGGCATCAACCCGAAGACCGGCCGCGTGGTCGTCATCGAGATGAACCCGCGCGTGTCGCGTTCCTCGGCGCTGGCCTCCAAGGCCACCGGCTTCCCGATCGCCAAGGTCGCGGCCAAGCTGGCCGTGGGCTACACCCTGGACGAACTGAAGAACGAGATCACCGGCGGCCTGACCCCGGCCTCGTTCGAGCCGTCGATCGACTACGTGGTCACCAAGATTCCGCGTTTCGCCTTCGAGAAGTTCCCGGCTGCCGATGCCCGCCTGACCACCCAGATGAAGTCGGTGGGCGAGGTGATGGCGATGGGCCGCACCTTCCAGGAGTCGGTGCAGAAGGCCCTGCGTGGCCTGGAAACCGGCAAGGTCGGCTTCGACCCGACCGGCCTGGACCTGGCCAACGAAGAAGACCTGCAGACCCTGCGCCGCGAGCTGAAGGCGCCGGGCCCGGAGCGCCTGTTCTTCGTCGCCGATGCATTCCGCGCCGGCATGAGCGTGGAAGAGATCTACGCGCTGTCGTTCATCGACCACTGGTTCCTGGACCAGATCGAGGAAATCATCGCGGCCGAAGCTGAAGTGACTGCCGGTGGCATCGATGCGCTCGACGCGGCGCGCCTGCGCAAGCTCAAGCGCGCCGGTTTCTCCGACGCCCGCCTGGCCCAGCTGACCGGTACCAACGAAGCGGCCATCCGCGCGCTGCGCCGTGCGCACAAGGTGCGCCCGGTCTACAAGCGCGTGGACTCCTGTGCCGGTGAGTTCTCCACCGGTACCGCCTACCTGTACTCGACCTACGAGGACGAGTGCGAGGCCGCGCCGACCAACCGCGACAAGATCATGATCCTGGGCGGTGGCCCGAACCGCATCGGCCAGGGCATCGAGTTCGACTACTGCTGCGTGCACGCGGCACTGGCGCTGCGCGAGGATGGTTATGAAACCATCATGGTCAACTGCAACCCGGAAACCGTGTCGACCGACTACGACACCTCCGACCGCCTGTACTTCGAACCGCTGACCCTGGAAGACGTGCTGGAAATCGTCGAGCTGGAACAGCCCAAGGGCGTGATCGTGCAGTACGGCGGCCAGACCCCGCTGAAGCTGGCACGTGCGCTGGAAGCCAACGGCGTGCCGGTGATCGGCACCAGCCCGGACTCCATCGACCTGGCCGAAGACCGCGAGCGCTTCCAGCAGCTGGTCGACAAGCTGGGCCTGAAGCAGCCGCCGAACCGCATCGCCCGCAACGACCAGGAAGCGCTGCTGCTGGCCCGCGAGATCGGCTACCCGCTGGTGGTGCGCCCGAGCTACGTGCTGGGTGGCCGCGCGATGGAAATCGTCTACGGCGAATCCGACCTGGCCCGCTACGTGCGTGACGCGGTGAAGGTGTCCAACGATTCGCCGGTGCTGCTGGACCGCTTCCTCGACAACGCCGTCGAGTGCGACGTGGACATCATCGCCGACAAGGAGGGCAACGTCCTGATCGGTGGCGTGATGGAGCACATCGAAGAAGCCGGCGTGCACTCGGGTGACTCGTCCTGCTCGCTGCCGCCGTACTCGCTGTCGGCCAAGACCCAGGCCGAACTGCGCCGCCAGGTGGTGGAGCTGGCCAAGGCCCTGAACGTGGTCGGCCTGATGAACACCCAGTTCGCGATCCAGACCAGCGAAGAGGGCGATGACACCATCTACCTGCTGGAAGTGAACCCGCGTGCCTCGCGCACCGTGCCGTTCGTGTCCAAGGCCACCGGCATGCCGCTGGCCAAGATCGCCGCGCGCTGCATGGCTGGCACGACCCTGGCCGAGCAGGGCGCGACCAAGGAAATCGTGCCGGACTACTACTCGGTGAAGGAAGCGATCTTCCCGTTCGCCAAGTTCCAGGGCGTCGACCCGATCCTCGGGCCGGAAATGCGCTCCACCGGTGAGGTGATGGGCGTGGGCCGCACCTTCAACGCCGCCTTCGCGCGTGCGCAGGAAGCCGGTGGCATCAAGGCGCCGCCGGTCGGCAAGGCCTTCGTTTCGGTCCGCGATCCCGACAAGAAGCGCGTGCTGCCGGTGGCCAAGGCCCTGCTGGCGCGTGGCTACAGCCTGGTGGCCACCCGTGGCACCGCCGCATGGCTGCAGCAGCACGGCATGGACTGCGAGATCATCAACAAGGTGGTCGAAGGTCGCCCGCACATCGTCGATTCGATCAAGAACGGCGAGATCGTGTACATCGTCAACACGACCGAAGGTCGTTCGGCGATCAATGACTCGTTCTCGATCCGTCGCGAGGCGCTGCAGCACCGCGTCACCTACTCGACCACCATTGCCGGCGCCAAGGCGCTGGTGGATTCACTGGAATTCCGCGGCACCGGCCCCGTCTGGTCGCTGCAGGAGCTGCACAAGGAGTTGAATGCATGAGAGCCCCCATCACCATGAAGGGCGCGCAGAAGCTGCGCGACGAACTGGATCACCTGAAGTCGGTCAAGCGCCCGAAGGTGATCGCCGCGATCGCCGAAGCGCGTGAACACGGCGACCTGAAGGAGAACGCCGAGTACCACGCCGCGCGCGAGGAACAGGGCTTCATCGAAGGCCGCATCAAGCAGCTGGAAGGCGAGCTGTCGCACGCCGAGATCATCGACGTGAGCAAGCTCAATGCCGGCTCCAAGGTGGTGTTCGGTGCCAGCGTGACCCTGGCCGACGTGGAAACCGACGAAGAGAAGAAGTACCAGATCGTCGGCGACCTGGAAGCGGACATCAAGCTGGGCCTGATCGCCATTTCCTCGCCGGTGGCGCGCGCGATGATCGGCAAGCTGGAAGGCGATTCGATCGTGATCGACGCCCCGGCCGGCCAGCGCGAGTACGAGATCGTCAGCGTCAGCTACGTGGACTGACGAGGTGGCAACGGCGACCCTGCTGTTGCCGGCGCGCAGCCGCCTTGCGGCGGCTGCATTGCCGGATGACGTGGCGCGCGCCCTGGGTCGCGCCACCGCTTTGCAGTTGGATGCCGGTGAACGCGCTCAGCTGCAACGGCATTTCAGCGTGGCTGCGCCGCAGTGGCCGGTGGCTGCGTTGACCCGCCAGCGTGACGTGGGAGATGCCGCCGGCGCCCGCTGGCTGCGCGCCGATCCGGCCTGCATGGTGCCGGACATGCACGGCGCGCGGATGATGGCCTACGGCGAAACACTGCGGCCGACCCTGGCTGATTGCCTGGCCCTGCTGCCGGTGCTGCAGCCGTTGTTCGCCGATGCCGGGTTCGTGCTCGACGCACCGGATCCTTCGCGCTGGTACCTGCGGCTTCCGATCGACCTGGCGCTGCCCGAGTTCGACAACCCGGACGAAGTGCTGGGCGATGACCTGTTCTCGCACCTGCCGGAAGGCGAGGGCGGCCGCCGCTGGCGGGCCTTGATGACCGAGGCGCAGGTGCTGCTGCACAACCATTCCTGGAACCAGCAGCGCGTGGCCCAGGGGCAACAGCCGATCAATTCGCTGTGGTTCTGGGGCGGTGGCGTGATGCCGGTGTCGGTCAGCACGGCGCATGCGCAGGTGCGCAGCCGCGATGCCCTGCTGCAGGGCCTGGCGCTGGCGGCTGGCGTGGCGGTGGATGGCGAGCAGGCGGTGGATGCGTTGGTCGACCTGCGCCAACTGCGTTCATCGCAGCAGTTGGGCAATGATGCGATCCGGCCGCTGCTGGCCGCGCTGAAGCGAGGCGAGCTGCAGCGACTGGTGCTGGACTTCGAGGATGGCCTGCAGTTCCAGTTGGACCGCGGCCAGCGCTGGCAGTTCTGGAAGAAGCCGCGGCAGCTGCACGACTGATCGGGGTCGGATCCGTTTTTCGTCGGAAAGCGGCTCTGACCCCCGATGGTTACCGGGGTTGCCGGCCAGCGGCCGGCACTACCGCAGCTGCCGGGCGCAATCCCGCCAGCCTCTCCCACGCGCGGTATCATCCCTCTGTCTTTCGTAACCGGCGATGCCGATGTCCCTTGCCGCCGATGCTGTGCAGCCATCCACTGATACGGTGACGATCCGCCGTCGCGATGCGGTCGCACCCGGCAACTGGCCGGACGGCACACTGCCGCTGCTGGCGCGGCTCTACGCCAGTCGCGATGCCGGTACCCCGGAGCTGGCGCTGCCGAAGCTGGGCAATCTTCATGCGCCCGAACTGCTGACCGGCATCGATGCAGCGGTGGGCCTGCTGGTCGAGGCCATCGCCAATGACAAGCGCATCCTGGTGGTCGGCGATTTCGATTGTGATGGCGCTACCGCCTGCGCGGTGGGCGTGCGCGGCCTGCGCATGCTCGGCGCGCAGCATGTCTTCCACGCGGTGCCGAACCGCATGGTGCACGGCTATGGCCTGTCGCCGTCGCTGGTGGACGAACTGGCCGCGCTGCAGCCGGACCTGCTGGTTACGGTCGACCACGGCATTGCCTGCCATGCGGGCGTGACTGCGGCCAAGGCGCGTGGCTGGCAGGTGCTGGTCACCGACCATCACCTGCCGGGCCCGCAGCTGCCGCCGGCTGATGTCATCGTCGATCCGAACCTGGATGGCGATGCCTTCCCCAGTAAATCGCTGGCCGGTGTCGGCGTGATTTTCTACGTGCTGATGGCGTTGCGCCGGCAGATGCGCGAGGCCGGTGTCTTCGCCGATGGCAAGGGGCCGGACCTGACCACGCTGCTGGACCTGGTGGCGGTGGGCACCGTCGCCGACCTGGTGGCGCTGGACCCTAACAATCGTGCGTTGGTCAGCGCGGGCCTGCGCCGGCTGCGTGCTGGGCAGGGCTGTGTCGGCCTGCGCGCCCTGATCGAAGCCAGTGGCCGCGATGCCGCACGACTGACCGCCACCGATATCGGCTTCGCACTTGGGCCGCGCCTGAACGCTGCCGGCCGGCTGGAAGACATGGCGCTGGGCATCGCGCTGCTGCTGACCGAGGACCCACGGCAGGCACGCGACATTGCGCAGACACTTGAGCAGATCAATTCGGAACGGCGCGCGGTGCAGCAGTCGATGACCGACGACGCCGAGCAGGCGCTGACCCGCGTGGTGCTGGACACGGCCGGCCAGCGGCCGGTGGCGGCCTGCCTGTTCGATGCCGACTGGCACCCGGGCGTGGTGGGCCTGGTCGCGTCGAAGATGAAGGACCGCCTGCATCGCCCGGTGATCGCCTTCGCCCCGGCTGAGCCGGGGGCCGACACGCTGCGTGGCTCGGCGCGCTCGATTCCCGGCCTGCACATCCGTGACGCGCTGGCGCTGGTCGACGCACGCCATCCGGGCCTGATCGAACGTTTCGGTGGGCATGCAATGGCCGCCGGCCTCAGCCTGCGCCTGGATCACGTTGACGACTTCAAGGCCGCCTTCATCGCCGTGGTGCTGGAAATGCTCGACCCGGCGGCGCTGCAGCAGCAGGTATTGAGCGACGGCGAACTGGCGGCGGACGAGTTGGACCATCGCCATGCCGATGCGCTTCGCCTGGCCGGGCCGTGGGGTCAGGGCTTCCCGGAACCGCTGTTCGACGGCCATTTCGAAGTGGCCAACTGGCGCGTGCTGAAGGAGCGCCACCTGAAGCTGGAACTGCGCCTGCCCGGCGTACCCGGCACGATCAACGCGATCCACTTCGGCGGCTGGCACGGCAATGCGCCGGGTCGCCATGTGCATCTGGCCTATCGCCTGGCCTGCGATGACTATCGCGGTGGCAGCGCGATCCAGCTGATCGTCGAGCACTGCCTGCCCTGCTGAAAAAAGGGGACGGAGGGGATTAAGTCGCTTGTGCCTTGTTTGCCAATTGCGACTTAATCCCCTCCGTCCCCTTTTTCTGTGAGGTCAGCGGACCTCGGTCACCAGGGTCGGCAGTTCCCAGGTTCCACCGGGCACGCCGCGGCACAGGCCTGCTGCGATTTCGGAGGTCGCGACGAAGGCAGTGCCAGTCCAGGTCCAGGTGCTTTGCGAGATGCAGTCGCCCAGTCCGCGGCCCTTCTGCGCGGCGATGATCTGCCCATCGTCATAGTCGATCGCATCACTGGTCACCCACTGCGGTTGGAACGGGGCCTTCGGGCGGGCCACCCAGTAGCCGTCGCCGGTGTTGTAGGCCGCGCGCCAGCAGGGCACGTTGACCAGCACGTGCTGCGCGTCCAGGCGACGTATCTCCAGTGCCGAGTTGCTCAGCGGGATATCGGCATCGGCCTCCAGCAGGCCCTCGCAGCTGTTGTCCTTCAGCGTGGCACGCAGCGCGGCGCGCAGCGCGGGCGAGGCCGCCAGTTGCGCGAAGGCCGGGTCATCCGGAATCGAATCGGCAGTCGGTGCGCTGTGCACGACGGGCACCGGCAGCGCGGCCGGAACGCTGGCTTCGGGCGTGCTGCCCTTGCGCATCACGGCACCGGGCGTGCCGAGGCGGCCCTGGTACTCGTCGATCTTCAGCAGGACTGCGGCAGCGCCCTTGTCCGACAACGCCCAACGTTGACCGGTGGCATCGCTCACGCTGATTCCACCGTCGCGCGCCAGTGCGGACAACAGTGCGGCGGTCTGCGCGGCACTCAGGGTATAGGTGCCTTCGCCCTGGTCCGGTACCAGCACACCCAGGTCCTGCTGCCGGACATGCAGGCGCAGCGCGCCGGCGGGCCGGGCCTGGCCCTCATCCGGCTGCAGCGAAAGACGGCCCTGCATGGCCTGGTTGGCGCCGCCCTTGCGGGTCAGCAGCACGCTGAGCGTGCTCTGCTCGTCGGCGGCGTAGCCGGCGGCGCGGCAGGTGCGGGTGTTGTCACAGGCCACCACCCAATCGTGGTGCTGGAAGTACAGACGGCTGGAGGGTGCCCCGGCGTTCGCAGCGGGCGGGGTGACCAAGGCCAGCAGGGCAAAGGGCAGGAACTGACGCATGGGCATCCATACACATGGGCGGGGCCACAGAGTGCCCAGCCAGGACCGTCAGCGCCAGCCTGAATGGCTGCGCTGTGCTCTCCGTATTTGTGACGTGGTTCGCGCTGCCGTGAAAATCCTTAATGAATTCATCTCCTTATCCAGCGGTGATTGCGTCAAAAAGCTGGCACATGGCACAGGTCAATGGCAAAGTCGGGCCACGACCAACATGGGACGACGGAACGCCCGATGTACGCCGAATCACTGCTTCCCGGCGCCACGCTGCAGCGCCTGCACCAGGACCGACGCCTGATCCGCGTCGAAACCGCTTTGGATCCGGACACGTTCCTGGTCAAGCGCTTCGACGGCGCCGAATCGGTGTCCGCGCCGTTTGCGTACCGCATCGATCTGCTCTCGATCCAGCCGCGACTGGAGCTGAAACAGCTGGTCGGGCAACCGCTGCGGCTGCAGCTCGGCGATGAGTTCGGCAACCGCAGCGTGCATGGTTACGTGCGCGAGTTCGCCAGCACCGGGCAGCAGGCGCAGTTCAGCGCCTATCGTGCCGAGCTGGCGCCGTGGTTCGCCTTCCTCGACTACACCTGCAACTGCCGCATCTTCCAGGACCGGAACGTGCTGCAGATCATCGAGGAAGTCTTCGAGGGCTATGCGCAGCTGGCCAGGTTCCGCTACGACCTCAATGCCGGCAAGCTGGCGCCGCTGCCGTATTGCGTGCAGTACAACGAATCGGACTTCGCCTTCGTCAGCCGCCTGCTGGAAGATGCCGGCCTGTACTACAGCTTCGTCCACGACGAAGAAGGCCATGAGATGGTGATCAGCGACGATTCGACGCTGAGCACTGCCCATGGCGAGCCGCAGCCGATCGCGTTTGTTTCCGACCAGGGCACCCTGGCCAGCACGGGCCTGCATCGCTGGGGGGCGCGGCGCCGGGTCGGGCCGAGCGTGCAGACGCTGCGCAGCTTCGACTTCAAGCAGCCGGGCGAACGGCTGGATGGCAACCAGGGCAACCAGGTGCCGCTGGGCCTGCTGCCGCCGTTGGAGCAGTACCGCTACGACGGTGCCGCGCGCTTCATGAACAGCCGCATCGGTACGGCGCTGGCTGCGGTGCGCAACGAGGAAGTGACCTGGCCGACCAAGCTGTTCGAGTGTGCGGGCAATGCCGGCGAGATGGAGGCCGGCGGCTGCTTTGATCTGGAACGGCATCCGGACTTCATCGGCCGCGACGACACCGATCGCAGCTTCTTCGTGGTCAGCATGCAGCGCGAAGGCCACAATAATTTTGCCGCCGATTTCGGCAGTGCAGAAGCGCCCAGTGTGGAAGTGCAGGCCGAAGTGCTGCGGCGGCGCATCCCGTACCGCCCGCTGCGGCTCACCCCCTGGCCGCGCATGCCGGGCCCGCAGACCGCCACCGTGGTCGGCCCGCCGGGCGAGGAACTGCACGCCGACCGCTATGGCCGGGTGAAGGTGCAGTTCCATTGGGACCGCCAACTGGACCGTCGCGAGAACGCCTCGTGCTGGATCCGCAGTGCCAGCCCCTGGGCCGGCGCGGACATGGGCGGCGTGTCGCCGCCGCGCGTGGGCCAGGAAGTGATCGTCGACTTCCTCGACGGTGATCCGGACCGGCCGATCATCACCGGCCGCGTCTACAACGAAGACAACATGCCGCCGTTCGGCATGGAGGTCAGCGGCCTGAAGTCGAAGACGGTCAAGGGCGCGGGCTGGAATGAAATCACCATGCACGATGGCGCCGGCGGCGAGCTGCTGAACATGCGCGCCCAGCGTGACATGGTCACCACCGTGCTCAACGACCAGAACGCCAGCATCAAGAACAACAAGTCGACTACGGTGGCGGTCAACCACACCATGGGCGTCGGCGCCAACCAGGACATCAGTGTCGGCGGCAACCGCGGCATCACCGTGACCGGCACCGATACGCTGGGTGTCAGCGGCACCCGTACCACCAATGTGACCGGCGCGGTGACCGAGAAGTACGAGACCGGCGAAACCAAGACGATTGCCGCCGCTGGCTACACCGAAACCATCACCGGTGATTTCAAGACCACGCTGACCGGCAACTACACCAGCCAGCGCACCGGCACCTGGACCGAGACCGTCACCTCCACCTCCAGTCGCACCGTCGGTGGGCTGGTCACCGAGACCCTGCAGGCCGCGCGTGAAGTGACGATCACCGGGCAGGACAAGCGCAAGGTGCAGGGCAAGGTCGACGACAGCAACGTCGGCGAGCGCGTCATCGATGTCACCGGCAACTTCAGCCAGGATGCCAGTGGCACCCACAGCCAGGGCTCGGACGGCGCAATGAGCCTGGAGTCGGCGGTCAAGCTCACCAGCAAGGTCGGCGGTTCGGTCATCGAGATCACCGACAGCGCGATCAAGATCACCGCCGGTGGTTCGGAAGTGGTGATCGACGCCGGTGGTGTATCGGTCAACGGCAGCGAGATCAAGCTCAACTGCTGAGCCGCAAGGGAGAAGCACGATGCAGGACACCCCCATGCTGCGCGGCCTGAACGCACTGCGCGATGCCTGGCTGGAGGCCAGCGCCGACGGCAGCCGGCGGCTGCTGGTCTGGCGCCTGCCTGCGGCGGCGAGCCGTTTGCTGGCCGCATTCTTCGAAATGCAGCGCAACGATGCCGGAGGCGATACGCCGGACTACTTCCCGCGCATCGATACCGCCTACGAACTGGGCTTCCGCTACAGCCGGCAGCTCAAGCAGGACCTTCTGGACCGCTATCTGGCCAGCCAGGAAGATCTGCGCGCCCAGCAGGTGCCGCTCGGCTGGCGCGGCCCGCATGAAGGGCATCCGGACAGCGCACAGGGTGTGGTCGAGGTGCTGGAGAGTTTCATCGATCACCACGGCGAACATCTGCGCCTGCTGGCGGCGGTGCTGGAGCCGGAGCGCAGCGTGCCCGGCGAAGGTTTCGAGCGCTGGGTGGACGCCGCGCTGGCCGCCGGCCCCGGCCCACGCCTGCGCCTGGTGCTGGTGGATACCGACGAGGATCCGCGCTGGCAGTCGTTGCTGGAACGGCACGGCAGGATCGCGCGCGTGGTCAGTGCGCCGGTCGACATGTTCGGCATCGCCCGCGATACCGCCGCGCAGTCTGGCGGCCGCGGCCCGGAAGTGCTGTACCGGCAGCTGCTGGCCGACCTGATGCTGCTGCTCGAACGCGGCAGCCCCTCGCAGGTGGTGGCCCGCGCTGAGCGCGCACAGGGGCTGGCGCAGCGCCATGGCTGGCAGGACCAGCAATCGGTGGTGCAGATGATGGTCGCTGGTGCGTGGTTGAAGCACGGCGACCACGGGCAGGCCATCAACAGCTACCGGCAGGCGCGCAGTGCGGCCGAGGGCGCACGCATGAGCGGCAACCCTGCTGCACCGGAACTGGTGATGCAGAGCTGGTTTGGCGAGGCAGGCTGCTGGCTGGCCGCCAAGCAGCCGGAGCGCGCCGCGCAGACCTATCTGCAGGCATCGACGTCGGCAGCGAGCATTCCGCACCCGATGTTCGCGCTGGAAGGCCAGCGCATGGCCGGCTGGTGCCAGTTGCAGGCCGGCCAGCGCGAGGCTGCGCGAACTCAGCTGCTGGAGGCGATCCGCATCGCCAAGCCGCTGGCGCCGGCCGACCGCAAGGCCACTACGTTGCCACAGGCACTGTGGGACCTGCTGCAACTGCAGGATGCGCGCCGCTGCGAATCGCTGCAGCAGGTGGCCGCCGATTACCTGCAGGCCAGCACCGGCCTGCTGGAAAAGGCCGACGCGCAGGGGCGTGCGCTGGGCCCGCGGCCGGTGCGGCCGGCACTGGATGCCATCGACGCGGAGCTGGATGCTGCGCTGGAACGCGGCTTCCACCGCGCCCAACAGGAGCGCGAGCGGCTGATCCAGGGCGGCGACGAATTTTTCCGCAAGATCGTGGCCGTGGGCCGCGACTTCCTCGACCCGGGCTGGAACGGCCTGCCGGCCATCGAACACCCGCTCGATCACGAGATACCGGTGTGGAGCGAGCCGCCGGCGATGCAGCCGTTGCCCGATCCCAGTGGCCTGCTGCAGGCGTCCGTGGCGGCGCCTGCCGGGCCTGCCGTTACAGGAGTGGCTGTTGCATGAAGTCGAACAAGACCGTGGTGATGCTGGTGGCCATCGTGCTGGGCATCATCGTCGTGACCTGGATCAGCGCCGAGTACCGTGACGAAGTAAAGGCGTTCCTACGCGCGTTGTTCCGCGCCTTGTAAAGCAACAGGGAGTGTTGCCGTGAGCATCGCCGCCAAGCATTTCGATCCGCAGCTGGGCATCGACATCCACATGTACGCGGTGCCACCGTGCCCGCTGCCGACGCCGCACATCGGCCTGGTGCTGGATCCGTTCGATTACATCCCGTTCATCGGCTCGACCATCAAGGTCAACGGCGTTCACCGCGGCACCGCCGGGACCGGCGGCCTGGACATCCACATTCCGCTGGGGGTGTGGGGCCCGCCGCTGGCGGCGCCGATGGGGCCGCAGTTCGACGGCGAAGAAATCTTCATGGGCAGCCGCACGGTGTCGGCCGACGGCGAACCGTTCTCGCGGCTGGCGATGCCGGTGCTCGACTGCAACCTGGCCGGCATGATCAATCCGTTCCGGATGAAGAAGCCGAAGAAGCCGCTACGCGCGATGTCGTTGCCGACCGGCTTGAACGTAGCCATTCCGACCAGTGTCAAGGTGGGAGGACCGCCGACGGTGTCATGGACCGCGCTGGCGTTCCGCGCCGCATTCGCCGGGCTGGGCAAGCTGCGCAAGAGTGCGTTCTTCCGCAAGAAGATGGATGCGTTCGCCAACTGGCGGCGCGGCAAGTGGGGCCATCTGCCCTCCGGCTTCCTGAAGTGCAAGGTGCTGCGTGCCGAGCCGGTGGATATCCGCGATGGCAGCGTGGTGGTCAGCCACCAGGACTTCGACATCCCGGGGCGGCTTTCCTTCGCCTGGCAGCGCAGTTATGGCTCGCGCCGCGCGGGCGAACCCGGCCTGTGCGGCGCGGGCTGGCAGACGCCGGCCGACATTCGCCTGGAACTACTGGACGACGGCAGCGTGTGGTTGTCCGGCCCGGACCAGGCCGCGTTCTTCCCCGAGCTGCCGCCCGCTGAAGGCGAGGCCGGCGCGATCCTCGATTTCGTCGATGGCGCGCGCCTGCTGCGTCGGCGCGGGCAGTGGCTGGTGCGCTTCAAGAGCGGCCTGAAGTACGTGTTTGGCGGCGAACTGCCGGCAGGCGTGAGCGCACTGCCGAATCCACAATCCTGGCCGATCGAGCGCATCGAGGACGCGCACGGCAACCACTGGCGGTTCGAGCGTCGCGATGGCCACCTGGTGCGCATCGTCGAAAGCGGTATCGGCGACCTGCAGGGCCGTTTCATCGAAGTGGAGGCGCGCCACGGTCACATCGATCGCATGGCGCTGCATGACCCGGCCACCGGCCTGGTGCATCCGCTGGTGAGCTATCGCTACAGCGCCGACGGCGATCTGCTGGCGGCGGTGGACGCGCTTGGAGCGCCGCGCACCTTCGCTTACGAGCAGCACCGCTTGGTGCGGCACACCGACCGCGTTGGCCTGTCATTCCATTACGCGTTCGACGTGCAGGGCAGGGTGGTGCATTCGTGGGGCGACGGTGGCCTGTACGACTACCACTTCGAGTACGACTCGCTGCTGCGCGAGACCCGGGTGACCGACTCGCTCGGCCATCTGAGCGTGGTCAAGTTCGACGAGAACCAGCTGCCGCTGTGCGAGATCGATCCGCTCGATGGCGTGACGCTGTTCGAGTACGACGATTTCGGGCGGACCGTGGCGGTGACCGACCCGGAAGGGCTGCGCACGGCGTTTGCCTATGATGCGCATGGCAACCTGGTCTGCCTGACCCGCGCCGATGGCACGTCGATCCAGATGGAGTATGACCTGGACGACCATATGGTGTCGCTGCGCACGCCGGATGGCGTCGACTGGCAGCAGGCATACGATGGCCAAGGCCTGCTGGTCAGCCAGACCGATCCATTGGGTGCAACCACCCGCTTCGAGTACGACCCTCAAGGCCAGTTGCAGTCGCAGACCAGCGCGCGCGATGCGGTCACACGCCTACGCTATGACCGTCATGGGCTGGTGGCTGCCGTCATTGATGCGCTCGGCCATGAGAGCCGCTTCGAGCACGATCCGCTCGGTAACCTGCTGCGCCAGGTGGATCCGTTGGGGCAGGCCAGTCGCTACGAGTACGACGCCAAGGGGCGGCTGTTGGCCACTGTTGGTCCGGACGGCAGCGGTGTGCGCTGCGAATACGATGCCGAAGACCAACTGCTGCGCTATACCGATGAAGCAGGCGCGCAGACGCGGCTGCAGTACGTGGGCATCGGCCAGATCGGCAAGCGCGTGCAGGCCGATGGCCACAGCGTGGAGTACCGCTACGACACCGAAGAGCAGCTGGTTGCGGTCATCAACCAGCGCGGCGAAACCTACCAGCTGGTGCGCGATGCGCTGGGCCGCATCGTCGAGGAAGTGGACTACTGGGGGCAATCACGGCGTTACAGCTACGATGCTGCCGGGCGACTGACGGCGACCCTGGATCCG
This sequence comes from Stenotrophomonas maltophilia, assembly GCF_001274595.1. Lineage (GTDB taxonomy): Bacteria > Pseudomonadota > Gammaproteobacteria > Xanthomonadales > Xanthomonadaceae > Stenotrophomonas > Stenotrophomonas forensis. Next base: position 2,160,264 of record NZ_CP011010.1, read on the forward strand.
CTGGGCCAGCGCATCGCCTTTACCACCGACAAGCTTGGGCGCATCACCCGCAAGACGCTGCCGGATGTGCGCCATCCTGGTCAGCAGGTACAGGAACACTTCGTCTACGACGTGCAGGGACAGATTGTCGAGCTGCGCAATGCGGCGCGTACGGTGAAGCGCCGTTACGACCCGCTGGGGCAATTGCTGGAGGAACTGCAGGACGGGTTCCGGGTGGGCTACGCCTATGATGAAGTGGGCAACCGCGTGCTGCGCGAGACCGCTGCCGGCAATCGGGTGGCGTTCGGCTACGACCTGCGCGACCAGACCGTATCGGTGGCCATCAACGACGAATCGCCGATCTCGATGGAGCGCGACGCGCTGGGCCGCACCACGCGCGAGCAGCTGAGCCCGCACTTACAGCGCGAGTTCACCTACGACAGCCGTAACCTGCTGACCTCGCAGTCGGTACTGAAGGACGCTGCGCCGCTGTTCGAGACTCGCTACGACTATGACCGCAGTGGCAACCTGACCTGCCGCAGCGACAGCACGCAAGGCGTGGACGAGTACCGCTACGACGCTATCGGGCGCCTGCTGCAGCACATCGACCCGAAGGGCAAGGTCGAGCGCTACTTCAACGATCCCGCCGGTGATCGGCTGCGCACCGAAGTGAAACAGGTCCAGGCGCGCAAGGTAGTGGGCGGCGACGATGACGACCTGGCCACCTGGACGCGCGAAGGCATCTATCAGGGCGTGCACTACGTGTTCGACCGGGCGGGTGATCTTGTGCACAAGGGCGCACCGCAAGGAGATGCGCCTGATGACCTGACGTTGATCTGGGATGCCAACCATCGGTTGGCGGAGAGCCGCCGCAACGGGCAATCAACGTACTACGGCTATGACCCGCTGGGACGGCGGGTTTTCAAGCGTAACCCGACGCAGACAACGTGGTTCTTCTGGGATGGTGATGCGCTGCTGGGTGAGGTGCAGCAGGCCAACGACGCCGAAGAGGCGGCGCCGGTGTGGGTTGGTAATGTGGCCAGCCTGGTGGAGATGAGACGGCGGCAGCGGCGGTTGGAAAAGCTGCATGTGCGGGTGCGGGAGTATGTGTACTACCCCGGGACGTTTGTGCCGTTGGCCGGGCTTCTGCCGACAACCACAAGAACGAGCAACTGCGCGCCTCCGATAGAGAGTTCCGCCACTGCACGCATCCCGGAAAAGCTCGCGTCTGCAAGTCCTCTCGGCTCTCCGGCCAAGGCGACGGACCTTGCTGCTACACGGGCATCTGGCGTCGAGAAGGTTGGGGGTATGGGTCGGTTGGGAATGTCAACATTGGGAGGGCGAACCGAAGCCCCAACTCCTGTGCTCTCAGCTGCGGGCTCACTTCCAGGTAGAGAGGCTGCGCTTCTTGCCACCAGGAGTGCTTCTCAGCCAGCCCAATCGGTTGATGGGTCTCAGGGAGTCGTTGCCTCGCCGGAAGATCGGAGCCTCTTGGAAGGACGCAGCAAGGTTCATTTCTATGGCACTGAACTGAGTGGCGCACCAAACCGTGCAATAGACAGCGCGGGAAATGTACTTTGGACTATTCGCTATGGAGGGTGGGGCGCTGAAGAGCACACGGAGGTCGGGAGCTTCGAATTCAACGTAAGGCTGCAAGGCCAGTATCGTGATGAAGAGACTGGGCTCTGCCACAATCGGAACAGGTACTTCGATCCTCGCGTTGGGAGCTTCATCTCGCAGGATCCCCTGGGTTTGGATGCAGGCCCTGGCATCTATGAGTTTTCCTACAACTCCCAGACCTACTGCGACCCGCTGGGGCTTTCGTATAGCAGGACGACGGCGAGCGACGGACGCACGGTCTATCAGAACGATGATCTCTTCAATCCTGATCGCAAGGTGAGATGGACGGACCAAGCAACGGGTGAGTACAAGTACGGCACCAACCTGGAGCGTATGGCGGAGGGATATGCTCCAATCGGTAAGGATGGGAGGCCCGTGCAGCTGCACCACTTGACCATGACAGAGGCACCTGGCATGAACGGTCGCAGGGGATCTCTCGCTGAAATAAAGGAGTCGACGCATCAGAAGTACACATCGATTCTCCATATTCCGTTCCCGCGCAATCCAAACAATAGAAGACAGACGCTACCGCGGTATCCCAGCTTCCGAATGAATGCAGATGGCACTCCGTCCGTCCTGTCTGGGCAGTTCGATGCCTTCCGGACGTCGTACTGGAAGGCTAGGGCCGCCGCTATAATTGCATGCAGGCAATGAGGGTTAGAGCATGTTTGAACGTCTTGATGACATGATCGCTGGATCAGCGCGCGTAAGGGTGTTTCCTGGCCGTGCTGTTTCACCGGAGCTTACAGAGGATGCAGAGAGGGAGCTTGGGTTGGCTCTGCCCGTTTCCTACAAGGCTTGGCTTGGCGAGTTTGGCAACCTTTTTGTAGGTCCAGATCCAGTTTTCGGTCTAGCAGAGGCAGAGAATCGTGACGTGGCTGATGACGATCTGGTCTACAACGCTCGCTTGGTCGAGGAGAACGGGTTTCCTCCCGTAGGACTGATTCCAATTTTCGTTCCGGACTCGGACGAAGCTTTCTACTTCGATACACGTGAAGGATTGAAGGATGGGGAGTATCCAATTCTGCGGTACGACTACAATACCGGGGAGTTCGAGTTTTCTTCGCCATCATTCTTCGACTTCCTGATGGAACTCGTTCGTCACGCAGGGTAGCGAGGCTCCTGCTCTCTAGCTCCTCGCCTTGCCTTGTCCGCTACCTCTCGCGTTGCGCAACCCGGCGCGTACGGTGAAGCGCCGACGTGACCCGCTGTCGTTGCCACTCGGTGGGTAGTGCCGCTGAGCACGGTCTGATCAGAACGTGCTACATCTCACGCGTGTTCGACGGGGAAGTGCCCGGGTCGCTGCGTATTGCTCGGCGAGATGAAGGGTTTCATGTCGTCATTCCGAGTCCCCGACATCAGGCCCGGATCACCTCCCTTACAACGATTGGAGGGGGCTTCGCATTGGTTGTGATGATGGAGTAAGGGTGGCAAGACTGCTTTCCCATCCTCAGCCGCTCTTGGCGTTCTTCACTAGTATGGTTGACGAATTGCCGGCGGCTGCGGGTGGATGAGGACAGCTCATCTGGTTTGTGGTCGCATTGAGATCTTCGTCAGGTGCGTTGTTCACGAATCTATTGGACGGGGAACTCCTGGTCTTGGGGACTACACGTGACTGGAAATTGGTTCTCGCGCCTCTACGATGCGGGTTCGCTGAAAGTGAGTGCCAAGGTGCTTGGCGACTTTGGATTTGATCCTTTGTCCCGCGATCTGATGTTGCAGCCCGGGTTGCCGTCAAGACCTCCTCGCGAAGTACCCGTTGTGCAGTTCGAGGCGCCCATGAGTTCGTAAACGGTCGCCTTTCGAGCTTCCTTGGCTTTCTGGAGTCGTATGAGGTATTTCAAGCGCCGGCGAAATCAAGCGATTCCAAACTGGCTGTCTACTTTCAGGCAGAAACGCAGGCCAGGCTTGAGGCGTTCAAGCGAGGCGAGCTTCACATGCGTCAGCAGCTCGAAGACGGCCTGATCTGAAGTTGCGCTGTGCGGGTCAGAATCTCGAGGCAGCCGCCCCACCCAACCCCATTTGCCCCAGCCACGCGTTGAACCGTCCAACCTCCCGCTGGAGCAGTCCGATGCCCCTCGTCCGCCGCGTGATTCCATCCGTACTGGCCCTGCTGCTCTGCGCTGTCGCCGGTGTTGCCCAGGCGCAGTCCACCAAGGCCGTCCGGCCCGTCCGGTCGGTGCCGCTACTGCAGGTCGCGGGCGCCGAGCAGCCCATCGCGCTGCGCCAGGCCCGCATCGAAAGCGACATCCAAGCCGGCATCGCCCAGACCCGCATCACCCTGGAATTCCATAACCCGAACCGGCGCGTGCTGGAAGGGGAGTTGCAGTTCCCGTTGGCCGAGGGCCAGCAGATCACCGGGTTTGCCCTGGATATCGGCAGCGAACTGCGCGAGGCGGTGCCGGTGCCCAAGGACCGCGGCCGCCAGGTCTTCGAGGAGATCGCCCGCCGTGGCGTCGACCCCGGCCTGCTGGAGCAGACGGCGGGCAACCAGTTCCGCCTGCGCATCTACCCGTTGCCGGCCGGTGGCAGTCGCCGCGTGCAGCTGGTACTGCGCGAGCCGCTGGCCTTCTCGGGCCAGGGCTGGCGGTGGACGCTGCCGCTGCAGTTCGCCGCCGGTGCTGCCTCCGTTGCAGTGAAGGTGCAGGCGCCAGGGGCGATGGCCGCAGGTACCGCACCGTTCCAGATCACGGCGGGCCAGCTGCAATGGCAGGGCCGCGGCGCGCAGCTGCCGGCACAGCTGCAATGGACGCTGCCGGCCGAACGCAAGCCGCTGGTGCAGGTGGCGCCGTGGCAGGACGGCCACTATCTGCTGGCGCAGCTGCCGGTGCCGGTCAGCGGTACTCCCCGCACGCCGTCGAGCGAAGTCGGCCTGCTGTGGGACGGTTCGGGTTCCTCCGGCCAGCGCGACCGCGCGCGTGAGTTCGCGCTGCTGGATCGCTACTTCGCCGCGATGGGCAATGGCACGGTCGCGCTGACCGTGCTGCGCGACCGTGCCGAGCCGGTGCGCCGCTTCCGTATCCGCGCAGGCAACTGGAGCGAGCTGCGCGCGGCTTTGCAGGCGGTGCGCCCGGACGGTGCCAGTGCGCTGGCCCAGTGGCAACCGCAGCCGAGCGTGAAGGAGTACCTGCTGATCAGCGACGGCCTGCTGACCTACGGCCCGGAACAGCTGCCGGCGATGGCGCCGGAGCAGCGCCTGTTCGCGGTCAGCAGTGCCGGCGCACGTACCGATGCAGTGCGCTTGCGTGGCTGGAGCGAAGCGCATGGCGGCCGCTTCGTCGCGCTCGGCAAGGATGTCGACGCCGCTGCGCGTGAGCTGCTGTCCTTGCCGCTGGACGTGCAGATCGATGCGGGGCGTGGCGTGCAGGACGTGGTGATTGATCGTCGCAGCGAAGCCGAAGGCTGGCTGTGGCTGCATGCCCGGCTGGCGGCTGACGGTGTGCCGATGCGGGTCCGTGTCGGTGCCGGTGATTGGCAGGCATTGCCAGCAACACAGAAAAGCGATGATGGTGAATTGCTTGCGGGGCTGTGGGCACAGGCACGCCTGCAACAGCTGGCCGCCGATCGTCGTGGCAATCGCGAGGAAATGCAGCGCCTGTCGCAGCAGTTCGGGCTGGTCGGGCCGGATGCCTCGCTGATCGTGCTGGAGACGCTGGAGGACTACCTGCGCTATGCGATCCGTCCGTCCGGAAAGCTGCGCGCCGAGTATGACGCCCGCTTCGCGCGGCAGGTGAGCGACCGTGCCGCTGCCGATCGCGAGCGTCTGAACGAGGTTGCTGAACGTTGGAAGGAGCGCCAGCAATGGTGGAGCCGCAGCTGGCCGAAGGATGCGCCGCCGCAGTTGAAGGGCAGGGCACTGGAAGTGGCGTCCGCGGATTACGCGATGGAATCGGCGCCGGTGGCGATGTTGGCTGCGCCTGCACCGGCGGCCCCGCCTGCACCGATGGCGGCCGCGGCCGAGCAGCGCAGAGAGGCAGGCAGCGCACGCGCGCGTCGCTCCGTGTCCGCGGCGAACCAGGCGCTCGACGCGGTGGTGGTCACCGGTTCGGCCATCGATCAAGCGGGGCCCGCCAACGAGGGCGAGCTCGGCATCCAGCTGGCCGCATGGCAGCCGGATTCAGCCATTGCCCGCCGCCTGCGCCTGGGGCCGTCCTCGCAGCTGTACAACCGCTACCTGGCCGAGCGCGATGCGCATGCCGACAGCAGCGCGTTCTTCCTCGATGTGGCCGATCTGCTGTTGGAGCAGGGCCAGCGCGAGCTGGCGCTGCGCGTGCTGTCGAACCTGGCCGAGATGGACCTGGACAACCGCCACCTGCTGCGCGTTCTCGGCTATCGGTTGATGCAGGCCGACGCCCCGGCACTGGCGGTGCCGGTGTTCGAACAGGTGCTGGCGATGGGCCAGGAAGAACCGCAGAGTTTCCGTGACCTCGGCCTGGCGCTGGCCGCCGCCGGCAAGCCGCAGCAGGCGCTGGCGCCGCTGTACCAGGTGGTGGTGCGGCCGTGGGACAACCGTTTCGATGGTATTGCGCTGATCGCGCTGGACGAATTGACCAACCTGGTATCACGCAGCCGCCCGGTGCTGGACACCACGGGCATCGACCCGCGCCTGCTGCAGGCGATGCCGCTGGACCTGCGCGTGGTGCTGGCCTGGGATGCCGATAACAGCGACATGGACCTGTGGGTGACCGACCCGAACGGCGAGCGCGCGTACTATGGCAACCGCCTGACCTACCAGGGCGGGCAGATGTCGCAGGACTTCACCGGTGGCTACGGCCCGGAGCAGTTCTCGCTGCGCAACGCCAGGCCCGGCAGGTACAAGGTGGAGGCGAACTACTTCGGCAGCCGCCAGCAGCTGGTGACCGGTGCGACCACCCTGATGCTGCGCCTGACCACGCACTGGGGCACGCCGAAGCAGAAGGACCAGATGGTCACGATGCGGCTGAAGGACCGCGCCGAGACCGTGCTGGTGGGTGAGTTCACGGTGGAATGAGTCACCCAGGGTCGATGCGGAGCCGAGCAGGGGCTCGGCTCTATGAGGCCGCCGTCGCGGCGTGTACGGTCGGCAATGATCGTGGCTCGGCACGCAGGCCGAACAGCGGCCGCAGCCAGCGCACGCGACGGATCAGCAGCTCGTGGATCAGCAGGCAGCCGCCCACGGTGCCGCCGAGCAGCAGCGCCGGCTCGGTCCACGCGCCAAGCTGCAGCGGCTTGAGCCAGAACAACAGCGCGATGATCAGGCTCTGGTGCAGCATGTACCAGGGATAGATCGCCTCGGTGCAGTACGGCAGCCAGCGGAACGGGCGGTCGAGGAAGACCTTGCCCCAGCCGAGGATGGCCAGCAGCGCGGTCCAGACGTACAGCGACTGGCTGGTCCGGACCTGCAGGTCCCAGAAAGGAGCGGGCCACTGACGCAGCGGCGAGTCGGCCGGCAGCACCTGGCCGAGGATGCGCAGGCCCATGTACCAGCCGACTGCGGCAAGCGCCAGCCACAGCATGGTGCGGCGCAGGGCGACCACTCGATCCCAGAACACGGGCTCGCGGCCAAACAGGTAGCCGGCGAGGAACACCGTCGCGTACTTCGCGTGCTGGTACCAGTCGCCGAGCAGGGCATTGGTGGACGGGTAGATCGGCTCCAGCCAGACCACCCAGGCCAGCAGCAGCACGAACGGAATGCCGATCAACAGCGTGGGCGATGCGGCAACACGGGCCACGGTCCTGCGCACCCCGGGCCTGCCCAGCACCGGCATCAGCAGGGCCAGCGCCAGTGTGTAGTTCCACAGGTAGGCCAGGTACCACAGGTGGTTCCAGGTGATGCCGTACTGCCAGCCGGCAAAACTGCCTTCCGGCCACGGCCGCACCTGCCAGTAGCGCAGCAGGAAGGCGCCGAAGCCCGGTGCGACATGGCCGTTGGCCACACCTTCGCAGTAGGGTTGGATCGGCACGATGATGAACATGCCGAACAGCAGCGGCAGCAGCAGCCGCCACGTGCGCAGGCCTGCAAAGCGCAGCACCCTGCCTTCCGGCCGCATCAACGCGATGGCGATGCCCGAGATCAGGAACAGCAGCGACATCCGCCAGCGGTTGACGAACACCATCGGCCACTGCAGCCATTCGGCGGTATGTACGCTCTTGAGGTGGAAGCCCCAGTCGTCCACGTAGGCCATGCCGGTGTGGTAGAGGATCAACAGGGCGAAGGCGAACACCCGCAGGGCGTCGATGTCGTGGCGTCGGTTCATGGGCAGGCCGGGCAGGGAGGTCAGGCCACGGTGAGCGCCGCCACGCGCCGTGACCATGGCGCTGGGCCCGCCGGTACCGCCCAAGTGACCAATGGCGGGCGGCGGGGGACCAGTGGAGCCGCTACCCTCGGCCCCTTGAGGCACGCTGGAGCACCGCAACGAGATGGATGCAGCAATGGCACAGGGGCGCCCGCCGCGCTGGCGTACGTCAACCCGCATTCTGGTATGGACCGCGATCCTGTCAGTTTCAGCGGTGAGCAATGCGCTGGTGGAGGTGATGGACGCAGGGCGCCGGGGCGCGGATCTGGGCCTGTGGGAGCCACTGATCTGGGAGTTCAGCAGCCTGAGCCTGATCCTGGCGACCCTGCCGCTGCTGTGGTGGGGGTGCGAGCGCTGGCCCCTGCATGCCGATACCTGGCGCCGGCGGTTGCCGCTGTACCTGCTGGCCAGCGTAGGCTGGTCGCTGATTCACGTGGTGGGAATGATGCTGGTCCGGCACCTGGCCTACGCGGCAGTGGGCTATCGCTACCAGGACGATGCCGGCTGGCTGGAGCGCTTTGCCTACGAATACCTGAAGGATGTGCGTACGTTTGCGCTGTTCGTGGCGCTGGAGCACCTGGCCAGCTGGCTTGGGCGGCGGCGCCAGGGCGAGGCGAGCCTGCTGGCCGAGCCTGACGTTGGCGTCCCGGTGGAGCCGGTCGAGCGTCCGCAGCACTTCCTGGTACGCAAGCTGGGCAAGGAGTTCCTGGTGGCCACCGAAGACGTGGAATATGCCCAGGCGGCAGGCAACTACGTGAACCTCCACGTGCGTGGCCATGACTATCCGCTGCGGATCACCATGGCCGTGCTGGAGCAGCGCCTGGACCCGGGCGTGTTTCTACGCCCGCATCGCAGCTGGATGATCAATCGCGGCCACTTGCGCTCGATCGAGCCACTGGAGGGCGGCGAGGCGCTGCTCCACATGGCTGATGGCGTCAAAGTGCCGTGCAGTAGACGACAGCTGCCCCAACTCCGGCTCGACCTGGCGGGCGGGTGAGCGGGCGGGCCCTGCGGCCCGCCCGCGGACAACTTACTTCTTGTCCTTCTTGATCATCGCGTCGATGCGCGCAGCGCGGGCTTCCGAGCCCGGGTGCGAGGACATCAGGCCGCCTTCGCTGGACAGCTTGCGGAACATGCTGGCCAGTGCCGCCGGGTCGTAGCTGTGGCGCTTCATGAACTGGTAGCCGTACTCGTCCGCCGCGCTCTCTTCCTTCTGCGAGAACTGCGCGTTGACGAAGCCTTCGGCCAGTTCGCCCAGCTGGCCCTGGCTGAGCTGGGTCAGGTTGCCATTGCCCGAGGCGGCCAGGCCCTCGCGGCCAGCCGAGGCGAGCAGGGCCGTGCGCATCTTGGTCTTGCTGTGCCCCAGCTTCACGTGGCCGATTTCGTGGCCGATCACGCCACGCACTTCGTCGTCGCTGGCCATGTCCATCAGGCCGGTGTAGACGCGCACGCAGCCGTTGGCCATCGCCCAGGCGTTGACGTCGGCGGTGCGGTAGACCTTGAAGTTCAGGTTCAGGCCGTCCTCGTTGGCCAGGCCCTGGGTGATCTTGGCCAGGCGCTGGGCATAGGGATCATTGCCGGCAACCACCTGGTTGTCCTTGTCCATGTAGGTGCAGGCCTGGTCGGCGGCGGCCGAGACCTCGGCGTCGGACAGGGTCAGCGCCTTGCCGGCCTTCATGCCGGTGCTGGTCAGGCCCTTCAGGTCGATGGCCGAGGCATTGGCGGCCAGCAGGCAGGCGGCCAGGCAGAGGGTGGAACGCATGATCGTCATTGAATTGATGCTCCTTGGATGGGAATGGACCGCGCGTCCCCCTGTTCCCGCGGCGGTCGGGAAGTCTACCGGCATCGTGCAGGCCCGTGTCCAGGCGCGCGACCGCCGGGTTCGGGCCGCCTCGCCGCGGGCCGGGTGGCTGCGGTATCATTCGCAGTCATCTTTTGAATGCATGACCGCCGACATGATCGAACTGAATCCTGTCCGCCAGCGCATCACCGATCTGACCGATCGCGTGCTGTCGCTTCGGGGGTATCTTTGACTACGACGCCAAGAAAGAGCGTCTTGAAGAAGTAACGCGGGAGCTGGAAAGCCCCGACGTCTGGAACAACGCGGAGTACGCCCAGAACCTGGGCCGCGAGCGTTCCAGCCTGGAAAAGACCGTGGGCGGCATCGCCTCGGTACTGGACGGCCTGACCGACGCGACCGAACTGCTGGAGCTGGCCGAGTCCGAACAGGACGAGGACACCGCGCTGGCCGTGGTCGCCGACCTGGACAAACACCAGGCGCACGTCGAGAAGCTGGAATTCCAGCGCATGTTCTCCGGCGAGATGGACAATGCGGCGGCATTCGTCGACATCCAGGCTGGTGCAGGTGGTACCGAAGCCCAGGACTGGGCCGAGATCCTGCTGCGCATGTACCTGCGCTGGTGCGAATCGCGCGGCTGGAAGACCGAGCTGATGGAAGTCTCCGGCGGCGACGTTGCCGGTATCAAGTCGGCCACGCTGCGCGTGGAAGGCGACTATGCCTATGGCTGGCTGAAGACCGAGACCGGTGTGCACCGCCTGGTGCGCAAGTCGCCGTTCGACTCGGACAACCGCCGCCACACCAGCTTCACCTCGGTGTTCGTGTCGCCGGAAATCGATGACAACATCGACATCACCATCAATCCGGCCGACCTGCGTACCGATGTCTACCGTTCGTCCGGTGCCGGTGGCCAGCACGTCAACAAGACCGAGTCGGCGGTGCGTATCACCCACATCCCGACCAACATCGTCGTGGCCTGCCAGACCGGCCGCAGCCAGCACCAGAACCGCGACAACGCGATGAAGATGCTGGCCGCCAAGCTGTACGAGCTGGAAATCCAGAAGCGCAACGCCGAGAAGGACGCGGTGGAAGCCACCAAGTCCGACATCGGCTGGGGCAGCCAGATCCGCAACTACGTGCTTGACCAGAGCCGTATCAAGGACCTGCGTACCGGCATCGAGCGTTCGGACACGCAGAAGGTGCTCGACGGTGACCTGGACGAATTCGTCGAGGCCAGCCTGAAGGCCGGCCTGGCCGTGGGTTCCAAGCGCGTCGATGCCTGATCGACGCGCCTGCGCGGATATCATCGCCCTCGTGCGCAACGCCGAGGGTGGTTGAACCGGCTTTCTGTAGAGCCGAGCCGTGCTCGGCTGCTTTTCGCGAGCTAGCGGATGCGTCGAGCATGGCTCGACGCTACAAAGGGTAGGACGGGGCGATGATGCGCAGCGAAGCTGAACGCAAGGAACTTGGCGGCTTCCTCAAGGCCTGTCGCGCCCGTGTCGACCCCACCACGCTCGGCCTGCCGGCCGGGCGCCGGCGTACCCCGGGCCTGAAGCGCGAGGAAGTGGCGCTGGCGATCGGGGTCAGCGTCAGCTGGTACACATGGATCGAACAGGGGCGCGAAGTGCGCGCCTCGCCCGAGGTGCTGGAGCGCCTGGCGGAGGTGCTGCGCATGAGCGACGACGAGCGCGCCTATGCGTTCGCGCTGTCCGGCTATGGCGTGCCATTGGAGTCGCCGGACGAGAGCGTGACCGACGGCCTGCGCCAGCTGGTGGAGGCGATGCAGCCGATCCCGGCCTACGTGCGCAATACCCGTTTCGACATCCTGGCCTGGAACCCGGCCATCGCCGAGCTTTTCGTCGACTACAGCCAGTTGGCGCCGCATGAGCGCAACACGCTGCGGCTGATGTTCCTGTACCCGCCGTACCGCACGCTGATCCTCAACTGGGAAGAAATGACCCGCGGCCTGCTGGCAGGCTTCCGTGCGGCGATGGCGCAGGCGCCGGACAAGGCGCCGTTCCTGGCGCTGGTCGAGGATATCGCGGCGCACAGTGAAGAGTTTCGCCAGTGGTGGCCGGAGCACGACGTGCGCCGGTTCGACGAAGGTGCGAAGAAGCTGAACCATCCCACGCGCGGGTTGCTGGACCTGCAGTACGTGGCGCTGGTGCCGGAGAGCCGGCACGACCTTTCGCTGGTGACCTACCTGCCGCGGAAGTAGGGGGGGGCGGCAGGGCTTGCAGCCCTGCACCTGCAGAGGCCGAAGCAACTGCAACAGCAACAGCAACAGCAGGCTATCCGTGGGGGGGCGGGGCGGTGTCGGAGTGCGGGGACGCCGCAAGTACGTCCGTGTAGGCTTGGCAGCCGCATCCATGCGGCTGACACCCCGCACTCCGACACCGCCCCACCTCTGACAATTTCACGCGGCTGTTGGTAGGTGTCGACCTTGGTCGACACATCTGTCAGATATCGATATTCACGATGGGATCCGACCCCGTGCCGACCAAGGTCGGCACCCACCAACAGCAGCAGGAAACTGTCGAAGGCGGGGTGGGTCCGGTTGCGGGAGTGTCCGCGGCATGGATGCCGCGGCCAAGCCCCCAAGGACGGGTTTACGGCGTCTCCCGCAACCGGACCCACCCCGCCATCCCGCAGGAAACCAGCTTGTGCTGTTGCTTCGGCTGTTGCTGTTGCAGTTGCTTCGGCGGGTGCAGGGCGCAGCCCTGCCAAGAGCCCCCCCCCCCATTCAGGCAGGTAAGTGCAGGTCACAGGATAAGCAGACGCCTTGTTGCTGCCATCGAACAGGTCCACATTCCTGTGCAGGAGACGGGCCGCTGCCCGTCGTCGAGACACCAGGAGACCTGCATGTCCGCTGCCCCCAGCACTGCCATTTCCCGCGATCCGGCCACCGGCCAGCTCATCGCCAGCCATCTCTTCGCCACCGACGCCGAACTGGAGGCGATCCTCGATCGCGGCCAGGCCGGCTTTGCCGCCTGGAGCGCAACCAGCCTCGAACAGCGCGCCGGGGTGCTGCGCGCGATGGCTGGTGTACTGCGCCGCGACCGCGACGCGCTGGCCGCGCTGGCCACCGCCGAGATGGGCAAGGTCCAGGCCGAAGCGTTGGCCGAGATCGAAAAGTGCGCCGTGCTGTGCGACTGGTACGCCGACCACGGCGCGCAGTTCCTGCGCGACGAGCCGACCCAGGTGCCCGACGACAAGGCCTACGTGTCCTACCTGCCGTTGGGCGTGGTGCTGGGCATCATGCCGTGGAATTTCCCGTACTGGCAGGTGATGCGCGCCGCGGTGCCGATCCTGATGGGCGGCAACGGCTTCCTGCTGAAGCCGGCCGAGAACATCGTGGGTACCGCGCAGCTGCTGGATGCGGCCTGGCGTGATGCCGGGTTGCCGGACGGCACCTTCATCGCCGCCAACATCAGCCGCGAGGGCACCAGCCGCGCGATTGCCGATGACCGTATCGCTGCGGTGACCCTGACCGGCAGCGTGGCGGCCGGTCGCAGCATCGCCGCCCAGGCCGGGCAGGCGCTGAAGAAGGTGGTGCTGGAGCTGGGTGGCTCGGACCCGTTCATCGTGCTGGCCGATGCCGATCTGGATGCCGCCGTCGATGCGGCGGTGGCCTCTCGCTTCCAGAACACCGGGCAGGTCTGCATCGCCGGCAAGCGCATCATCGTCGAAGACGCAGTCTACGATCGGTTCGTGGCGCAGTTCTGCCAGAAGGTGCAGGCGCTGACCATTGGCGATGGCCGCGACCCCGGCAGCCGCATCGGCCCGATGGCGCGCCAGGACCTGCTTGAGCAGCTTGATGCGCAGGTGCGCGCCTCGGTGGAGGCCGGTGCGCAGCTGCTGGTCGGCGGCCATCAACTGGAGCGCCCGGGCGCGTTCTATGCACCTACCGTGCTGGCCGGCGTGGAGCCGGGCATGCAGGCCTTCGATACCGAGACCTTCGGGCCGGTGGCCTCGATCAGCCGCGCGCGCGATGCCGACCATGCGGTGGAACTGGCCAACCAGAGCGAGTTCGGCCTCAGCGGCAACCTGTGGACCGGCGACCGCGAGCGCGCCATGCAGCTGGCGCGCCGGCTGCAGACCGGCGGCGTGTTCGTCAACGGCTTCTCCGCGTCGGACCCGCGCGTGCCGATCGGCGGCGTGAAGAAGAGCGGCTTCGGTCGCGAGCTCTCGCACTTCGGCATCCGTGAATTCGTCAACGCGCAGACGGTGTGGTTCGACAAGCCTTGACGCGCGGCTCTCATCCTTCCTGCAACGATCCACCATCAGTCCAGCGAAAAGGACGGCATTCCAATGTCCAAGGGTTCAGACCTGCTCGTCGCCGCGCTTGAGAACGAAGGCGTCGAGCGTATTTTCGGCATCCCCGGCGAAGAAAACCTCGACGTGGTCGAGTCGCTCCGCCATTCCAGCATCGAGCTGGTCGTCACCCGCCATGAGCAGGCGGCGGTGTTCATGGCGGCCACCTATGGGCGCCTGACCGGCAAGCCCGGCGTGTGCCTGGCCACGCTTGGCCCGGGCGCGCTCAACTTCACCACCGGCGCGGCGTATGCGTTGCTGGGTGCGTGGCCGGTGATCATGATCACCGGGCAGAAGGGCATCGTCGCCAGCAAGCAGGCGCGCTTCCAGATCGTCGACATCGTCAGCACGATGAAGCCGCTGACCAAGCAGGCACGGCAGATCGTCTCGGCGCGCACCATCCCGACCATTGTCCGCGAGGCGTTCCGCGTGGCCCAGGAAGAGCGGCCGGGTCCGGTGCTGCTGGAACTGCCGGAAGACATCGCGGCCAACGAGGTCGAGGGCGTGGCATTGATTCCCCCGCACGCGGTGGATCGCCCCATTGCCAGCCCGGAGGCGCTCGACCGTGCGGCGGAGATCATCCGCAACGCCAAGCGTCCGCTGCTGATGATCGCTTCGGCGGCGTCGCGGCCACAGTCCAGCGAAGCGCTGTCAGCGTTCGTGCTGCGTGCCGGCATTCCGTTCTTCACCACGCAGATGGGCAAGGGTGCGGTCGCCGGTGGCTCGGGCCTGTACATGGGCACCGCGGCGCTGACCGAGCGCGATTACGTGCACATGGCGATCGACCAGGCCGACGTGATCGTCACCATCGGCCACGAGGTCACCGAAAAGCCGCCGTTCGTGATGCGCCCGGGCGGCCCGACCGTGATCCATATCGGCTACTCGCAGGCAGCGGTGGAACAGGTGTACTTCCCGCAGGTGGAGGTGATCGGTGATATCGGCCGCGCGCTGACCCAGCTGGCCGACCGCATCGAGGGTGCGGTGCCGAACGCCGATGCGCTGCTGCCGCTGCGCGCGACCATCCTGGAGCACATCGCCGACCGTGCCGAGGAGGAAGCGTTCACCCCGCAGCGGCTGGTGCACGACGTCCGCCAGGTGATGCCACCGGACGGCATCGTGGCGCTGGACAACGGCATGTACAAGATCTGGTTCGCGCGCAACTACCGCACCCAGGTGGCCAATACGCTGCTGCTGGACAACGCGCTGGCGACGATGGGCGCGGGCCTGCCTTCGGCCATCATGGCCTCGATCCTGTACCCGCAGCGGCGGGTACTGGCGGTGTGCGGGGATGGCGGTTTCATGATGAACAGCCAAGAGCTGGAAACGGCGCGCCGGCTGGGCCTGAACCTGGTGGTGCTGATCCTCAACGACGGCGCCTACGGGATGATCCGCTGGAAACAGGCGGTGGATGGTTTCACCGACTACGGCATGACCTTCGGCAACCCGGATTTCGTCAAGTACGCCGAGGCCTATGGCTGCAGGGGCCATGAGGTGACCGCCATCGAGCAGTTCATCCCGACCCTGGAAGCGGCGTTCAATGAGGGTGGGGTGCACCTGGTGTCGGTGCCGAT
The DNA here is from genome assembly GCF_001274595.1 of Stenotrophomonas maltophilia. GTDB lineage: Bacteria > Pseudomonadota > Gammaproteobacteria > Xanthomonadales > Xanthomonadaceae > Stenotrophomonas > Stenotrophomonas forensis. The sequence continues at coordinate 2,175,821 of NZ_CP011010.1, forward strand.
CGACTATTCGGAGAACGAGCGGGTGCTGGTGGACGAACTGCGCCAGGCGTTCCCCGGCAACGGCTGACGCCGGCGCCGCGCGGCCCGATAGGTGTCGACCTTGGTCGACACACGAAGCGCCAACCAAGGTTGGCTACTACCGGGGCTTGTCGGCGCGAACCAGGGTTGGCGGCTACCGGGCGGGGCCGCCAGGGGCCGGGGCAGGGCGGTTTTGGTATGCTGTGGAACCGGCTGTGCCGGGCGCAGCATCCCCCCTCACTACACGATTCCCGCAGATCCATGAGCGAAGCTACCGATACCCCCCCCGTCGACGAAAACAAGTTGATCGCCGAGCGCCGTGAGAAACTCAAAGCGCTGCGTGGGCAGGGCATCGCGTACCCGAACGACTTCCGTCGCGAGGACTTTGCCGGACGGCTGCAGGAAGAATTCGCCGATGCCGAACAGTGGACCGCCGAGGCCCTGGAAGGCAACGGCCGCCAGGTGAAGATGGCCGGCCGTCTGATGGCCAAGCGCATCATGGGCAAGGCCAGCTTCGCGCAGATCCAGGACGAGTCCGGCCGCATCCAGCTGTTCCTGCAGGGCACGGTCCTCGGTGATGCCTACACCGCCTTCAAGGGCTGGGACGTGGGTGACATCATCGCGGTCGAAGGCGGTCTGACCCGTACCAAGACCGGCGAGCTGTCGGTCAAGGCCGAATCGATCCGCCTGCTGACCAAGTCGCTGCGCCCGCTGCCGGACAAGTGGCACGGCCTGGCCGACGTCGAGCAGCGTTACCGCCAGCGCTACGTCGACCTGATCGTGACCCCGGAATCGCGCGCGGTCTTCATCAAGCGCTCGAAGATCATCCGCGCCATGCGCGCGTGGCTCGACAACCGCGACTTCCTGGAAGTCGAGACGCCGATGATGCATTACATCCCCGGCGGCGCGGCGGCCAAGCCGTTCACTACCCACCACAACGCGCTGGACCTGGACCTGTACCTGCGCGTGGCGCCGGAGCTGTACCTCAAGCGCCTGACCGTGGGTGGCCTGGAGCGCGTGTACGAGATCAACCGCAACTTCCGCAACGAAGGTGTCAGCACCCGGCACAACCCGGAGTTCACCATGATGGAGCTGTACGAGGCCTATGCCACGTACAACGAGATCATGGACCTGACCGAGGGCGTGATCCGTGACGTCGCCAGCGCTGTCAACGGCACCACCGAAGTGGAGTGGGACGGCGCGAAGATCGACCTGGGCCCGGCGTTCCGCCGCTGGCGCATGGACGAAGCCGTGCGCCACCACAACCCGGAGATCTCCGCCGCCGACTGCACCGATCGTGAGGCGCTGCTGCGCCATTGCGAGCGCCTGAAGATCAAGGTCAAGCCGTCCTACGGCTGGGGCAAGCTGCTGCTGGAGATCTTCGAAGCCACCGTCGAGCACACCCTGATCCAGCCGACCTTCATCACCGATCATCCGGTCGAGGTCTCGCCGCTGGCCCGTGCCAACGACAACGATCCGGGCTACACCGACCGCTTCGAGCTGTTCGTCAATGGCAAGGAGCTGGCCAATGGCTTCTCGGAATTGAATGATCCGGAAGACCAGGCCCAGCGCTTCCAGGCCCAGGTGGCCGCGAAGGAAGGTGGCGACGACGAGGCGATGCATTACGACGCCGACTACATCCGTGCGCTGGAGTACGGCATGGCCCCGACCGGCGGCCTCGGCATCGGCGTCGATCGCCTGGTGATGCTGCTGACCGGCAGCAGTTCGATTCGTGACGTGCTGCTGTTCCCGTACATGCGTCCGGAGCAGTAAGCCGTCTTTCTGACTCCTGATTGTGCGCGCCGTCGCGAAACGAGACGGCGCGATTGACGCGTCCCGCACTCGGCGTATCGTTAATGCACTACCTTGACGCCTGTTATGGCTTGATCGGCGCCAGGGGGATGGTGCATTGTGGAGCGTCCGCTTCACAATGTGATGACGATCATGAACCGGGACGTATGACACGGGAGTCAGGCCGATGCAGGGTGCGAGCGTTCGCAGCGGCAGAGTATCCTCGCCTGCTGATGATCCAGCATGGTCGAGAAGCCAGGCAGAGTACGCGTTGAACATCGTCATTGTTGATGATCAGACGTCCGCGCGGACGATGCTGCGTCATGTCATCGAGGACATCGCGCCGGAACTGAGCGTGTATGACTTTGGTGACCCGCTGACCGCGTTGGCCTGGTGCGAGGCGCATCCGGTCGACCTGCTGCTGCTCGATTACCGCATGCCGGAGATGGACGGGCTGGAGTTCGCCCGCCGTTTCCGCCGCCTGCCCAAGCACCGCGATATTCCCGTGATCCTGATCACCGTTGTTGGCGACGAGCCGATCCGGCAGGCGGCGCTGGAAGCGGGTGTCATCGATTTCCTGGTCAAGCCGATCCGCCCGCGCGAACTGCGCGCGCGCTGCTACAACCTGTTGCAGCTGCGCCAGCAGACCGAGAACGTGAAACAGCGTGCGTTGTCGCTGGAACAGCGGCTGCTGGCCAGCATGCACGAGGTCGAGGAACGCGAACGCGAAACCCTGTCGCGATTGGCCCGTGCGATCGAGTTCCGTGATGCCGGCACCAGTGCCTATCTGGAACGCATGGCGCGGGTCGCCGGACTGATCGCCGAGCAGCTCGGCCTGCCCGAGGATGACGTCAAGCTGATCGAGATGGCGGCGCCGCTGCATGACATGGGCAAGATCGCGATTCCCGATGCCGTGCTGCTCAAGCAGGGCAAGCTCAACGACGAGGAGCTGGCGATCATGCGCCGGCACCCCAGGATCGGCCATGAACTGCTCAGTGGCAGCCAGAACCGCTTCATCCAGGTCGGCGCATTGATCGCACTGCGCCATCACGAGCGCTATGACGGCAGCGGTTACCCGGACGGCCTGGTGGGCGAGGCCATTCCCCTCGAGGCGCGGATCGTGGCCGTGGCCGACGTGTTCGACGCCCTGATTTCGCCCCGTCCGTACAAGGAAGCATGGACCATGGAAGCCACGCTGGCCTATCTGTATGCCCAGCGTGGCCGGTTGTTCGACCCGCGCTGCGTGGATGCGCTGATGCGCGGCCACTCGCAGCTGATGGATATCTGCGCCCAGCACTCGACGGCATCGACGCGACCGGGTGGGTGACATGCAGGACCTGTTCGCACGCGTGAGGCGCAAGCTGGCGCAGCGTCCGGATTCGGAGCATGGCCAGGCGATCGTGCGGATGGTGCTGATCTCGCTGATCCTGGTCTATGTGCTGTTGTCGGGCGCCCGCCTGCATCGGCTCGAGCAGTACCAGGGCGTGCTGGCGACGGTGTTGACCGGGCTCGGCCTGTCGCTGCTGCTGTTCGGCTGGCTGCTGTGGAAGCCGGGCCGCTCGGACCCGCGACGGGTGGCCGGGATGCTGGCCGACTACGGGTTGATCGCGATCGGCATGATCCAGATGGGCGAGCCGCTGGCCTGGGTGTATGCCGTGGTGATGTGGGTGACGGTCGGCAATGGGCTGCGCTTCGGCCCCCGCTACCTGGCCGCTGCCATCGCGTTGGCAATGGCCAGTTTCGGTGCCACCGTGCTGTTGACCCCGTACTGGCGGGCCAACCCTGGCCTGGCCCTTTCCCTGTGGCTGGGGCTGCTGGCGGTGCCCCTGTGCTGCTCTTCCCTGCTGCGCCGAAGGATGCGACATCCGACCATGGATACCACCCCCGCCGCCGCCACCGTCTCGCGTTCGCTGCTGGCCCGCTTCAGGCAGCGCCTGTCCGGGCGCGAAGACAGCGAGCACGCGCAGAACCTGATCCGCATCGTCATCACTGCACTGTTCATCAGCTACCTGGGCTGGCGCTCGCTCAGCGGCGGCGGTGAGGCACTGACGGCCACCTGGCTGATCCTGGCCTTCGAACTGACCATCTCCGCCGGCCTGCTGGCGGCGATCCTGGTGCATCCGGGCGTGTCGCATGTGCGCCGGGTGATCGGCATGCTGACCGACTACACCTGCATGGCCTGGATCATGACCATCCAGGGCGAGCCGGCGGCACCGTTGTACGCGGTGATGCTGTGGGTGACGATCGGCAACGGCATGCGCTACGGCAGTACCTATCTGCGCGTGGCCACCGCGATGGGCTGCTTGGCCTTCCTGTGCACGGTGATGCTGTCGCCGTACTGGCGGGGCCACGACTATCTGGGCTGGGGCCTGCTGCTGGGCCTGGGCGCGATCCCGCTGTACTTCGACTCGTTGCTGCACGCACTGACCCGCGCCGTGGCCGAAGCACGCCAGGCCAACGAGGCCAAGAGCCGCTTCCTGGCCAACATGAGCCACGAGTTCCGTACACCGCTGAACGGCCTGGCCGGCATGACCGAAGTGCTGGCCACCACCCGCCTGGACGATGAGCAGCGCGAATGCCTGAACACCATCCAGGCCTCGACCCGCAGCCTGTTGGCGCTGGTGGAGGAGGTGCTGGACATCTCCGCGATCGAGGCGGGCAAGGTGCGGGTGGAGTGGCACGAATTCGCGCTGGCCGATGTGCTGCAGGCGATCAACCTGATCCTGACCCCGCAGACCCGCTCGAAATCGCTGGACTACCGCGTGCAGGTGGACGAGAACGTGCCGCCGCGCCTGCTGGGCGACGCCGGCCATCTGCAGCAGATCCTGCTGAACCTGATGGGCAACGCGGTCAAGTTCACCGACAGCGGCTACGTGCAATTGCACGTGTCCAGCCCTGATGCGCTGGGCAGCGAGCGGGTACGCCTGCGCTTCGAGATCGTCGACAGCGGCATCGGTGTGCCGGTGGCGCTGCGCGGCCGCCTGTTCAATGCATTCGAGCAGGGCGATGTCGGCCTGGCCCGCCGCCATGAGGGCACCGGCCTGGGTACGGCCATTGCCAAGGGCCTGGTGGAGTCGATGGGCGGCCAGGTCGGTTACGCCCCGAACAGCCCGCGCGGCAGCGTGTTCTGGGTTGAAATCACGCTGGATGTTGCAGATCCCGTGGCGGCGCCGGTGGCGGCGTCCGAGGTGGCCGAAGCCGGCAACGTCATTGCGTTCTCCAATCCGTTCCTGCGCCATCGGGCACGGGTGCGCAGCCTGCGGGTGCTGGTGGCCGATGACCATGAGGCCAACCGGATGGTGCTGCAGCGCCTGCTCGAGAAAGCCGGCCACAAGGTCACCTGCGTCAATGGTGGCGCCGAAGTGCTCGACGCGCTTGAGCAGGCAAGCTACGACGCGGCGATCGTCGACCTGCACATGCCCGGCATGAGCGGCCTGGACCTGCTCAAGCAGCTGCGGGTGATGCAGGCCAGTGGCATGCCCTATGTGCCGGTGATGGTGCTCAGTGCCGATGTCACCCCCGAGTCGATCCTGCGCTGCGAACAGGCGGGCGCGCGCGCGTTCCTGGCCAAGCCGGTGGTCGCCACCCGGCTGCTGGAAGTACTGGCCGACGTTGCGGCCAATACCCGTGCCGAAACCGGCATCCAGTCGGTGCCCGCCTTGCCGGTCGGCGATGGCGTGCTCGACACCGCCGTGCTGGACGAGCTGGCTGCGCTGGGCATGGGCGATGGCTTCGAACGCAAGTTCATCGACCAGTGCCTGGCGGATGTCGACGCCAGCATGGGCCAGCTGCAGGCCTGCGGTGAGCGCCAGGCCTGGGAAGACTTCCGCGAGCATGCCCACGCTTTGCGGGGTGTGGCGAGCAACCTGGGACTGGTCCAGGTTGCCGCCTCCAGTGGCGAGATCATGCGCATGGCGGACTGGCAGCTGAAGGGCGAGTGGAACACCCGGCTCGGCAACCTGTCGGCCGCCCTGCGCAACGGCAGGAATGCGCTGGCTGCGCGTAGTGCGGGGGCACCGCACCGCGACGACAGTGAGCGCAGCCCGTCCTGAACCGCCGGGCTGTCAGGCCGGGTCGCCATTGCGCCGGGCCTGCGCCCGCACCAGCCGATCCATCGTACGCAGGGACTTCTCGCCAAGCTGCATGGCGGTGTCGACCCAGATCTCGGTGATCCGCATCATTTCGTGCAGCGGCACCATGGTGGCGATCTCGTTGACTTCACGCATCGCCGCCCAGGCGTGCGGAATCCGCTTGCTGTCCTTGATCACCTGTTCTACTGCGGCGACGCCTTCTCCGACCGGCACGACGATGTCCACCAGGCCCATCTCCTTGAGCTGGCGGGCCGTGTAGAGATTGCCCTCCAGCATGATCTTCTCGGCCAGGCGCGGGCTGATCCGCTGGCACAGGAAGGAGTAGGCGCCCATGCCGGGGAACAGGTCGAACAGCACCTCCGGCAGGCCCATCAGTACGCCTTCCTCGGCAACGATGGTGTGGCAGCTCAGCGCCGCTTCGAAGCCGCCGCCGAGTGCATTGCCCTGGACCAGTGCGATGCTGTGCGCGCGGGCGCCAAGACCGGCATGGAAGGCATGCACGCCGCGCACGCAGCGCTGCGCGTAGTCAAGCAGGCGGGCGCGATCCCCTTCGCGGATCAGGCGGCAGAACAGTTCGAGATCGCCGCCCAGGTTGAACACGTCGCTGTCCGAGGCCAGAACGACATGGGGTGACAGAACATGCGAGGCGCTGAGGCGATCGCCCAGTTCGCGCTGGTAGTCGACGATGTCATCGACCAGGCGCGAAGCGAAGCACGGCCGGCCCGGCTGGTTGACCAGGTTGGCGTGCATGTGGATCCAGTAGACATTCCGCTCCAGTTCCTCGGTGATACGCAGGGTAGGGTGCTGGGCGGGGCGGGTGATGATGGGGCGTACTGCGGACATGGAAGTTCTCCGTGTGACCGTCCGGCCAACCGCAGAGCGGACGGAGAAGAGTGAGGGGGCGAGCTGAACGTGCGGCGGCGACTGATTCTATGCACCCGTCGTGAACCGCCCGCAAGCGCTGGGCCGGCCATGTTCCGGCAATGAAAAGGCCCCGCCGTCGCCGGCGGGGCCCCTGTTCTGCCTGCTTGCCCGCAAACCCTTACTGGGCGGGCGTATCACGCAGCTCGCGACGGAGAATCTTGCCGACGTTGGTCTTCGGCAGCTCTTTTCGGAATTCTACGATTCTGGGGTGCTTGTATCCGGTCAGGTTTGCCCGCGCGTGCTCCTTGACCATTTCGGCGGTCAGGTTCGGGTCCTTCTTCACGATCACGACCTTCACCACTTCGCCGGATTTCTCGTCCGGAACGCCGACTGCGGCCACTTCCAGCACGCCCGGCATCATCGCGATGACGTCCTCGACCTCGTTCGGGTACACGTTGAAGCCGGACACCAGGATCATGTCCTTCTTGCGGTCGACGATGTAGAAGAAGCCGTGCTCGTCCATCTTCGCCATGTCGCCGGTGTGCAGCCAGCCGTCGGCATCGATGGCCTTTTCGGTTTCATCCGGGCGCTGCCAGTAACCCTTCATCACCTGCGGGCCCTTGATGCACAGCTCACCGACTTCGCCCAGCGGCAGGATGTTGCCGTTGTCGTCCTTGATGCAGGCATCGGTGGACGGGATCGGCAGGCCGATCGAGCCGTTGTACTCGGGCAGGGTGAGCGGGTTGATGCAGGCCGCCGGCGAGGTTTCGGTCAGGCCGTAGGCCTCGACCAGGGTGACGCCGGTGGTCTTCTTCCAGCGCTCGGCCACCGCGCGCTGCACCGCCATGCCGCCGCCCAGGGTGAACTTGACCGAAGAGAAATCGATCTCGTCGAAGCCGGGGGTGTTGAGCAGGCCGTTGAACAGCGTGTTGACGCCGGTGATGGCGGTGAAGCGGGTGCCCTTCAGCTCCTTGACGAAGCCCTTCATGTCACGCGGGTTGGTGATCAGGTGGTTGCAGCCACCGAACTTCATGAAGACCAGCCCGTTCGCGGTCAGCGCGAAGATGTGGTACAGCGGCAGGGCGGTGATGATCACTTCCTTGCCCGGCTCGATGCCCGAGGTGGACAGCCACGCCGACGCCTGCTGCATGTTGGCGATCAGGTTGCGGTTGGTCAGCATCGCGCCCTTGGCCACGCCGGTGGTGCCGCCGGTGTACTGCAGGAAAGCGATGTCGTCGTGGTCGATCTCGACCTTCGGAAGCGCGTGGCGGCTGCCCAGCTTGAGCGCCTGTTTGAAGCGGACCGCGCCCTTGACGTGGTAGTTGGGCACCATCTTCTTGATGTACTTCAGCACGAAGTTGACGATCGCACCCTTGGCGCCGAGCAGGTCGCCCAGGCCGGTGGTGATCACGTGCTTGACCGGCGTGTCGGCGATGACCTGCTGGACGGTGTCGCCGAAGTTGTCGACCACCACCAGCGCGCTGACACCGGCATCGACCAGCTGGTGCTTGAGTTCGCGCGCGGTGTACAGCGGGTTGACGTTGACCACGGTGAGTCCGGCACGCAGCACGCCGAAGGTGGCCACCGGGTACTGCAGGCAGTTGGGCATCATCAGGGCGACGCGGTCACCCTTCTTGAGCTTGAGCTCGCCCAGCAGGTAGGCGGCGAACTGGGTGACCAGCGCATCGGTCTCACCATAGGTGATGACCTTGCCGAAGCTGGAGTAGGCGGGACGGTCGCGGAATTTCGCGACGGAGGCGTCGAAGACCGAGGCGACCGAATGGAACTCGTTGACGTCGATTTCGGCGGGAACGCCTTTCGGATAGCTCTGCAGCCAGGGACGATCCAGACTCATATTCCCCCTCCAGGAATCGTGATGTATTAGGTTCCGGCCCTGAGCGTATCGACAATGGCCGGTCATTGCAGCATACCCCGCCGTAGGGAAAACGCGAAGAGGGGTTCGCGGAGGCGGCAATGGTAGGTGCCGACCTTGGTCGGCACGGGATTTCGAGGGGGCGTCCTGGATCAGTGCCCACCAAGGTGGGCACCTACCGGTTCGGGGCTGCTCAGCCCTGCTTGCGTACCGGTGCGCCGTTGGCCTTGTAGTACGGCGCGGTGCTGCGGGCGAGCGGGGTGCGGCCGCGGATCACGTCGGCCAGCTTCTCGGCCATCATGATGGTCGGCGCGTTGAGGTTGCCGGTCACCACCTGCGGCATGATCGAGGCATCGACGATGCGCAGGCCTTCCAGGCCGTGCACGCGGCCCTGGCCATCGACCACCGCCATCGGATCATCGGCGTGGCCCATCTTGTTCGAGCAGGACGGGTGGTAGGCGGTCTCTGCATGCTCGCGCACGAACGCATCGATCTGCGCGTCGGTCTGCAGCGCGCTGCCGGGCGAAATCTCGCGGCCGCTGTACGGTGCCAGCGCCGGCTGCGCGAAGATCTCGCGGGTGATGCGGATCGCCGCGCGGAATTCGCGCCAATCCTGGTCATGCGACATGTAGTTGAACAGGATGCTGGGATGTTCGCGCGGGTCCTTGGAGCGCACGTGGATGCGGCCGCGGCTGGGCGAGCGCATCGAGCCCACGTGCATCTGGAAGCTGTGCGCCTTGATCGGGTTGGAGCCGTTGTAATTGATCGCCACCGGCAGGAAGTGGTACTGCAGGTTCGGCCAGTCGAACTCGGCGTCGCTGCGGATGAAGCCGCCGGCCTCGAACTGGTTGCTGGCGCCGATGCCGGTGCCCAGGAACAGCCACTCGGCGCCGATCGCCGGCTGGTTGTACAGCTTCAGCGCCGGGGCCAGCGACACCGGCTTCTTGCACTCGTACTGCAGGTACATCTCCAGATGGTCCTGCAGGTTGGCGCCGACGCCCGGCAGGTGGTGCACCAGGTCGATGTCGAGGCTGCGCAGCAGGTCGGCCGGGCCGACGCCCGAACGCTGCAGGATCTGCGGCGAGGCGATGGCGCCGCCGCACAGCAGCACTTCGCGGCGCGCGGTGGCGCGCTGCGGCTGGTCGTTGTGCAGCCACTGCACGCCCACCGCACGCTTGCCCGAGAACAGGATGCGGTCGGTCAGCGCGTGGGTGACGATGGTCAGGTTCGGGCGCGGCTTGGCCAGGTCCAGGTAGCCGCGGGCGGTGCTGGAACGGCGGCCCTTCGGGGTCACCGTGCGGTCCATCGGGCCGAAGCCTTCCTGCTGGTAGCCGTTGAGGTCGTCGGTGCGCGGGTAGCCGGCCTGCACGCCGGCCTCGACCATCGCCGCGAACAGTTCGTTGTTGCCGGCCTTCGGCGTGGTCACGCGCAGCGGGCCGTCGCCACCGTGGTAGTCATTGGCGCCGATGTCGCGGGTTTCCGCCTTGCGGAAGTACGGCAGGCAGTCCAGGTAGGTCCAGTCTTCCAGGCCCGGCATGCTGGCCCAGTTGTCGTAGTCCATCGCGTTGCCGCGGATGTAGCACATGCCGTTGATCAGCGACGAGCCACCCAGGCCCTTGCCGCGGCCGCAGTCCATGCGGCGATTGTTCATGAAGGGCTCGGGATCGGTCTTGTACGCCCAGTTGTAGCGCTTGCCCTGCAGCGGGAAGGCCAGCGCGGCCGGCATCTGGGTACGGAAGTCGAGCCGGTAGTCCGGGCCACCGGCTTCCAGCAGCAGCACGCTCACATCGGCATCTTCGGTGAGGCGGGTGGCCAGCACGTTGCCGGCCGAACCGGCGCCGACGATGATGTAGTCGTACTCGTTATGGGTGCTCATGGGTGTCTCCTGCAGGCCGGGGCGCGCTGCATGCAGGCGTCCCGGCGGAATGTCGGATCGGCACGGTGGCCGGACGATGGGGCGCGCTCAGGGCGCGCCGATCAGAACACGCTGGCGTAGTCGCCCAGCTCAACCTGCACCGACTTGATGCGGGTGTAGTGGCCGAGGGTGGAGATGCCGTTCTCGCGGCCGACGCCGGATTCCTTGTAGCCGCCGACCGGCATTTCGGCCGGCGATTCACCCCAGGTGTTGATCCAGCAGATGCCGGCTTCCAGGCGGTGGATGATGCGGTGGGCGCGGCTGACGTCCTTGCTGACCACGCCGGCAGCGAGGCCGAAGGTGGTGTCGTTGGCACGGCGCACCACTTCGTCTTCGTCGTCGTAGGCGAGGATGCTCATCACCGGCCCGAAGATCTCTTCGCGGACAATCGTCATGTCATCGCGGCAGTCGGAGAACACGGTCGGCAGCACGTAGGCGCCGTTGGCCAGCGCACCTTCGGTGGCACGGCCGCCGCCGGTCAGCAGGCGGGCGCCTTCGGCCTTGCCGCTTTCGATGTAGCGCAGCACGTTTTCCATGTGCGGGAAGCTGGTCAGCGGGCCGAAGTTGGTCTCGGCAGCCATCGGGTCACCGATGCGGATGCGCTTGACGCGCTCGACAACGGCGGCTTCGAACGCGGCCAGCATGCTGCGCGGCACGAACACGCGGGTGCCGTTGGTGCAGACCTGGCCGGAGCTGAAGAAGTTGGCCATCACCGCGATGTCGGCGGCGCGGTCGAGGTCGGCGTCATCGCAGATCACCAGCGGCGACTTGCCGCCCAGCTCCATGGTCACTTCCTTCAGCGACGAGGAAGCCGCGCTGGCCATGACCTTCTTGCCGGTGGCGACGCCGCCGGTGAAGGAGATCTTCTCGATCACCGGGTGCTCGGTCAGCCACTGGCCGATCTCGCGGCCCGGGCCCTGCACGACGTTGAACACGCCGGCCGGCACGCCGGCTTCGGTGTAGATCTCGGCCAGCCGGATCGCGGTCAGCGGGGTCACTTCGGACGGCTTGAACACCATCGCATTGCCGGCAGCCAGGGCCGGGGCCGACTTCCACATGGCGATCTGGATCGGGTAGTTCCACGCGCCGATGCCGGCGACCACGCCCAGCGGCTCGCGGCGGGTGTAGAAGAAGCTCGATTCGCGCAGCGGCAGCTGGATGCCTTCGATGGCCGTGGCCAGGCCGGCGTAGTACTCGACCACGTCGGCACCGGTGACGATGTCCACGGTGGTGGTCTCGGCCAGCGCCTTGCCGGTGTCCAGGGTTTCCAGGTGGGCCAGCTCATCATTGCGCTCGCGCAGGATCTCGACCGCACGGCGCAGGATGCGCGAACGCTCCATGGCGGTCATCGCGGCCCACACCTTCTGGCCTTCGGCCGCGCTCTGCACGGCGCGCTCGACGTCGGCCTGGCTGGCGACCTGCACTTCGGCGATCACCTCACCGGTGGCCGGGTTCACCGACTTGAAGGTCTTGCCGCTGGTGGCATCGACGCGCTGGCCGTGGATGTACAGCTGTTGGACGGGCAGGGTGGTCATGGGGGCGTACTCCTTGGAAGGGGGCGGGTGCTGAAGCGCTTATAGCGCGACAGCCTGCAACTGGAAGTCGATGTAGCCGTAAGCGATGCGCCGGGACTTCTCGGCATTGAACTGGCCGCCGACCAGGCTGCCGCGCAGCCACAGGCCGTCGATCATCGCGGCCAGGCCGCGGGCGGCCAGGCGGGCCTGCGGGTGGGGCAGCAGGCGGTTGAACTGGTGGCACAGGTTGGAGAACAGGCGCTGGTCGTTGGCGCGCTGCAGCCGGGCCAGTTCCGGCTGGTGCATGCTCGCGGCCCAGAAGGTGAGCCAGACGCGCATCGCGGTGCCGTTGATCTGGCTGTCATCGAAGTTGCCATCGACGATGGCACGCAGCTGGTCGCGCGGGTCATCGCCGACATCGGCGCGGTAGCGCGCAACGGCGTCCTTCAGTTCGCGCAGGATCTGCCGCATTGCAGCATTGAGCAGGCCGTCCTTGTCGCCGAAGTAGTGGGCGACGATGCCGCTGGACAGCCCTGCCTTCTTCGCGATGGTGGCGACGGTTGCATCGGCCATGCCGATCTCGTCGATGGTCTGGAAAGTGGCCCGGATCAGCTGCTCGCGCCGTACCGGTTCCACGCCTTTCTTCGGCATTGTCTCTCCACGGATTGCGACCCGAAGGATCGGGCTGCCCGCCATTATGCTTTTTATTGATTGAACGTTCAATCAATAAACCCTAGGATGCGCTCGCGCCCCACGCCATGGGCCCGGTTTACCGGTCCGGCCCCGCCCATGTGCTCCCTCGGACTTGATGAGACGACCCCATGTCTTCCCTGGCTCATCCCAAGCGTTCGCCCCTGCGCTTGAACCGTTTTGTGTTCTTCAGTTCCTCGGTGTCGATCGGCATCCTCGGGCTGCTCACCGTTCTCTATCCCGAAGGCAGCGAGCACTGGCTGCAATGGGCGCAGGCCGAGGTGTCGGCGGCGTTCGGCTGGTGGTACATGCTGCTGATCGTGCTGTGCCTGGGCTTCGTGCTGTGGCTGGCGTTCTCGCCGTATGGCCGCATCCGCCTGGGCCACAACGAGGAATCGCCGGCCTTCGGCTACGTGCCCTGGGTATCGATGCTGTTCTCGGCCGGCATCGGCATCGCGCTGCTGTACTACGGCGCCTACGAGCCGCTGGATCACTTCCTCAATCCGCCCGGGCAGCCCGGCGGTACCGTGGCCGCCGGCCGCGAGGCGATGGTGCTGACCTTCCTGCACTGGGGCCTGCACGGCTGGGCGCTGTACGCGCTGGTGGGCGTGGCGCTGGGCTATTTCGCCTACCGCCGTGACCTGCCGCTGGCGCTGCGCTCGGCGCTGTACCCGATCTTCGGAGAGCGCATCCATGGCCGCATCGGCGACATGGTCGATGGCTTTGGCATCCTTGCCACGCTGATCTCGATGGTGACCAACCTCGGCATCGGCGCGCTGGTGGTGCAGTCCGGCCTTGTCTACCTGTTCCACATTCCGGATACGCCGCAGGTGCTGGTGGCGATCGTGCTGGTGATGATGGTGGTGGCCACCATCGGCGTGGTGGCGGGTGTGGAGAAGGGCATCGCCTGGCTGTCCAACCTCAACGTGCGCCTGCTGTGCGGCCTGCTGCTGTTCGTGCTGGTCACCGGCCCGACCCTGCACCTGTTCGACGGCCTGATCCAGAACACCGGCGACTATCTGGGCGCGTTCGTGCGCAAGAGCTTCGACATGTACCTCAACGACCCGAAGGGTCGTGAATGGATGGGCTCGTGGACGCTGTTCTACTGGGCGTGGTGGATCGCCTGGGCACCGTTCGTGGGCCTTTTCGTGGCGCGCATCTCGCGTGGCCGCACCATCCGCGAAGTGATCATGGGCGTGCTGCTGATCCCGCTCGGCTTCACCCTGGCGTGGCTGTCGATCTTCGGCAATACCGCCATCGACCTGGTGCTCAACCACGGCCAGGCGGTGCTGGGCGAGGTGGCCCAGCACGATGCGGCGATGACGCTGTTCAAGCTGCTGGAATACCTGCCTGCCGCGCCTTACGTGGCCGGTGCCGCGGTGGTGATCGGCTTCGTGCTGTTCCTGACCCCGGTCGATTCGGGCACGCTGATGATCGCCAACCTGTGCACCCGTCGCGTCGACGATGGCGTGGAAGATGGCCACGACGCGCCGATCTGGCTGCGCGTGTTCTGGGCGGCCGGCATCACCGTGGCCAGTGTCGGCCTGCTGCTGGCCGGCAACTTCAGTGCGATGCAGACGGCGGTGGTGCTGTGCGGCCTGCCGTTCTCGTTCACCCTGGCGTTCTACATGTGGGGCCTGCTGAAGGCGCTGCGCACCGACCCGGACGCACCGCGCCGGTGACCGGGCATCTGGCACGTATCCCGACGTTGCCGGAGACGCAGTAGCGCCAGGCCATGCCAGGCTGCGAAGAAACCAGAAGGGCCGGATCCGCGAGGACCCGGCCCTCTTGTTGGATGGCCGACCAGCAGTCGACGCCACCCAGGGTGAAGCGTTCGCTGCTGGACAGCTGGAGGCACCCGGCCGCACGGAATTTCGTAGCACTCTGAAAGACAGGCAGGGCCGTTCGCGGTAATCATCGTTCAACGATCCATTTCCGGAGTTGAGCAATGGTCCGAATCCTGAGCTGTGCGTTGATGGTCTCGCTTTCGATGAGTGCGCATGCGGTGCCGGGCGCGATGGTGCAATTGAATTTCCCGGTGATCGCGCTGGGTGAAACGGCAGAACTGAACCTGCAGCTGGCACCACATCCGGGTGGGCTGGTGACCTATTCGATCCACACCAATGTCTATGCCAGCGAGGAGAGCAGCGGCTACCGGGTGCTGGATGTGCGCTGCCCGCAGGGCTTCCTCTCAAATGTCTACCAGGGAAACGCCGGTGCGGTGTGCTATCGCATCGAGGATACGCCGCATCCCGCCGGTGAGATGTCGGTGACAGTGTTCAACGAGGATGCGCCGGATGGGCATCTTGAGTGGGAGGAAGGCCTGTGGTCGCTGGACACCATGGGCCCCGCAGTGAAAACGTCGTGGCACCTGTTCGGCGTGCGGCCCTGATCTGTAGGGTTGACGCCTGACCTGATGCCGGCGGGACGGTGTGCAGACGAAAAGGGCCGGATCCGTGAGGATCCGGCCCTTCTTCTTGTAGAGCCGAGCCATGCTCGGCTGACGCTGTGGCGATGTGGCCGAGCGCAGGCCCGGCTCTACCGTTGATGCGTTACTTGCTGGCCAGCTGGCGCAGCACGTACTGCAGCAGGCCGCCATGACGGAAGTATTCGACCTCCTTCGGGGTCAGCAGCATCACTGAAACCTCGAAGGTCTTCTTCGTGCCATCGGCCTTGGTGGCAGTGACCGTGGCGCGCTTGCTGGCGCCATCCTGCAGGCCGGTGATGTCGATCACTTCCGAGCCGTCCAGGCCCAGGCTCTGCGCGTTCTCGCCATTGCGGAACTGCAGCGGCAGCACGCCCATGCCGACCAGGTTGGAGCGGTGGATGCGCTCGAAGCTTTCGGCGATGACCGCCTTGACGCCGAGCAGCAGGGTGCCCTTGGCCGCCCAGTCACGCGACGAGCCGGTGCCGTATTCCTTGCCGGCCAGCACCACCAGCGGCACCTTGTCAGCCTTGTACTTCATGGCCGCATCGTAGATGGCCAGCTTCTCCGGCTGGCCACCGCCGGCCGGGTAGTACAGGGTGTTGCCGCCTTCCTCGCCACCGAACATCAGGTTCTTGATGCGGATGTTGGCGAAGGTGCCGCGGACCATCACGTCATCGTTGCCGCGGCGGCTGCCGTAGCTGTTGAAGTCGGCCGGCTGCACGCCGCGTTCCTGCAGGAAGCGGCCTGCCGGCGAGTCCTTCTTGATGTTGCCGGCCGGGGAGATGTGGTCGGTGGTGATCGAGTCGCCGAACAGGCCCATCACGCGTGCGCCGTGCACGTCGTCGATGCTGCCGGTCTGCATGGTCATGCCATCGAAGTACGGCGGGTTCTTGATGTAGGTGGAGGCGTCGCTCCACTCATACAGATTGCCGTCCGGCGAGGCGATGGTGTTCCAGCGGGTGTCACCCTTGAACACATCGGCGTAGTTCTGCTTGAACATCTCCGGGCCGATGGTGGCGGCGATGACGTCGCCGATTTCCTTGTTGCTCGGCCAGATGTCGCGCAGGAACACCGGCTGGCCATCGCTGCCGGTACCCAGCGGCTGGGTGGTCAGGTCGATGTCGGTGGTGCCGGCGATGGCGTAGGCCACCACCAGCGGCGGGCTGGCCAGGTAGTTCATCTTCACTTCGGGATGCACGCGGCCCTCGAAGTTGCGGTTGCCCGACAGCACCGAGGTGACCACCAGATCGCCGGCGGCGATGCCGGCGCTGACTTCGGTCGGCAGCGGGCCGGAGTTGCCGATGCAGGTGGTGCAACCGTAGCCGACCACGTAGAAGCCGATCTTCTCCAGCTCCTTCAGCACGCCGGCCTTTTCCAGGTAGTCGGTGACCACGCGCGAGCCTGGGCCGAGCGAGGTCTTCACCCAAGGCTGGCGGTTCAGGCCCTTGGCCGCCGCGTTGCGCGCCAGCAGGCCGGCGCCGATCATCACCGCCGGGTTGGAGGTGTTGGTGCACGAGGTGATGGCGGCGATGACCACTGCGCCATCCTTCAGCCGTACCTTGCGGTTCTCGATCTCGATGTCGGCGAAGCCCTTGGCCAGCTGCTCGTTGCCGACCGCCGCACCGCCGCCTTCATTGACGAACGAGGACACATCCTCGCTGCGCTTGTCGCGGTTGGCGGTCATGCCCACCAGCGCTTCGCGGTAGTTCTTCTGCACGTCTTCCAGCAGCACGCGGTCCTGCGGCCGCTTCGGGCCGGCCAGCGACGGCTTCACCGTGCCCATGTCCAGTTCCAGGGTGGTGCTGTACTGGGCGTGCGGGCTGCCGGGTTCGTGCCACAGGCCCTGCGCCTTGGCGTAGGCTTCGACCAGGTTGATCTGCTCTTCGCTGCGGCCGGACAGGCGCAGGTAGTTCAGTGATTCGGCGTCGATCGGGAAAATGCCGCAGGTGGCGCCGTATTCCGGGGCCATGTTGCCGATGGTGGCGCGGTCGGCCAGCGGCAGGTGCTGCAGGCCGTCACCGTAGAACTCGACGAACTTGCCGACCACGCCCAGCTTGCGCAGCATCTGGGTGACCGTCAGCACCAGGTCGGTGGCGGTGGCGCCTTCGGGCAGCTTGCCGGTCAGCTTGAAGCCGACCACCTGCGGAATCAGCATCGACGACGGCTGGCCGAGCATGGCCGCCTCGGCCTCGATGCCGCCCACGCCCCAGCCCAGCACGCCGATGCCGTTGATCATGGTGGTGTGGCTGTCGGTGCCGAAGACGGTGTCCGGATAAGCGATGGCCGTGCCATCCTTGTCGGCGGTCATCACCACGCGGGCCAGGTTTTCCAGGTTCACCTGGTGGACGATGCCGGTGTTGGGCGGCACCACCTTGAAGTTGTCGAAGGCCTTCTGGCCCCAGCGCAGGAAGCCGTAGCGTTCCTGGTTGCGCTGGAACTCGATCTTGCCGTTGAGGTCCAGCGCATCGGGCTTGCCGAACACATCGACCTGCACCGAGTGGTCGATGACCAGTTCGGAGGGAATCTGCGGGTTGATCTGCTCGGGCGAGCCGCCGAGCTTGACCACCGCATCGCGCATCGCGGCCAGATCGACCACGCAGGGCACGCCGGTGAAGTCCTGCAGGACCACGCGCGCCGGCATGAAGGCGATTTCGGTGTCCGGTTCGGCGGACGGGTTCCAGCGGGCCACGGCTTCGATGTGATCCGGGCCGACGGTGGCGCCACCGTCCTCATGCCGGAGCAGGTTCTCCAGCAGGATCTTCATCGAGTAGGGCAGGTGGGAGATATCGAAGCGCTGGCCCAGCGTGGGCAGGCTGAAGTAGTCGTAGGTCTTGCCGCCGACGTTCAGCTGGCTGCGGGTGGAGAACGAATCGCTCATGCGGGGTAACTCCTTCTTGCGGATGGCTTGCAGTGGCGCGTGCATGGACGCACCTGCTTGCGGTCGCCGCGGGCCTGGTGGCCCCGGTGGTTCCAGTATGAACCCGAAACTGAATGGATTCACCCGGGCCGGTTCCGGCCTGCGGCATCGGTTCCAGACTACAGGGGAAGGTGTATGGCGTATGTCACGTTTGTGGCCGATCCTTTGCGAGGCAAGGGCTTGTGGGGTGCCGGTCCGGGTCAGGGTGGAAGTATGCCCGGGGAAGTATGTATAATTTGTGCATACTCTGGAGGGCCTACCGATGGAAGCCACTGTTGCAGAACGCGGACAGATCACCCTGCCCAAAGCGGTGCGTGATGCCCTCGGCCTGACCAAGGGCACGCTGCTGAAGGTCGAGCTGGACGGCAGCCGCATCATCCTGCGCAAGAGTGTTGACGATGCCATTTCACGGGCGCGCGGCAAGTTCGCGCTGGACGGCTTCGAATCGTCCGACGCAGCGGTACGCGCGGTGCGTGACGAGGAATAAGCCGTGATGATCGCCGTCGATTCACCGGTGCTGGTCGAGCTGCTCAGCAATGGCCCGCAGGCCGATGCGGTGGAAGCCATCCTGCGGCAGAGCCTGGTCGGCGGTCGCGTGGTGGTCTGCGGGGCGACCCTGGCCGAGGTCTGCGCCTCGCTGCGCGGCGGCGCCGAGGTGCTGGAAGCGCTGGAAGAGATGGGCGTGCATTTCAACCCGATGGAAGCCAAGTCGGCGCTGCGCGCCGGCGAGATGCACCGCCGCCACCGCCAGCGCAGTGGCAGCCGCCGCAGCCTGGACGAATTCATGGTCGGCGCCCACGCACTGCTGCAGTGCGACGGCCTGATCACCTGGAACGATACGTTTTACCGCGACTACTTCAAGGGCCTGAAGCTGATCGTGCCGCAAGCCTGAGCCCACTTTTGTTTTTTCAACCTACGCATTACCCGGGAGTTGTCATGTTGGAAGCCTACCGCCACCACGTCGCCGAGCGCGCTGCGCTTGGCATCCCGCCGCTGCCGCTGAGCGCGCAGCAGACGGCCGATGTCATCGAACTGCTGAAGAACCCGCCGCAGGGCGAGGCCGAGTTCCTGCTCGACCTGCTGACCCACCGCGTGCCGGCCGGCGTTGATGACGCTGCCAAAGTCAAAGCCTCGTACCTGGCGGCGATCGCGCTGGGCAGCGAGCAGAATCCGCTGATCAGCCGTGAGCGCGCCACCGAACTGCTGGGCACCATGCTCGGCGGTTACAACGTTGCCCCGCTGGTGCAGCTGCTGGACGACGCCAGCGTCGGCACCATCGCCGCCAACGGTCTGAAGAAGACCCTGCTGGTGTTCGATGCCTTCCATGACGTGCAGGAAAAGGCCAAGGCGGGCAACGCCAACGCCCAGGCCGTGCTGCAGAGCTGGGCCGATGCCGAGTGGTTCACCGGCAACCCGGAAGTGCCGCAGAGCCTGACCGTCACCGTGTTCAAGGTGCCGGGCGAGACCAACACCGACGACCTGTCGCCGGCGCCGGACGCGACCACCCGCCCGGACATCCCGATGCACGCGCTGGCGATGCTGAAGAACAAGCGCGACGATGCGCCGTTCACCCCGGAAGAAGACGGCAAGCGCGGCCCGATCCAGCAGATCCTGTCGCTGAAGGACAAGGGCCACCTGGTCGCCTACGTCGGTGACGTGGTCGGTACCGGCTCCTCGCGCAAGTCGGCCACCAACAGCGTGCTGTGGTGGACCGGCGATGACATTCCGTTCATCCCGAACAAGCGCGCCGGTGGCGTCTGCCTGGGTTCGAAGATCGCCCCGATCTTCTACAACACCATGGAAGATGCCGGTGCGCTGCCGATCGAGCTGGACGTGTCGAAGATGGAGCACGGCGACGTGGTCGAGCTGCGTCCGTACGAAGGCAAGGCGCTGAAGAACGGTGAAGTGATCGCCGAATTCCAGGTCAAGTCCGAAGTTCTGTTCGACGAAGTGCGTGCCGGTGGCCGCATTCCGCTGATCATCGGCCGCGGCCTGACCGGCAAGGCGCGCGAAGCGCTGGGCCTGGCCCCGACCGACCTGTTCCGCCTGCCGGTGCAGCCGGTCGATACCGGCAAGGGCTTCTCGCTGGCACAGAAGATGGTCGGTCGCGCCTGTGGCCTGCCTGAAGTTAACGGCGTGCAGCCAGGCATGCGCCCGGGCACCTACTGCGAACCGAAGATGACCTCGGTCGGCTCGCAGGACACCACCGGCCCGATGACCCGCGACGAGCTGAAGGACCTGGCCTGCCTGGGCTTCTCGGCCGACCTGGTGATGCAGTCGTTCTGCCACACCGCCGCGTATCCGAAGCCGGTGGACGTGAAGACCCACCACACCCTGCCGGAGTTCATCTCCACCCGCGGCGGCGTTTCGCTGCGCCCGGGCGATGGCGTGATCCACAGCTGGCTCAACCGCATGCTGCTGCCGGACACCGTGGGTACCGGTGGTGACTCGCACACCCGTTTCCCGGTGGGCATTTCGTTCCCGGCCGGTTCGGGCCTGGTCGCCTTCGCCGCTGCCACCGGCGTGATGCCGCTGGACATGCCGGAGTCGGTGCTGGTGCGCTTCAAGGGCAAGATGCAGCCGGGCGTGACCCTGCGTGACCTGGTCAACGCGATCCCGCTGTATGCGATCAAGTCGGGCCTGCTGACCGTGGCCAAGGCCGGCAAGAAGAACATCTTCTCCGGTCGCATCCTGGAAATCGAAGGCCTGCCGGAGCTGAAGGTCGAACAGGCGTTCGAGCTGTCCGACGCTTCGGCCGAACGTTCGGCCGCCGGTTGCTCGGTGCGCCTGAACAAGGAACCGATCATCGAGTACCTGACCAGCAACATCACCCTGCTGAAGTGGATGATTGCCGAGGGTTACCAGGATCCGCGTTCGCTGCAGCGCCGCATCGAGAAGATGGAAGCGTGGCTGGCCAATCCGGAGCTGCTGGAGCCGGATGCCGACGCCGAGTACGCCGCCGTCATCGAGATCGACCTGGCCGACATCCACGAGCCGATCGTGGCCTGCCCGAACGACCCGGACGACGTGAAGACCCTGTCCGAAGTCGCCGGTGCCAAGATCGACGAAGTGTTCATCGGTTCGTGCATGACCAACATCGGTCACTTCCGCGCGGCTGCGAAGCTGCTGGAAGGCAAGCGTGACCTGCCGACCCGCCTGTGGGTGGCCCCGCCGACCAAGATGGATGCCTCCGAGCTGACCAAGGAAGGCGTGTACGGCACCTTCGGCGCCACCGGCGCACGCATGGAAATGCCGGGCTGCTCGCTGTGCATGGGTAACCAGGCGCAGATCCGTGAAGGTTCCACCGCGATGTCGACCTCGACCCGCAACTTCCCGAACCGCCTGGGCCGCAACACCAACGTGTACCTGGGTTCGGCCGAACTGGCCGCGATCTGCTCGCGTCTGGGCCGCATCCCGACCAAGGAAGAGTACATGGCCGATGTGGGCGTGATTGCCGCCAGCGGCGCGGAGATCTACCGTTACATGAACTTCGACCAGATCGAGGAATACCAGGACGTGGCCAAGACGGTTGCTGCCTGAGGGTAGTGCCGGCCGCTGGCCGGCATCCCGTTGAAACGAAGAACCCCCGGTGAGAGCCGGGGGTTTTTTGTGCGTGCAGCGTTAGACTTGCCGCCCCGCTTGTTGGAGTACACGGATGTTGCAGGATCGATTGAAGGGGAGTCGCACGTGCTGCGGTCACTGGGCTGGCAGTGCGGTGGTGCTGGCCACGCTGATGATGGGGCATGCCGCGATGGCGCAGCAGGCGGTGCAGCACGCCGTTGTCGAGCATGCTCGGCCGGCGCACGTGCCGGCGTCGATCGTGATGGAGACCAAGCACAGCAATCCGCCGCGTTATCCGTCGCAGGCATTCCGTGATGAAAAAGAGGGTGAAGCGATCCTGATGGTGCAGGTGGCTGCCGATGGGCAGTGGGCCGGCACGACCGTGCTGCAGAGCACTGGATGGCCGGAACTGGATGAGGCGGCGCAGGCGGCGACACGCAAGTGGCGCTACCTGCCGGCCAGCGAGGATGGCGTACCCGTGCCGGGAGAGATCCGCGTGCCGGTGTCGTTCAAGCTGTGATCACGCGTTGGTGATGCCGTTGCCCGGCACTGCCTGGCAACGGCGTTGGTCCTGCCGCGGTGCCGACGCTTTACTGCGCGGCACACGCCTTGGGGGCGTGCACGAGGTTGACGCGCAGGCTGCCATCGGCAGCCACCTGCTTGCTCTCGAGCACGCACATCTCGTTCTCGAGCCGCATCATCACTTCGTAGTCCTGACCCGCCTTCGGCACGAACTGGATCGACAGCGAGTCCGGTGCTGCTCCGCAGCGGAGGTGGGCGACGTTCTGGAACTGTGCGTCGAAGATCAACGGCTTGCCGGCCTCCACCGAATACTCCTGGAAGTTCGGGTTAGAGAACAGGACGCTTTTCATCGCACGCACGGTGTCGGTTTCCGGCATTCCGATGGAAATGTTCTGCGGGCTGCCGCCCACCAGGCTGCCTACGGCTGCGCTGTTGCTGCGCGCGACCACGACTTTCCTTCGCGCGTCGCCACGGCATTGGCCACCGATATGCATGGTGATACTGCGGCCGTTGGCACCGAAGATGCGGATGCGGGAGCGATTGCCGGCGGGCAGGGCAGCAGCAATGGCGCTGGCGGGCGCTGCGGCGCGCGTCGCGGACGGAAACGCTTCTGGCAGACGCGCGACGAATCGCGCCACACACTGCTCGGCCAGCTCGTCGGACACGCTCCTCACTTCGGCATAGTCATCGGCCTGCCACTGTGGCAGCGCAGCCGACTGCGTGCCATCGGTGCAGTCAACGGTCATGGCCGATGCGCCCGAGGCCGGCAGCACCTCGATCGTGGTGCGGTGCTTGAGCTCGTAGGGGATCTGCGAGCCACTGAGCTGCCCATAGACCAGCGCCCACTCGTGCGGGTCGGCCCGCACGGTCACGGGGGCGCTGGGAACCGCGTCGGGATAGGCATTGAAGTACTCGGAAAGACGCTGCTGCAGCAGTGCCGGCACCCGCTCCACTGCGGGGCTGGACACGCCTTCGACGGTGTCGCCGCGCAGGGTGTCCTTGGAGAAGCCACGCGCCTTGCGTGCACCGACCACGGCCAGGGCGAAGATGTTCATCTTGGCCAGCGTGGCCACGCCCATGTCCGATCGGGTCACCAGTCGCAGGTCTGCGTCACCGGAACGCTTGCCCTTGGCATCGGTGCCGGTGCCATGGTCGATGTGGACCGCCTTCATCCAGTCCGTGGACAGTACCGGTGCCGGATGGCCGGCGTCTGTGGCCGTTGCGGCCTCGTCCTGGGTTGGCACTGGATCGAGCGAGGCGGCACTGATCGCAGCGGCCAGCTGGACGCTTGGCGAAGGGAACACGGTGGGCAGCTGTTCCACGAGCCGGTCAACGCAGCGCTGCGCGAACTGGCGTGCCGCGGTCCTGACCTGCGCGTAGTCATCTGCCTGCCAGTCTTCCAGCGGCGCCGTCTGTATGGGATCGCTGCAGGTGATGCTCAGCCAGGGCGGGCTGCTGGGGGACGACTGTGCAATGGTGAGGGTGGCCTCATGCTGCAGATCGTACGGAACCGCGTTGCCCGACAGCGACTGGTAGGTGAGCGACCACAGGCCGGCGTTTGCGCTGACGATCTGCGCGTGCTCGGGAAGCGCATCCGGATGTGCGATGAAGTACTCGGCCAGATGGCGGCGCAGCAGTGTGGGGATTTCGTCGACGGCCGGGCTGGACACTGATTCGATGACGGTGCCCCGCAGGTTCTTCTTCGAGAAGCCATCGACACGGCCACCGCCGGCCTTGGCGGCGGCCGCCAACTGGACAAGCTTGAGCGTGACCACTTTGCCGGTGTCGCCGCGCGAGACCAGGCGCAGTTTCAGATCGACATCGCGGTGTCCAGGCAGACTGGCAGGCGCGCCCTGTACCACCTGGATGCGGGTGCTCCAGTCATCGGGAGAGGGCGCAGCAGCCGCGCCGTCGACCGCTTGGGTGCGGTCTGCGTCGGTGGCAAGGGCAGCGTCGTGTACCGGGACGGCAGCGGGGTCTTCCGCCGATGCCGGCGGAGACAGCATCAGGCCCAACGCGATGGCGGCAGGCAGGCAGTTCAGGCGTAGTGCCACAGTGGAGCTCCTTGGGGAAACGCGATGAAGAACGGCCGGGTCCCCTTGGCCGGCCGTTCGGGAAAGGTGTGGTGCGCGTGGGCTCAGCCGCGCGCCAGCGCCAGCAGCCGCTCGGCAATCCGCTCCAGCGGCACCTGCTCTTCGGCAGCGCCCAGCTTGAAGGCGGCGCCGGGCATGCCCCAGACCACGCTGCTGGCCTCGTCCTGCACCAGCGTCGGTGCGCCGGCCTGGCGCATTTCCAGCAGGCCGCGTGCACCATCGTCGCCCATGCCGGTGAGGATGGCACCGATGGCGTTGCCACCGGCGCTCTGCGCCACCGAGCGGAACAACACGTCCACCGCCGGCTTGTGCCGGTTCACCGCCGGGCCGTCGTCGACCCGGCAACGCCAGCGTGCACCGTCACGGATGATGCGCAGATGCTTGCCGCCCGGGGGCAGGTAGGCATGCCCGGGCAGCACCGCTTCGCCGTCGCTGGCTTCGCGCACGGCCATCGCCGAGTGCCGGTCCAGGCGCTCGGCGAAGGCCGTGCTGAAACTGGCCGGCAGGTGCTGGGTCATCACCACGGCCGGCGCGTCGGCGGGCAGGCCTTCCAGCACCACGCGCAGGGCTTCGGTGCCACCGGCGGATGAGCCGATCGCGATCAGGCGGTCGGTGGTACGGAACTGCGGCGCGGCCGGGCGCATCGCCGGGGCGGCCTCAAGCGTGAGCTTTGGCGTGGCAGCGCGCACCAGCGGGCGCACCCGCGAGCGTGCCGCCATCTTCACCTTGGCGATGATCTCGTCGGCATAGCCCTGCAGCCCACGGGCCACATCGAGCTTGGGCTTGGAGACGAAATCGACGGCGCCCAGTGACAATGCCTGCAGAGTGGTGTCGGCGCCGCGCTCGGTCAGCGAGGAGATCATCACCACCGGCAGTGGATGCAGGCGCATCAGGTTTTCCAGGAACGCCAGCCCGTCCATGCGCGGCATTTCCACGTCCAGCGTGATCACGTCCGGGGCCAGGCGCTTGATCTTCTCGCGCGCCAGCAGCGGGTCGGCGGCGGTGCCGACCACGTCGATGGCCGGATCGCTGGACAGGATCTCGGTGAGCATCTGCCGCACGACGGCAGAGTCGTCGACGATCAGGACCCGGCAGGGGGCGTTGCCGGTCAGGGTCATTCGAACAGCTCCACGCCACCGGTGACCGGGGCCTTGGACAGGCGTGCACGCACCGCCGATTCGGTCGCGGCCACTTCGGCTTCATGGGCGTGCGGCAGGCGCTGCACCACCACGCGGCCGGTATCGGCGAAGAACCAGATCTTGCGCGGATGGATGCCGCACAGGTCCTCGGCGATGATCGGGATGTGCTCGGCCTGCAGGTACTGGCGCACGAACTCGGCGTTGCGGGTGCCGACCGGGTTGCTGGTGAAGCCCTTGAGCACGTTGGCGCCGCCGAACACCTTGGCTTCGATGCGCTTGCGGTGCGCACCGCGCTTGAGCATGTCGTTGATCAGCAGTTCCATCGCGTAGCTGCCGTAGCGCGCGGGGGCGCCATCACCGGCGTTGCCTTCGGGCAGCAGGAAGTGGTTCATGCCGCCGATCTTCAGCACCGGGTCGCGCAGGCAGGCGGCCACGCAGGAGCCGAGCGTGGTGGTCAGCGCGGTGGTGTCATCGACCACCAGGTACTGGGTGGGCAGCAGCTTGGCGGCGATGGTCTTGAAGCGTGCGTCCTGGTAGCGCATCACATCGTCGGTACGCAGCGAGGCATTCATGCGCCGGCCTTTGCCGCACGGCGGTACAGGGTGCGCCCGCAGGGCTGGATGAGGTCGGCCGCGTGCAGGTAGTTCTCCGAGTGGCCGGTGTACAGCAGGCCGTCGTCGGCCAGGTGCTGCACCAGGCGGCCGAGGATGGCGCGCTGGGTGGGCTTGTCGAAGTAGATCATCACGTTGCGGCAGAACAGGGCGTCGAACGGGCCGCCGACGTCGTAGCGCGGGGCCAGCAGGTTCAGCGGGCGGAACTCGATCAGGTCGCGCAGCGCCGGCAGCACGCGGCACTGGCCCTCGTTGGGGCCGCTGCCGCGCTGGAAGTAGCGGCGGCGCAGGTCCGGATCGAGGTTGGCGACACGGTCGATGTTGTAGACGCCGCGGCCTGCAGTGGCCAGTACCTGGGTGTCGACGTCGGTGGCGACGATGCGTACCGGCGGCTTCAGCGTGCCGAATGCTTCGCAGGCGGTGATCGCCATCGAGTAGGGCTCTTCGCCGGTGGACGCGGCGCACGACCACAGCAACAGCGGCGTGCGGCCGTTGCGCTGCTGCAACTCCTCGCGCAGCTTGTCGAAGTGGTGCGGCTCGCGGAAGAACGAGGTCAGGTTGGTGGTCAGCGCATTGGTGAACGCCTGCCACTCATCGCCATCCTCCTGTTCCAGATGATCCAGGTACTGCTGGAAGCTGCGCATGCCGAGCGTGCGCAGGCGGCGCGACAGGCGGCCATAGACCATGTCGCGCTTTGCTGGCGCGAGGGCAATGCCCACGCGCTGGTAGATCAGGTCGCAGACGCGGCGGAAATCACGGTCGGCGAACTCGAATTCGCGGGGGCCGGTGACGATGGGAGTAGGACTTTGCACGGGGGACGTGTCCATCGGCGGGGGCGGCGGCCGAAGCCGCCGCGGGTGGGTCTCAGAATTCCTGCCAGTCGCTGTCGCTGGCGACGAAGGTGCTGGCGTTGCTGCTGCGGCGGACCGCCGCCGGCGCAGGCGCCGCCTGCGGGCGCGGCGCGCTGGCGGTGACGCGGGCCGGCTCAACGTGGGCGGCCACCGCCTTCATCGCAGCCGAGACCTGGTTGTCGAGGCGGAAGATCGCCACCGCGTCCGCCAGTTGGCCCGCCTGGTCCTCCATCGCGCGGGCGGCGGCGGTGGCTTCTTCCACCAGCGCAGCGTTCTGCTGGGTGGTTTCGTCCATCTGCACCACGGTCTGGTTGACCTGTTCGATGCCGGCGGACTGTTCCTGCGAAGCGGCGGAGATCTCGGCCATGATGTCGGTCACGCGCTGCACCGAGGCGACGATCTCGCCCATGGTGCTGCCGGCCTGGTGCACCAGGCTGGAGCCCTCGGCGACCTTGCCGACCGAATCGTCGATCAGGCCCTTGATTTCCTTGGCGGCAGCGGCCGAGCGCTGGGCGAGGGTGCGCACTTCGCTGGCGACCACGGCGAAGCCACGGCCCTGTTCACCGGCACGCGCCGCTTCGACCGCGGCGTTCAGCGCCAGGATGTTGGTCTGGAACGCGATGCCGTCGATGACGCTGATGATCTCGGCGATCTTCTTCGACGAGGCTTCGATGGCCGACATGGTGGTGACCACCTGGCCGACCACCTCGCCACCCTGCGAGGCGACGCCCTGCGCGCCGATGGCGAGCTGGTTGGCCTGGCGGGCGTGTTCGGCGTTCTGGCGCACGGTGGAGGTCAGTTCCTCCATCGAGGCGGCGGTTTCTTCCAGGTTGGCGGCCTGCTGCTCGGTACGGCGCGACAGGTCGCCGTTGCCCGAGGCGATCTCGCCGGCGGCCAGGGTGATGCTGGAGGCGCTGGCCTGGATCTGGCCGACGATCTGGGTCAGCTGGGCGACGGTGGTGTTGGCATCGTCACGCATGCGTGCGAACACGCCCTGGTAGTCGCCGTGCATGCGTGCGGTCAGGTCGCCCTCGGCGATGGCCGACAGCAGCTGCGACAGCTTGCCGAGGTTGTCATCGCTGACCGCCATCATCGCGTTGAGGTTTTCCAGCATCAGGCGGAAATCATGATCGAAGCGCTGGGCGTCGCCACGGCGGCTGAAATCGCCTGCGGCGGCGGCGCTGGCCAGCTGCTTGATCTCGGCGTTGATGCGGCCGAGATTGGTCTTGACCGTGTCGACGGTGGCGGTCATTGCCGCCTTCTCACCCGGGTAGCGCGCGATGTCGTGGCTGAGATCGCCGACCGCATACTGCTGCACCACGTCGAGCACGTCGTGCAGGGTCTGCACATGGCCGCCGACCAGGGCGTTGGTCTCCTGCACCATCAGCCCGTACTCGCCGGGGAAGGCGCTGGCGTCGATGCGGTAGCTCAGTTCGCCGGCATCGTGGCGCCGCGCCATTTCGCGCTGGCCGCCGATCACCGCGTGCAGCTGCTGCTGCATGCCCGACATGGCGTGCAGCAGGCGGCCGGGTTCGTCGTGCGGCTGCGGGCCGATGTGGCTGTCCAGCTTGCCGCTGGCAATGCCTTCGGCGACGGCGGTGGCCTGCTTCAGCGGGCGCGCGATGCGGTTGCCGATGACCCAGCTCAGGGCCAGCACGATCAGCACCAGCACGCCGCCGGAGACTGCCATGATGGCGGTGAACACCAGTGCCTGCTTCTGAACGTCGTCCATGTAGACGCCGCTGCTGACCACCCAGTTCCAGGGCGCGAACAGGCCGGCGTAGGCCACCTTCCCGACGTCGCCCTTGCTGCCGGGCTTGGCCCAGCGGTAGTTGACGAAGCCGCCACCGGCCTTGGCCGCTTCGACCTGGTCGTAGTAGATGCGTACACCATCGTCGGTGCGGAAGTCCTTCATGTCCTTGCCGACCAGGTCCTTGCGGAACGGGTGCATCAGCAGGCGGTAGCCGGTGTCGTAGATGTTGAAGTAGTACGTATCGTTCTCGGCGCGCATCGATTCCAGCGCCTGCAGCGCGGCGCCCTTGGCGGCCTCTTCGCTGAGCTCGCCGGTACCGGCCAGGCGGTGGTAGTGCTGGAGGATGCCGTAGCTCAGTTCGACCTGGGTCTTCAGCGCGGTCTTGCGGGTCTCGGTGAGGTCCAGGTACTGCATGCGGGCAGCGATCACCGAGAGCGCGATCACGCCGAGCGCGATGAGCAGCGTCAGCAGATTGAGCTTGCGCCGGACGGAGAGGTTGCTGAAGTAGTGTTGCCAGCGATGCAGGAGATTCATCGAGCAGGACCAGGTCGAAACGGGCGGGCGGCGCCGAGCCGGTCACGGCGGGACATGCGGTGACAACCCCGTTATCGGCCGCGCGGGCCCAGGGTTGAGCCGCGCGCGGAAGATGGGCCGCGGCCGTTCAGCCAGCCAGCTGGTCCAGGCGCAAGCGTACCTGCGCCAGGGCGCGTTCCAGGGTGGACGGATCGACCGTTCCCAGCGCGACGCGCAGCGCGTTGGGAACGTGGGTTCCGACCGCGAACGGCGCGGCGGTCGAAAGCACGATGCCCTGCTCATGCAGGTCCTGGCAGATCGCCTCGGCGCGGTCGCGCCCTTCCAGTGGCAGCCACAGCAGGTAGGAACCGGGGTGGCCGACCAGCGCCACACCTTCCAGCAGGCGCCTTGCCAGTGCCTGCCGGTGCCGGGCGTCGGCGCGGCGGTGGCGTTCCATGCGGTCGACGGTTCCATCCATCAGCCAGCGGCGCACCAGCGCCGTCACCAGTGCCGGCGAGTTGACCGTGGTGGCGCGGATGGCGCGCTCGATCGCACCCATCATCGCCGGCGGCGCACTGATGTAGCCGAAACGCAGGCCGGTGGCGAGGTTCTTGGACAGGCCGCCGATGTACACGGTGCGTTCCGGTGCCAGCGCCGCCACGGGTACCACGGCGGGCGCGGCGAGATAGGCGTAGGCTGCGTCTTCAAGCACCAGCAGCCCATGCTGGCGGGCGATCGCGGCCAGCTCCTGGCGCTGTTGCAGCGTCAGGACGAAGCCCAGCGGGTTGTGCATGGTCGGCATGCAGTACACGGCCTTGACCCGGCGCTGGCTGCACAGCGTACGCAGTGCCTGCAGGTCGGTGCCCTCCGGGCCGACCGGCACCGGGATCATCTCCATCCGCAGCATCGCCGCGATCTGCCTGAATCCAGGATAGGTCAACGCATCCACGGCGATGGCATCGCCCGGGCACAGTGCGCCCAGCAGGGCGACGGTCAATCCGTGCTGGGCGCCCTGGACCAGGGCCACGCGTCCGGCATCGGTAGGTACCCCGCGCTGCACCAGGTAGTCGGCCACGAGCTGGCGCTCCTGGGGCCGACCCAGGGGCGGCTGGTACAGAAGCAGCGCTTCCAGGTCGCCCTGCTGTGAGAGGTGGCGCAGGGCCCGGCGAAGCTGCGTGTCCTGGCCGAACGCGGTGGGCATGTTGGCGTTGAGATCGATGCCGCTGCCGAGACCGGCCAGCATGTCGCAGGCCATGCCCTGTGCGCCGAACGCCTCGCGCACATAGGTGCCGCGACCGATCTCACCGATGACCAGGCCCATCCGGGCCAGCTCGGCATAGACGCGGCTGGCGGTGGCAAGCGCCAGATCATGGCGGCGGGCGAGCTCGCGGTGGGTGGGCAGGCGGGTTCCAGGGCGCAGGTTCCCGCTCTGGATGTCCGATACGAGGCCATCGACTACCTGCTTGAACCGTGAGCGTGCCATCCGTGCGCCGAGTGTATCTAGGACAATTTGTTGATTGTACTGATGCCATTCCTAGACTTCGATCGCACCGCCGGACGGGCGGAAAGGAATGGAGCACATCTGTACGGCGATGGAAGGTCACAACGAATTATTGAACTATGCAGCGCATGCACTGGAAGAAATGAACGTGCTGATTCCCCGGATCAAGGGCAGCATGCCGGGCATCCGCCAGGCCCATGAAGCCATCGCCAGCTACCTGCACCGCAGCGTGAAGTTCCTGCTGCCCAATTGCGCGGAGATGATCGATCTGCGTGAGCTGCGCCAGGTGCACGTGGACATGGCGCGCCCGCCGTTCGAGGTGATGGCGCTGGAAGCGGCGTGGATCCTGCCTGACGGGTTGCCGGGACACAAAGGGGCGGGCCATGCGGCGCCTCGGCGCATCGCGCTGTGCCTGAACATGAACCGCGAAGTCGCCGCGGCCTTTCCGGCCACGGAGTGCTTCCTGGATGAACCGGCCGGTGGCGTGGTGGTGATCCCGATCTACTGGCAGGCCGATGCGGCCGCGTGGAAAGTGCCGCTGGGAGGCGTGTTCCTGCCGCACCAGAATCCGTTGAGCCTGTACCGGCCAGAGGAGGCCAGCCTGCCCACGCGCCTGGTCAATGCCCCGGTGGAAGCGATGGCGTCCGGAAAACCCTTGCAGCAGTTCCGGGTTGCGCCGTTCGCGCTGCTGCCGGAATGGCACGCCTGGGCGGTGGAGCAGCAGGGCAGTGCGGCGGTGAAGGCGCAGATCGTGCAGGACTGTCGCGACGAGGTCGCCATGCTGTTGCAGACCTGCTGCGTGCTCAACTGCGCCAATGTCGCGTCGGTGGAGCGGCCGGCCTCGGTGGCGCTGAACAAGCGGCGGATGCGCAGAGGCAAGCAGCCGTTCTTCAGCTACCGGGTGTTCGAGGTGGATGGCGCCACGGCCGCGTCAGACGGCACGGGGCCGGGCGGGGGTGCGGCGGGGCCGCGCACCCACGTGCGCCGGGGTCACATCCGGCGATTGAAGGAAAAGCTGGTGTGGGTGCGCGCCGCCATCGTCAATGCGGGCAGCCCTGATGGCCTGCTGCACAAGAGTTACAGGCTCCGTCAGCCGCAGTGACGGCTGCGTCGGCAAGGAGGGCCGGTGCTGCGACCGGCCCTCCAGGCGTGGCATCAGAACTCCTGCCAGTCTCCGTCGGCCAGTTCGGTCGCCATCGGGCGCCCGCCTGCGGTGCGGCGGGCCGGCGGTGCCACCGCAGCCGGAGCTGCCGGGGCGGCGGCGCGCGGTGCCGGGGTGGCGACGCGCGGGGCGGCCACGACCTCGGCTTCGTCGACCACGAAGATCGACACGGCTTCGCTGAGGTGGCCGGCCTGTTCTTCCATCGCGCGCGCAGCGGCGGTGGCTTCTTCCACCAGCGCGGCGTTCTGCTGGGTGGTTTCGTCCATCTGCACCACGGTCTGGTTGACCTGCTCGATGCCGGCCGACTGCTCCTGCGAGGCGGCGGAGATCTCGGCCATGATGTCGGTCACGCGCTGCACCGAGGCGACGATTTCGCCCATGGTGGCGCCGGCCTTGTGCACCAGCGCCGAGCCGTCGTTGACCTTGCCGACCGAATCGTCGATCAGGCCCTTGATTTCCTTGGCGGCGGCGGCCGAGCGCTGGGCGAGGGTGCGCACTTCGCTGGCGACCACGGCGAAGCCACGGCCCTGCTCGCCGGCACGCGCCGCTTCCACCGCAGCGTTCAGCGCCAGGATGTTGGTCTGGAACGCGATGCCGTCGATGACGCTGATGATCTCGGCGATCTTCTTCGACGAGGCCTGGATGGCGGACATGGTGGTGACCACTTGGCCGACCACTTCGCCACCCTGCGAGGCGACGCCATGCGCGCCGATGGCGAGCTGGTTGGCCTGGCGGGCATGTTCGGCGTTCTGGCGCACGGTGGAGGTCAGTTCCTCCATCGAGGCGGCGGTTTCTTCCAGGTTGGCGGCCTGCTGTTCGGTACGGCGCGACAGGTCGCTGTTGCCTGAGGCGATTTCGCCGGCGGCCGAATTGATCGCGCGGCTGGACTGCTTGATGCGGGTGACGATTTCGCTCAGCTGTGCGGCGGTTGCGTTGGCATCGTCGCGCATGCGGGCGAACACGCCCTGGTAGTCGCCGTGCATGCGCACGGTCAGGTCACCCTGCGACAGCGCGGCGAGCAGGCCGGAGATCTGTTCGATGCTGCCGGCGTTGGCGTCAAGCAGGCCGTTGATCTGCTGGGCCAGCTGCAGGAAGAAGCCTTCCTTGTCGCTGGCGTCGATGCGGCCGGACAGGTCGCCGGCGGCGGCCTGGGCGATCACGCGGGCCACTTCGGCCTCGACCAGCGCTTCCTGGGTGCGGTCACGCCATTCCACCACGTAGCCGACGGTGTCGCCGCCTTCATTGCGGATGGTCGAGACCACCTGCGCAAACTGGGCATCGCCGTACTGCATCGGGCGACGGGCGACGCCGTGCGCCTTCAGGTTGCCGAGCAGGGTCTGGTCCATCTCGCCACGGTGTTCCAGCACGGTAACCGGCTTGCCGATCAGCGAGGCCTGGGCGTCGAAGTCCGGCAGGTCGCGGCGCACTTCATCCTGGTACTGGCTCAGGGTCTGCTGCAGCGCGCGGTTGCTGTAGACGATGGTGTTGCTGGTGTCGGTCAGGTACACGCCGGTCGAGCTGTAGTCCAGCGCGGTGCGGATGCGCAGGTTCTCGCGTGCGACGGCCTGGTCGGTTTCGATGCGCTCGCGCAGGTCCCGCTGCATGCGCTGCATGGCCTGCATCAGTTCGCCCACTTCGTCCTGGCGGCTGACATCGATGTGGCCATCGAGCTTGCCGCCGGCCACGTCGTTGGCCACCGAGACGGCGCCACGCACGCTGCCGACCAGGGCGCGGGCGAACAGCCAGACCAGCACCAGGCCGAGTGCGGCGCCGCCCAGCAGGGCGATCACGGTCAGCACGGACGAGGCGGCGTAGGTGGATTCGGCCTCTTCGCGCGAGGCGCGGGCGAGGCGGTTGTCTTCGGCGATCAGTGCTTCCAGCGCCGAAGCGGCCTTGCGGTGCTTGGTGCGGGTCTCGCCGACGAAGGTATCGATGGCGTCGTCCGGCAGGTCCAGTTCCAGCATCTCGGTGACGCTGTCATAGGAGGCCAGGGCGTCCTTCCATTCCTTGGCGAAGGTGTCGAACAGCTTCTTCTGCTGCGCATTGTCGACCAGCGCCGGGTAGCCCTTGATCGACTTGTCCATGTTCCCGCGCAGCTCGACGGCCTGCTTGCGCGCGTCGGACTTGACGTCATCGCTGGCGCGGATCAGCTGCTGGTAGGCGGCGTTGCGGTACTCGCCCAGCATGCCGCGCATCTCGCCGGCCATGCGGATGCTTTCCATGCGCGAACCGGCCAACTCGGTGGTGACGTTGTTCAGCGAATGCAGGCCGCGATAGGCGACGATGCCCTGCAGCAGCATCACCAGCAGGAGGACGCCGAAGGTCAGCAGCAGCTTCGGCATCAGTTTCAGGTTGTTGATCCACAGCATGGGCGTTGCGAGCTCCTAAGGCAGACGCGCCCGGGCATCGGGCCCGGTTGCAGCAGAAACCACGCCGGCACGAGCTCCGGCGTGGTTCGACGGACAGCGGATTACTTGATGTTGGCCAGCTTCAGGCCAGCCGGCGAGCTGACTTCGATTTCCGCACGCGAGGCGTCGCGCTGGATCTTGCCGATCACGCACACGGTCTTGCCTTCCAGGGTTTCCAGCGGGAAGGAGAACTTGCCGCGGTTCTCGCCGGCGATGCGGGCCGAGAAGGTGTGGCGCGGGAAGGCGCCGCCCATGTACAGGAAGGTCGGCTGGCCTTCGGAACCTTCTGCGTAGCGGGCCTTTTCGACCTTGCCACAGACCATGCCGTCCTTGCCGACCGAACGCGGTGCCAGTTCCGGCGGGATCATGTCGGCCGACTGGGCGAACGCGGAGGAGGCGGTGGTGGCCAGGACAGCGGCCGAGACGAACGCAAGCAGGGACTTCATCGAGGTGTATCTCCGGGGATGGTGATGGTCGTTCCGGTTCTGCGCGCTCCTGCGCGACCGGCTTCTGTCCCCCTATCGGCACCGCCAGGGGGAACTGAAGGGTTGTGTGACCAGAACGTGAAGCAGGTCCGCTGGATCAGGCGGCGGCGTCTTCGGCAACGGCGGCCTGGCCCATGTCGGCGCTGTCGAGCAGGGTCTCGATGTCCAGCAGGATCAGCATGCGGTCATCGTGGGTGCCGATGCCGGAGATGAAGCGGGTATCGACGGCGGCGCCGAACTCCGGGGTCGGGCGGATCTGCTCGGCCGACAGCGGGATCACGTCCGAGACGCTGTCCACCACGATGCCGACCACGCGGTCTTCCACGTTCAGCACGATCATCACCGTGAAGGCGTCGTAGCGGGCGTTGTCCAGGCGCAGCTTCAGGCGCAGGTCGATGACCGGGACGATGGTGCCGCGCAGGTTGATCACGCCCTTGATGTAGTCCGGCGCATCCGGCACGCGGGTGACCGCGTCATAGCCGCGGATTTCCTGCACCTTGAGGATGTCCACGCCGTAGTGCTCGGCACCGAGGGTGAAGCTGAGGAATTCGCCACCGGCGCTGGCGGCGGAGCTGGTCTTGTCGTTCATCGAGGGGTCCTGGTTCTGCCGGAAGTCCCGGTGTCAGGCTCGATATCGGCCCCGCCGTGGGGGACTTTAGCTGTGGCGCCCTGGGCATCCACGCATGGCGTGGATCTACCGGGGAGCGGTAGTGCCGGCCGCTGGCCGGCAATGGCCGTACCCGCATTGTCGCGAGGTTGCCGGCCAGCGGCCGGCACTACCACGTGACTACATCTCGCCGTTGCGGCGGGCCTTGCGCTGGCGGTCGATGCGGAAGATGTAGCGCTGGATGGCGCTGTCGGCGCCGCGCGGCAGGCTCTCGAAGCGCATGCCGACGCGCTTGACCTCGATGCCGTTGGGCTGGCGCTGCGGCAGCAGGTTGCAGACCACCAGTTCGATATCCAGGTCCGGGCCATCAGGCAGTGACAGCTGCGCCGGATAGCGCTTCTGCAGGCCGAACACCGCGCAGTCGTTGGGCACGACCACGGCCAGGCCACCGCCACTGATGTCCACCACCCGCATCGACAACGCTTCGGCGCGGGCTTCGCCGGGCGGCAGCAGCAGCTGCGGCGAGTCGGTGACCGGGGTCTCCAGCCGGTACAGCTCGCGTCGCTGCAGGTGCACCAGCTCGTCCGGCAAGGGCGCACGGAACGCAACGTGGCCGTCGTTGTCCACGCGCTGCAGTTCATGCAGGCGGAACCGCACCAGCACCCGTTCAAGCTGGGCGAAGCACAGCAGGTGGTCGGCCTGCTCGGCGGCGCGGTTGGACGCCTCCTGCGGGCTGCCATCAAGCAGAAGGAAGTCTTCGTCCTCGTCAAGATCAAGCAGCGCCGTCGGGAATGACCGGTCGCGGCCGTCGATATGCGCATTGATCAGTGATCGCTGGTCGATCAGCGAGCGCAGCAACTGGCGCAGCTGGCGCGGGTTGCGGACCAGGAAACGTTCGTCGGCGGCATCGGCCGCGTGGACATCATGCACTGCAGTGTCGTTGCCGTCGGACATGGAATCTACGGTCAGGGGCGGGCGCCAGCACGCGTTGGCGCGAGGCTCGATGGGGATATCGGCCTCTGCATCGGATTATGAAGTGAGAATTACATCACTTTCCATGCGTGAGGGGTCAGATCCCTTTCCCGGAGGAAAGGAACCTGACCCCGATGTGCCACGCAGGTAGATCCACGCCATGCGTGGATGCTTTCCGCGTGGGGTCAGAACTCCTGCCAGTCGCCGTCGGCGGCCAGTGCCGGCTGGGCGCTCGAGCCGCGCAGCGTGCGTGCAGGTGCCGGCCTGTGGGCGGGCGCAGCGGCCGCTACCTGGCGCGGCAGCGGTGCGGTGGCCAGGCGCGGCGCGGTGCCCGGGGTCGCCTGCGATGCCAGCCGGAAGCGGGCCACGGCTTCACCCAGCTGCACGGCCTGGTCTTCCATGGCGCGGGCGGCAGCGGTGGCTTCTTCCACCAGCGCGGCGTTCTGCTGGGTGGTTTCGTCCATCTGCACCGCGGTCTGGTTGACCTGCTCGATGCCGGCCGACTGTTCCTGCGAGGCGGCCGAGATCTCGGCCATGATGTCGGTCACGCGTTGCACCGAGGCGACGATTTCGCCCATGGTGCTGCCGGCCTGGTGCACCAGGCTGGAGCCTTCGGCGACCTTGCCGACCGAATCGTCGATCAGGCCCTTGATTTCCTTGGCGGCAGCGGCCGAGCGCTGGGCGAGGGTACGCACTTCGCTGGCGACCACGGCGAAGCCACGGCCCTGTTCACCGGCACGGGCCGCTTCCACCGCGGCGTTCAGCGCCAGGATGTTGGTCTGGAACGCGATGCCGTCGATGACCGAGATGATCTCGGCAATCTTCTTCGACGAGGCTTCGATGGCCGACATGGTGGTGACCACCTGGCCGACCACCTCGCCACCCTGCGAGGCGACGCCATGCGCGCCGATGGCGAGCTGGTTGGCCTGGCGGGCATGTTCGGCGTTCTGGCGCACGGTCGAGGTCAGTTCCTCCATCGAGGCGGCGGTTTCTTCCAGGTTGGCGGCCTGCTGTTCGGTACGGCGCGACAGGTCGCTGTTGCCCGAGGCGATTTCGCCGGCGGCCAGGGTGATGCTGGAGGCGCTGGCCTGGATCTGGCCGACGATCTGGGTCAGCTGCGCGACGGTGGTGTTGGCGTCGTCGCGCATGCGGGCGAACACGCCGTTGAACTGGCCGTCCATGCGTGCGGTCAGGTCACCGGCGGCGATCGACCGCAGCAGCTGCGACAGCTGGCCGAGGTTGCCGTCGGCCACCTGCATCATGGTGTTCAGGTGCTCGATCATCAGCTTGAAGTCGTGCTGGAAACGCTGGGCGTCGCCGCGCTGGCTGAAGTCACCGGCGGCGGCGGCCTCGGCCAGCTGCTGGATCTGCGTGTTGATCGCCAGCAGGCTCGCCTTGGCCGCGTCCATCGATTCGTGCAGGATCGCGCGGCTGCCGGGCAGGCGGCGCGCATCCGGGGCCAGATTGCCGATGGCGTACTGGTTGAGCACGTCGATGGCATCGCGGATCGCGTCCAGGTGCTCGAAGATCACCGTGTTGATGCCGCCGGCCAGCTGGCCGTAGACACCCGGGAAGTCTTCCGGGATGCGGTGGCTGATGTCCGGGCCGGCATGCATCTGCGCCATCAGCTGGGTCTGTTCGCTGAAGCGGCGCAGCATGGCGGTCATCTCGGCGGTGGCGGCCAGCATCTTGCCGGCCTCATCCTTGCTGGTGGCCTGGGTGCTGACGCTGAGGTCGCCGCGGGCGACGGCCTGGATCGCGTGCACGGCCTTGCCGAGCGGGCCGGTGACGGCGCGCGAGATCACCGTGGCCAGCGCGGCCGCGACCAGCGACAGCAGCACGATGCAGCCGATGATGGCGATCATGCTGGTGCGGTGGGTGGCGTTGGCGGCAGCGATCTTGGCGTCCATCAGGCCGGCGATGTGGGTGCCGAGCGCCTTCATCGCCGCGAACAGTTCACGGCGCGCCGGGCGCGACTGTTCGTCGGAGATCTGCTGCGCGAGTGCGCCGTCACCTGCAGCTACGGCTTCGCGCATCGCCTTGTTGGCGCCGAAGTAGCGCTCCAGCTGCACGTTGGCGACCTGGTAGAGCTCGCGTTCCCTGGCCAGCGCCGGCAACGCCGCGTACGCGGCCAGCTCGTCGCGTACGGTCTTGGCGGTGTCGTCCATGCGCTTGTTGTAGTCGGCCACCTTGTCCGGCTGGTCGAGCATGCTCAGCAGCGCCAGTTCGTAGGTGCGGAATTCGCCCAGCTGCGAGCGGGCTTCGCCCAGGTGCTGGACCGACGGAATATCGTTGCCGGCCATCTCGCCCAGCTGCGTGTTGGCCTCGCTCAGGCGCAACAGTGCGAAGGCGCCGAGGACCAGGGTCATCAACGTGGTGAGGGTGAACCCCACGGCCAGCTTGCGGGCGATGGGCAGATCTTGGAACCACTTCATGCAGGGTGCTCCAGGTGGGCAGGGTGCCGGCGCAGTCGCGGCGGCTGGGGGTGGTTGCAGAGCGAACGGGAGTGCCCGGTGGGGTTCGGTGACGGCCGTCAATGCGAATAACGGCGCGGCCCGCGCGGACTTTATGGACGCAGATCACATTCGGTTGCGTAGGGGCGCGGGTGCGAAAGTGCTGCTGTGATGGGACTTTCGCTTGGGTGGCGTAGTTGCATGCGAAAGCACGGCGCCGACGGAGTTCACAGAAGGGATCTGACCCCGGGTGGAATGGGGCGCGCAAACAAAAACCGCCGCCCCGAAGGGCGGCGGTTCTGGTCAACCTGCAATGGGAATCAGGCGGCCTGCGGCATCCGCAGCGAGCGCACCAGCCCGCCGATGTCGACGATCAGGGCGACGCGGCCATCGCCGAGGATGGTGGCACCGGATACCCCGCCGATGCGGCGGTAGTTGTTCTCGATGTTCTTCACCACTACCTGCTGCTGGCCGACCAGCTCGTCCACTTCCAGCGCGATCTTCTGGCCATCGCCCTCGACCACCACCACCAGCGATTCGCTGCCCGGCGCACGGTTGCCGTAGCCGTAGTACTCGCTGAGCGACAGGATCGGCAGGTACTCGCCACGCACGCGCAGCACGCGGCCTTCGCCGGCCATGCTGCGGATGTCCTCGGCCTGCGGCTGCAGGGCTTCCAGCACATAGGCCAGTGGCAGGATCAGGGTTTCACCGGCCACCGCCACGGTCATGCCATCAAGGATGGCCAGGGTCAGCGGCAGGCGGATCAGGGTGCGGGTACCACTGCCCAGGCTGCTCTCGATCTGCACCTCGCCGCCCAGCGCCTGGATGTTGCGGCGGACCACGTCCATGCCGACGCCACGCCCGGACAGATCGGTCACCGCATCGGCAGTGGAGAAGCCGGGCTGGAAGATCAGGTCCCAGACCTGCGAATCGGTCGGGTTGTCCGGTACGGCCAGGCCACGCTCGTGCGCCTTGGCCAGGATCTTGGCGCGGTCCAGGCCGCGACCATCGTCACTGACTTCGATGACGATGTGGCCGCCCTGGTGCGAAGCGGCCAGGGTGATCGTGCCGGTCTCGTCCTTGCCCGCACCGCGACGCACGTCGGGCATTTCCAGGCCGTGGTCGATCGAGTTGCGTACCAGGTGCACCAGCGGATCGGCGATCTTTTCGATCAGGCCCTTGTCCAGCTCGGTGCCTTCGCCGACGGTGCGCAGGCGCACCTGCTTGCCGAGGCGGCTGGACAGATCGCGGACCAGGCGCGGGAAGCGGCGGAACACCGCGTCGACCGGCAGCATGCGCACGCCGATCACCGCTTCCTGCAGGTCGCGGGTGTTGCGCTCAAGCTGGTCCAGGCCGGCGAACAGGCTCTCGGCAAGAACCGGGTCCAGCGCGTGCGAGACCTGCTTGAGCATGGCCTGGGTGATGACCAGTTCGCCGACCAGGTTGATCAGTGCATCGACCTTGTCGACGCTGACCCGGATCGAGGTTTCGGCTTCCTGGGGTGCGCCGCCGCTGGCGGCGGGCGCGGGTGCGGCAGGTGCCGTAGGAGCCGGTGTGGAAGGGGCTGTTGCGGACGGGGCCTGGGTGGCCAGGCTCGGCGGCGCCGCCGGACGGATGTCCAGTTCGCAGTCGTCCAGCACCCAGGCGAAGGTGTCTTCGATCTTGCTGCGCGGCACCTTGCCGACCAGGCCCAGGTCCCACGCCAGGTGGGCCTCGAGCGGGTCGAGCTGGGCGAAGCCGGGCAGGCGCTCGATGCGCGCGGCGACCTGCAGCGACCCGAGGTGTTCCAGTTCGCGGATGATGCGCAGCGGATCGTTGCCGCTCATGAACAGCGACGGTGCCGGGGTGAAGCCGATCTGCCAGGCTTCCGGCGTGTCGTCCACCTTGGCGGCCGCGGCGGCCGGGGCGCTCGGCGCGGCCTGGCCGGAGAGCACCGCTTCCAGGCGTGCCTTCACCGCGGCGACGGCCGCGGGATCGGCGGCCTGGCCGTGTTCGGCTTCGCGCAACAGGGCGCGCAGCACGTCCACCGAGGACAGCATGGCGTCGACGGCGTGGCCTTCCAGTGCCCGCTTGCCGGCACGCAGCTCATCGAGCAGCGTTTCCAGCACGTGGGTCAGGCCGGCGATCGCATCGAAGCCGAAGGTGCCGGCGCCGCCCTTGATGGAGTGGGCGGCGCGGAACACCGAATTGATGATCTCCGCGTCCTGCTGCCCCGATTCCAGGGCCAGCAGGCCAGCCTCCATCGCGTCGAGGCCTTCGCGGCTCTCCTCGAAGAAGGTGGCGTGGAAGCGTTGCAGGTCCATGCTCATGGCAGTGGTGGTCCGGAAGCGAAGAAGGGGAGCGGTGCCGGGCGATCAGCCCAGCACTTTCTGCACGGTGGCGACCAGCTGTTCCGGATTGAACGGCTTGACCAGCCAGCCGGTGGCACCGGCGGCCTTGCCTTCGGACTTCTTGTCGGCGGCCGACTCGGTGGTCAGCATCAGCAGCGGGGTGAACTTGTAGTCCGGCAGCTGGCGCAGTTCGCGGATCAGCGCGATGCCGTCCATGTTCGGCATGTTGACGTCGGTGACCACCGCATTGAAGCGCTGGCCCTTGGCGCGACCGAGCGCGACCGCGCCGTCTTCAGCTTCTTCGACGGCAAAACCGGCCGAGGTGAGGGCGAAGGAAACCATCTGGCGCATCGACGCCGAATCGTCCACCACCAAGATACGTGCGCTCATGCAGCGTTCTCCACAGATTTCAGGTTGTCATGGGTTGCGTCCAGGCCCAGGGCCTGGGTGACGCCCAGCAGGCGCGCGGCGTCACGGAAGGTTGCGGTGCAACCGTGGAAGCCGGTGCCCAGGCCTGCCTCGCGGCGGGCCTGCACGAATGCACACAGCACCTGTATGGCGGCGGTGTGGATGCGGGCGACCTGGCTTGCATCCAGGGTCAGCTCGCCGGCCTGCGCCACCAGCGGGGCGAGGCGGTTCTTGAGCTCGGTGCTGCTCTCGATGCCGAGATCCTCACCCAGTTCGACAGTGCTCATCGTTGCTCCGGACAAACGGTTCCGTGATCCATAACGGCACCCCGGCGGGGTTCTTTAGAAGAATCGGCGCGATGCGCCGACTCAGCTCAACAGTTGCGTGGCGTCGAGCAGGATCATCGGGCGCTGGCTGACCCGGGCCACGCCGCGGAACAGATCGTTGGAGATCTGGCAGATGCGCGCGGTATCGGGCGGCTCGATCTGCGAGTCGGTGAGGTTGGCGACGTCTTCCACTGCCGACACGCGCAGGCCGATGGTCTCGCCGTCTTCCTCCAGCACCACGATGCGGGTCTGCGCGTCGTCCTCGGCGGCGGCGGCACCGAGGTGCAGGCCGAGGTCCATCACCGGCACCACCTGGCCGCGCAGGTTCATGATGCCGAGCATGGCCGGTGCGGTGCCGCGCAACGGCAGCAGCGGCACCGGCAGCACCACTTCCTGCACCTTCAGCAGCTCCAGCGCATAGGCCTGGGTGCCGCAGCGCAGGCGCAGCCAGCGCGAGGTGCGCTCGCCGGCGCGGCGGTTCTGTGGGTGCGGGCTGCTGGCCGGGTTGTGTGCCTGTGCCTGCAGTTCCTGCCAGCTGCTGGGGCGGCTGGCTGCGGGGGCATCCACGGCGACCCGCGGTGGCGATACGGCTGCGGTGCGTGCGGCGGGTGCAGCGGCTGCCCGCGGTGCTGCCGGTGGTACCGGCGCGGCAACCACGGCCGGCGCCGGCGTGGCGACGTCTTCGCCGCCCGCGGCGGCTTCGAATGCCGCCTGCAGGCCTGGGCTGTCGGTATGGGCGAGGCGATGGCTGTCAGCCGTATCGGTCTCGTAGATCACTTCGTCCGGAAGGTCGTCCCAGGTGGGTTCCGGACCGGTGCCTGCGGTGGCGGGCGCCGGGGCCGTCTCGTGCAGCACCTCGTCTGGCAGGTCATCCCAGGTCGGTTCGCCTTCGGTGGCGGCCGGCGTTGCGGCGGCCTCGAATGCGGCCTCCAGCGCTGCGTCGTCCGCGGCCGGGGCAGCGGCCACGGTGTCGGTTTCGTAGATCACTTCAGCCGGCAGGTCGTCCCAGGTCGGCTCGCGCTCGATCGTCGCCACCGCCTCGAACGCGGCCTCGAGCGCGGCGTTGTCGGTGCACGGGGCAGTGGTCGCACTTTCGGTTTCGTAGATCACTTCGGCCGGCAGGTCATCCCAGGTCGGCTCGCGCTCGGTGGCCGCTTCGCTCGGCCCAGCGCTTGCTGGCGGCGCAGCGGGCGGTGCGGCGACAATGGCTTCGCCCAGCAGTTCGTCCAGGTAGTCGTCCAGTACGCCGGTGCTGTTCATGCGGCCTGCTCCAGGGCGCGTGCGTCCTCGCCGAGAATCCAGTTCAGGGCGCGGCGATACGCGGCCAGGCCGCGGCCCGGGTAGTCCTCACCGACGCTGGGCAGGGTGAGGCCGGCGGCATTGCTGATGCGCGTGTCGATCGGAATCGCGTCTTCCCATACGCGCGCACCATGACGGTCCTGCATGGTGCGCAGCGACTCGTTGCCGGCGCGGGTACGGCGGTCGAACAGGGTGGGCAGGATCGAGATCGGCAGCGGACGGCGGCGCGAGCGCTCGACCATCTCGCCGGTGCGGACCATGCCATCCAGGCCGTGCAGGGCCAGCGGTTCGGCCTGGGTCGGGATGATCAGGCGATCGGCAGCCGCCAGCGCATTGATCATCAGCAGGCCGAGGGTCGGCGCGCAGTCCAGCAGGATGTAGTCGTGCTGGGCCTGGTGGCGCGCCAGTGCATTCTGCAGGGCCAGTCCGAGGCCGGGCTGGTTGGCGCTGCGACGCTCCAGCGTGGCCAGTGCCGACTGCGCGCAGACGTAGTCCAGGCCGTGGATGCTGCTGGCATGGCACAGGTTGGACAGGTCGGCCGGTGGTGCGCCGAACAGTTCCAGCACGCCGGCCGGCGGCGGATCCACCGGCACGCCGAAGGCGCGGCTGAGCGAGGCATGCGGATCGAGGTCGATCAGCAGCACGCGGTGGCCGAGCGCGGCCAGGCCGCGGCCGAGGGCGAGGGTGGTGGTGGTCTTGCCGACTCCGCCCTTCTGGTTGGCGACTGCCCAGATGCGCATCGGTTTACTCCTTCATTGCCGGGGGAACGGCGGCGCCGACGCGGCTGCCAGCCGGCACCGGCGGCAACTTCACCGGTGCGATGGGGGAGGTGGGGGCGGTAGCCGGAGTTGCGGCGGCTTGTTCGGTGGCGCTGTTGTCGACGGCGCCGGTGGCAGCGTTCAGGCGCTGCCCGAGCGGATCGACCGAGTGCGAGGTGTCTGCCAGGATGATGACCATCACCCGGCGGTTGCGGTTGCGGCCCTGCGCGCTGTCGTTCTCTTCGCGCGGGCGGAACTGGCCGTAGCCGACCATCGCCAGTCGTGACGGCTGCACGCCCTGGTCGGCGAACAGGTGCACCACGCTGGCCGCGCGCCCGGCCGACAGTTCCCAGTTGGACGGGAAGGTGGCGGTGGCGATCGGCACGTTGTCGGTGTGGCCTTCCACGCGCACGCTGTTGGGCACATCGCGCAGCACGTCGGCCAGGCTGGCCAGGGTCTGCCGTGCGTGCACGTCCAGCGCGGCCGAGCCGGTGGGGAACAGGATGTCACTGTTGATCTCGACCTCGATCCACAGTTCGGTGCGGCGCACGCTGATCATGCCGCGGTCGATCAGTGGCGCCAGCGCGGCGGTCAGGCGGTCGGCGATGCTGTTGAGCTGGCGCTCGGCGCGCGCGATCTGTTCCTGGTTGTGCACCGATACCGGCATGCGCATCTGCGAGGCCATCGATGGCAGCAGCGTCGGGTCATGCGACGGGGCGGGTGCGGATGGACCGATCTTGGTGCCGGACTTGATCACCGACGGGCTGTCCCAGCCGCCGCCCTGC
Source organism: Stenotrophomonas maltophilia (assembly GCF_001274595.1). Classification (GTDB taxonomy): domain Bacteria; phylum Pseudomonadota; class Gammaproteobacteria; order Xanthomonadales; family Xanthomonadaceae; genus Stenotrophomonas; species Stenotrophomonas forensis. The sequence goes on from NZ_CP011010.1 coordinate 2,220,459, forward strand.
ACCTGCTTGTTGCCGACCTGCACCGGGTTGATGGTGCGCGGCGCACCGCCGAAGGCATCGGTGAGCGCATCGGCCATGATCCGGTACTTGCCCTCGTTGACCGAGGAAATCGCATACATGACCACGAAGAAGGCGAGCAGCAGCGTCATCAGGTCGGCATAGGGGATCGCCCATGCTTCATGGTTGGCGTGCTCTTCGTGGTGCTTGCGGCGGGCCATGTCAGTGCAGGAAGCCGGAGAGGTTGGTTTCGATGTTGCGCGGGTTCTCGCCCTGTGCGATCGAGATCAGGCCTTCGATGACCATTTCGCGGTCGCGGGTGTTGTGCGAGATCACACTCTTGAGCTTGGCGGCGATCGGCAGGAACAGCAGGTTGGCCGAGGCGATGCCGTAGATGGTGGCGGTGAACGCGGCGGCGATGCCGTGGCCGAGCTTGCTCGGATCGGCCAGGTTCTTCATCACCGCGATCAGGCCCAGCACGGCACCGATGATGCCGAGCGTCGGCGCATAGATGCCCATCGCCTCGAACACCTTGGCGCCGGCCTGGTCCTGGTGTTCCTGGCTGCCCAGTTCGATTTCCAGCATGTGCCGCATCGACTCCGGTTCGACGCCGTCCACCAGCAGCTGCAGGCCCTTGCGCAGGAACGGGTCCTGCTGTGCTTCCACCTGCGATTCCAGGCCCAGCAGGCCCTGGCGGCGGGCGATGTTGCTCCACTCGACGATCTGCTGGATCAGCTCGCGGCGGTCGCTGTGCGGCGGACGCACGACCCAGCGCACGATCTTGAACGCGTGCTTGAACACTGCCGGCGAGGTGTGCAGCAGGATCGCGGCGATGGTGCCGACGATGACGATCACGAACGCCGCAGGCGACCACAACGACGCCAGGCCGGCGCCCTTGAGGATGCTGCCACCGACCAGCGAGGCCAGGGCGAGAAAGAGTCCAATGAGGCTGAGTCTATCCATGGTTCCGGTATCGGCGTGTATGAATGGGACTTGAGACACCGGGAGATCGCGTACAGACGGTAGTCACAGTTTTCGGGCCGCCGGGCAGGGCCCGGCGGGGTTCATCGCAGGCCATCCACATCCAGGATCAGCGCCATGCGACCATCGCCGATCAAGGTTGCACCGGCGTAACCGCGCAGGCCGCGCAGGGCTTTGGGCAGCGGCTTGATCACCACTTCCTCGCGCCCGCGCACCTGGTCCACGACCAGGCCGAAGCGGGCCTCGCCAGCCTGCAGTACCACGATGGTCAGCAGGGTCGAGGCGGCCGGCGTCACATCCAGCCACTGGCGCAGATCGACCAGCGGCAGGGTATGCGAGCGCCGGTCGAGCACGGCACGGCCATCGAACCAGCCCAGCGAGGTGCGCGGCGCATGCAGCACTTCCATCACGCGCGCCAGCGGCAGCGCGTAGACGTCCTCGCCGGCCTGCACCAGCAGGGTCGGCAGGATCGCCAGGGTCAGCGGCACGCGGATCAGGAAGCGGCTGCCACGGCCCAGTTCCGACTGGATCTGGATCTGGCCGCTCAGTTCGCGGATGCGCGACTGCACCACGTCCATGCCGACGCCACGGCCGGAGATATCGGTGACCTGCTGCTTGGTCGAGAAGCCGGGCAGGAACACCAGGTGCAGGCATTCCTCACTGCTCAGGCGGGCGGCGGCTTCCGGATCGATCAGGCCCTTCTCGCGTGCCTTCGCACGCAGCTTTTCCGGATCGATGCCGGCGCCATCGTCCTGCACCTCGATGCTGACATAGTCGCCTTCCTGCTGGGCCGACAGCCGCACATGGCCCATCCGCGGCTTGCCCTGCGCTTCGCGCAGGTCGGGCATTTCCACGCCATGGTCGATGGCGTTGCGGACCAGGTGCACCAGCGGGTCGGCCAGGGCCTCGACCAGGTTGCGGTCGAGCTCGGTCTCGGCGCCGATCAGCTCCAGGTCCACTTCCTTCTTCAGCGAGCGGGCGACATCGCGGGCCACCTTGGGGAAACGCGAGAACACCTTGCCGACCGGCTGCATGCGGGTACGCATCACTGCCGACTGCAGGCGGGCCGTGGCGATGTCCAGGGTGGAGACCGCGCGGTCCAGCTCTTCGTCGCGCAGGCGTGCGCGCAGCGTCTTCAGCCGGTTGCGTGACAGCACCAGTTCGCCGATCAGGTTGACGATCGCATCCAGGCGCTTGGTGTCCACGCGCACGGTGTGCTCGGCCTCGGCCAGCGGCTTGGCGGCCGGCTTGGCGGGCGGGGTGGGCGCAGCAGGGCGGGGTGCCGGCGGCGGAGCAATCGGTGCGGCGGCGACCGCTTTGCTGCCGGGGGCCGCACCACCGTGCAGCTGGTCGAGCAGGGCTTCGAACTCGTCCTCGCTGATCAGGCCGTCGTCGGCTTTCTTCGCTGGCGCCACCGCAGTGGGCGCGTTGCCGCCGTGCAGCTGGTCGAGCAGGGCCTCGAATTCGTCTTCGGTGATCAGGTCGCCGCCGCCGGCAGCGGGTGCCGAGGCGGTGGGGGCCACGGTTCCGCCGCCGTGCATGTCGAATTGTGCGATCAGCTCCGGCGGGGCGTAGCCCGGTTCGGTGCCGGAAGACACTGCATCGAGCATCGACTGCAGGTAATCCAGCGATTGCTGGGCCGCGTCGAAGTGATGGGCCTGCAACACGGCCTGGCCAGCGCGCGCGATGCCGAGGGCTTCTTCGGCAGCGTGGCACAGCTCGACCATGGCGGTGACGCCGAGGAAGCCGGCGCCGCCCTTGAGCGTGTGGTAGCCGCGGAACACCGCATTGAGCTGCTCGCTGTCCTGCGGTGCCTGCTCCAGCGACACCAGCTGTTCGCCCAGCCGATCCAGGATTTCCTGGGCCTCGATGATGAAATCGGCAGTGATGTCGTCGGATACCGCGCTCATGCTTACAGCCCCAGATCCGACAACAGGTCGTCGGCGTCGTTCTGCGAGACCGCGTGGCGGTCCAGTCCCTTCAGTGCCGGCCCGGCCAGTTCCGGGTCGGTGCGATGCTGTTCCGGCGGCAGGCCGAGCGCGCCGAAGCCTTCGTGCACGCGGCGAACGATGCCGACCACGCGACGGATGATCTGCCCGGTCAGGTCCTGGTAGCTCTGGGTCAGGGCGATCTCGGTGAGGTTGTGGCGGATGCGCTCAAGCTGCGCGTCCTGGCCCGGCTGCAGGCCTTCGGCGCGTAGTTGTTCGGTCAGGCTGCGGCATTCCTCGGCCAGGTCGAGGGTGCGGTGCGTGGCCTGTTCGGTCATTGCCACCACGTGGTCCAGGCGCGCGCAGGCGTCATCCAGCTCACCGGCTTCGCTGGGTACGGTCGGCAGTTCACCCAGCGCCTGTCCCAGTTCGCGGGCCAGCCGCGAAAGGCCGCTCATCATCGGCTGCGTGCGCAGCGCGACCAGTCCGTCGATGCGCTGCCGCCAGGCGGCCTCGTCACCGGACTCCAGTGCGTCCAGGGCTTCCTGCAGGCGCAGGGCGAGGGCGTTCTTGTCGACCGTGGTGTCCATCAGGCGCTGGCCGCCAGGCGTTCGAAGATCTTGCCCAGCTTTTCTTCCAGGGTCTGCGCGGTGAACGGCTTGATGATGTAGCCGTTCACGCCGCTCTGGGCGGCTTCGATGATCTGCTCGCGCTTGGCTTCGGCGGTGACCATCAGCACCGGCAGGGTCTTCAGCTTGGCATCGGCACGGATCGCCTTGAGCAGCTCGATGCCGGTCATCACCGGCATGTTCCAGTCGGTGACCACGAAATCGAACGGCTGGCTCTGCAGCAGCGACAGCGCAGCATGCCCGTCCTCGGCTTCGGCGGTATTGGTGAAGCCCAGATCGCCCAGCAGGTTCTTGACGATTCGACGCATGGTCGAGAAGTCGTCGACGATCAGGATGCGCATGTTCTTGTTCAAAGCAGAGTTCCTTTGTTGTTCATTCCGGGCGGCCGGGGGCAGCCGCCTCGGGGATGTTCATTCTTCCAGGCCGGCGTCCGCCGCCTCGAAGATTTTCAGCCGGCCACGCAGCCGCAGCACGGCCTGGCCGTGGATCTGGCAGACCCGCGACTCGCTCACGCCGAGCACCGCGCCGATCTCCTTCAGGTTCAGTTCCTGCTCGTAATAGAGCGAGAGCACCAGCTGTTCGCGCTCGGGCAGATGGCCGATGGCCTTGCCCAGCTCGCGGCCGAACTCGCCGCGCTCCAGCACCTGCTGGGGGGTCGGGCCGCCCTGCGCTACGGTGTCCAGCTCGCCCTGGTCCTCGATGCGCGACTCCAGGCTCAGCACCTGGCCGCGTGCGGCATCTTCCATCAGCCGCAGGTACTCGGGCAGCGGCATCTCCATTGCGGCCGCCACTTCGGTGGCGCTGGCGGCACGGCCACTGCTCTGTTCGAGCCGGCGGATGGTGGCGGCGGCGTCGCGGGCGCGGCGGTGCACCGAGCGCGGCACCCAGTCGCCCCGCCGGATCTCATCGATCATCGAACCGCGGATGCGGATCGAGGCATAGGTCTCGAACGAGGCGCCCTGGTCGGCGTCGTAGCTGCGCGAGGCTTCGATCAGGCCCATCATGCCGGCCTGGATCAGGTCGTCGACTTCGACGCTGGCCGGCAGGCGCGCGGCAAGGTGGTGGGCGATGCGCCGCACCAGGTCCGAGTGCTGGGCGATCACCTCGTTGGCGGCCGAGCGCTGGACCTCCCGGTACTGGGCTGCGCCTTTCATGCCGCCACCCCACGTTGCTTGAGGATGCGTTCGAGGAAGAACTCGACGCCGCCGCGCGGTTCGGTCGGCGCCTGCCAGCGTGCGGTGCGGCGGGCGATCTCGGTGATCGCCAGCGCCGCCGGGCTGGACGGGTAGGCCTTCACCACCGGCTGCTGGCGCTGCACCGACAGGCGCAGCCAGTCATCCTGCGGCACGCAGCCCAGGTAGTTCAGCGAGACATCGGCGAGGAATTTCTCGCAGACGCGGGTCAGCTTCTCGTACAGCACGCGGCCTTCGTTGGGGTCGCGCACCATGTTGGCCACCACCTGGATGCGGTCCACGCCGCGTTCGCGCGACAGCACCTTGATCAGTGCGTAGGCGTCGGTGATCGAGGCCGGCTCGTCGCAGACCACCACCACGGTGTCCTGCGCGGCCTGGCAGAAGGTCAGCACGCCGTCGGTGATGCCGGCGGCGGTGTCCACCACCATGATGTCCAGCTCGCGTTCCAGTTCGGAGAACACGTTGACCAGGCCGACATGCTCGGCCGGGGCCAGCTCGGCCATGTGGCGGCGGCCGGACGCGGCCGGGACCACCAGCACGCCGTTCGGGCCTTCGACGATGACGTCTTCCAGCGAGCAGCGGCCGGCGACCAGGTCGGCCAGCGTGAAGGTGGGGTTCAGCCCCAGGATCACGTCGATGTTGGCCAGGCCGAGGTCGGCGTCCAGCAGCAGCGTGCGTTTGCCCATGCCGGCCAGTGCCACGGCCAGGTTGGCCGAGACGTTGGTCTTGCCCACGCCGCCCTTGCCGCCGGTGACGGCAATGGTGCGCACAGGGCCGAGCGGCTCGCTGCGGGTGGCCGACAGCGGGAAGGTCTTGGTCAGCTTGGCGTACTCACGCGACGGCATGGTTCAACTCCGGGTTGCAGGGCATATCGGCCGCTCGGCGCAAATCTTCAAGGCGAAGTACAAGATTGGCTGCGCTGGCCCGGTGCAGGTCCTCCGGAACGTCCTGGCCATCGGTCACCCAGGTGATCGGCAGGGCGTGGTCGACGGCCACCGACAGGGCGTTGCCGAAGCGGCCGGTCTCGTCCAGCTTGCTCAGTACCAGCCCCTGCAGGTTGGCGGCGCCGAAGCGCCGGACCACCTCGTCCATGTCGCCGAAGCTGGTGTTGGCTGGCAGCACCAGCAGGGTGCGGACCTGGCGGGCGGCGCGCAGCCACTGCAGCTGGGCGGCCAGTGCACGGTCGCGCGGGCCCAGGCCTGCGGTGTCGATCAGCACCAGCTTGTAGTCCTTCAGGCGTTCCAGCAGCTGGTCCAGGTCGGTGCCGCTGTTGGCCTCGTGCACGGCGATGCCGAGCTGGCGGCCGTAGCCGTACAACTGCTCGCGGGCGCCGATGCGGGTGGTGTCGGTGGTCACCAGGGCGACGTCACGCGGGGCGTGCTTCTCGGCGAAGCGCGAGGCCAGCTTGGCGATGGTGGTGGTCTTGCCGGCGCCGGTCGGGCCGACCAGGGCGATCACGCCGCCTTCTTCCAGCGGGTCGACCGGAGCGATCGGCAGCTTGCGCGAGATCAGCCCCAGCATCAGGCCGCGGCCACGGTGCGCTTCGGTCTCCAGCGGGATCTGCATGGCCACGTCGCGGGCCAGGCCGGCGTCGAAGCCGTATTCGTCCATCAGGTCCAGCGCGGTGGCGCGTACCGGGCAGCCGCGCAGGCGCTCGTCGGTGAAGCGGTTCATCTCGCGCTCGATCACCTGGCGCATGCCGGCCACTTCGTGACGCAGCTGGCGGATCTCGGCATCGTCCTGGGCGACCACCGTCAGCGTCGGGGCCGGGGCCAGCACCGGGGCCGGGCTGGCTTCGTCGTTGGCGTCCGCCGTTGTCGGTTCGCTGGCGGCGATGCCGGGCTGCACGTCGGCCACGGCAGCGGTCGGCAGCGGCGGCGGCTGTACGGCCGGCGTTGGGCTTTCGTGATGCGCCTGGTGCGGCGGGTCGATCGGGAAGCGGGCGCGGTTGGCCGGTGCGGCGGCGGCGGGGGCCGGCGCGACGATGGCTTCTGCGAACGGGGCGAAGATCTGTTCCGGCAGCGCCGGTTCGTTGACGGCGGCGCGTGCCAGCGTGGCGGCGAAGCCGGTGCTGCCGCGGGTCGGCACGATTTCGTCGGCGCTGTCCAGGGTGCGGCCGGTGGCGCCGACGGCCGCACGGGCGAGGGCAGCGACGGCCGAGGTGGTGGCGGCCACCGGTTCCGGTGCCGGGGTGCTGCTGCGGCGGCGGGTGACGGCGGCGATCACCGCATCGGCGGCGGTACGCGGCTTGGGCGCCGGCGGCGGGGCCACGTCGCGGCGCGAGGCTTCCAGTGCACGCTGCACGGCGCTCTCGTCGTAGTTGGCGGCGGCGACGATCTCGATGCCTTCCTCGATCCGGCGGTTGGACAGGATCACGGCGTCAGGACCATGTTCCTTGCGCACCAGGTTCATGGCCGAGCGCATGTCGGCGGCGACGAATCGTTTGATTTTCATGCTGTGGTCACGGGACGAAGACGGCGGAGTGGCGGTCGGGGAACTCGGGTGGTCGGTGGTCTGCACGGTGCGGGTTCCCCTTGGTGTCTGTCTGTTGCGTTGGTTCGAAGGTGGTGTCTGTTTTCTGGCGCATCGAAGGGCGGCGTCAGCTGATCGTTCCGACCAGCTTCAGGCGCTTGTCTTCCGGCACCTCGCTGTAGGCCAGGACCGACAGCGACGGAACGCTGTGGCGGACCAGGCGGGCCAGCGCGGCGCGCACCGGGCCGGGTACCAGCACGACCGCGGGCTCGTTGCGGGCTTCCTGCTTGCTGACACATTCGGCCAGGCTCTGGTGCAGTCGCTCAGCGAGTCCGGGTTCCAGCGCGGCGCCGTTGCCCTGCGTGGACTCCTGCAAGACACGTTCCAATTGCGGGTTGAGGGTGAACACCGGCAGCTCCGCCGACATTCCGGCGATCTCCTGCACGATGAAGCGGCCCAGCGCAGTGCGCACCGCGGCGGTCAGCACGGCCGGGTCCTGGCTGCTGGGCGCATGCTCGACCAGCGCTTCGGCGATCTTGCGCAGCTGGCGGATCGGAATGCGTTCCACCAGCAGGTTCTGCAGCACGCGCACCACCGCCGACAGCGGCAGCGCCTTCGGCGTCAGATCTTCGACGAGCTTGGGCGCGCTCTTGGCCAGGTTGGCCAGCAGGTGCTGCACCTCCTCGTGGCCGAGCAGTTCCGGCGCGTGCTCGCGGATCAGGTGCGACAGATGGGTGGCGACCACCGTGGCCGGATCGACCACCGTGTAGCCCAGCGTTTCGGCCTGGGCACGCTGGTGCGGCTGGATCCAGGTGGCATCCAGGCCGAACGCGGGGTCCTTGCCGGCGATGCCTTCCAGTGCCCCCAGCGCGCTGCCCGGGTCCAGTGCCAGCTCGCGGTCGGGATGGATCTCGGCGGTGGCCACCGGCACGCCATGCACCAGCACGCGGTAGCCGTTGGCCGGCAGTTCCAGGTTGTCGCGGATGTGTACCGAGGGGATCAGGAAGCCGACGTCCTGGGTCAGCTTGCGGCGCACGCCCTTGATCCGCGCCATCAGCTCGCCGCCCTGGTTGGCATCCACCAGCGGGATCAGCCGGTAGCCCACTTCCAGGCCCAGCGGATCGACCGGGCGCAGCTCGTCCCAGCTCAGTTCGGCGGTCGGTGCCGGTGCGGCCGGGCGGCCCAGTGCATTGAGCGCGGCCGCGTCGCCGCCCGCGGCCGCCGCATTGGCTGCCGGTGCCTTCTCCTTGCGGTACAGCTTCCAGGCGATGAAGCCGAGGATCGCCGCCAGCGTCAGGAAAGCGACGTTGGGCATGCCCGGCACCAGCCCGACCAGGCCGAGGATGCCGGCGGTGATCGCCAGCGCGCGGTACTGGCCGAACACCTGGCCGGTCATGGCCTGGGCCATGTCCTGCGAACGCGAGGCGCGGGTGACCAGCATCGCCACCGCACTGGACACCAGCAGCGCCGGCAGCTGCGCCACCAGGCCGTCACCGATCGACAGCAGGGTATAGGTGGCGGCCGCCTGGCCGAACGGCATGCCGTGCTGCATCACGCCCACGGCCAGGCCGCCGAGCATGTTGATGAACAGGATCAGGATGCCGGCGATGGCATCGCCGCGGATGAACTTGCTGGCACCGTCCATCGCGCCGTAGAAGTCCGCTTCCTCGCGGACTTCCTCGCGGCGCGCCTTGGCCTCTTCACGCGTCAGCAATCCGGCGTTGAGGTCGGCGTCGATGGCCATCTGCTTGCCGGGCATCGCGTCCAGGATGAAGCGCGCGGTCACTTCCGAGACGCGGCCGGCGCCCTTGGTGATGACCACGAAGTTGATGATGGTCAGGATCGCGAACACCACGATGCCGACCGCGTAGTTGCCGCCGATCACGAACTCGCCGAACGCGGCGATGACCTTGCCCGCGGCGTCATGGCCGTTCTGGCCGTTGAGCAGGATCACGCGGGTGGAGGCCACGTTCAGCGCCAGCCGCAGCATGGTGGTGATCAGCAGCACGATCGGGAAGATGGTGAAGTCCAGCGGGCGCTTCACGTAGACCACCGCCAGCAGCACCATCAGCGAGATGGCGATGTTGAAGGTGAACAGTGCATCGAGCACCGGCGCGGCCAGCGGCACCACGACCATGGCCAGCAGGGCCAGCACGATCAGCGGCGCGCCAAGTCCCTGGCGGATCATTTCCAGGGCGCGGCGGGTGTTGAAGCCGGAGGAGGGCTGGGCGCTCACGGGCGGCCTCCCTTGCCGAATTCATCCACCTGGATGTGCGGGGCGTCCGGCATCGGCCCAGTGCGCCAGGAGCGCAGCTGGTAGACGTAGGACAGGACCTGGGCGACGGCCGAATACAGTCTCACGGGGATTTCCTTTCCGAGTTGGCCTTCCCGATACAAGGCGCGTGCCAAAGGCGGGGCAGAGACAATCGCGACCTTGTTGCCGTCGGCCACTTCACGGATGCGCAGGGCGGTCTCGTCCACGCCCAGGGCGACCACGGTGGGGGCGTTCATGGCGCCGCCTTCGTACTTCAGGGCCACCGCGTAGTGGGTCGGGTTGACCACCACCACGTCGGCGGTGGGGACCGCTTCCATCATCCGGCGGTTGGCCATCTGTTGCTGCAGCTGGCGGATGCGCCCCTTCACTTCCGGGCTGCCCTCGCTTTCCTTCATTTCCCGGCGCAGCTCTTCACGGGTCATCTTCAGCTTGCGCATCCAGTTCCAGCGCTGGTACGGGGCATCGATGGCGGCCAGTACCAGCATCGCGCCGGCGGTGGCCAGCAGCAGCCGCAGGGTGAAGCCCAGGCCGTCGGTGATGGCAGTCTCCAACGGGTGGTGGATCAGCCCGCGCAGGGTGTCGAAGCCGGTCCACACCACCAGCCCGGCGGCCACGCCGACAAAGGCCACGCGCAGCAGCGATTTGGTGAACTCGGCGATGGCCTCCGGGCCATACAGGCGCTTGAGCCCGCTCATCGGGTTCAGCCGGTTGATGTCGGGCAGCAATGCCTTCTGCGACCAGCGCAGGCCGCCCATCACCAGCGGTGCAACGAAGCTGGCCAGCAGGCAGACCAGCACCAGCGGCGCGATCACCAGCATGAACTGCAGCAGCAGGTCGCCGAAGTGGCCGAACAGTGCCTTGGGGTTCTGCCGCAGGCTCTGTTCCGGGCTGAGCGCATGCTTCATCCAGGCAGTCGCGCCGCGGCCGATCGAGCCGCTCATGGCCATCACCGCCAGCACGCCGGCGCCGAACACGGCGGCCGTGCCGAGTTCGCGCGAGCGCGGCAGGTTGCCCTGTTCACGGGCGTCGCGCAGGCGCTTTTCGGTGGGTTGTTCGGTCTTTTCGCCGGCGGATTCGTTCTCGGACATCACGGGCACTGCGGCAGGGGATGCCGGGGTGCGTGCAAGAACTGTTCCGTGACGGGTTCAGGTGCCAACCAGGATGGGCACCTGCCAGGGCAGGTGCGGGCAGCACCAGGCCGTACCCCGCAGGCGCGCAGCCCGGAGTTACCCGGGTGGGTGCTGGGTCGGTGGGCTCTGCGCCAGTTCCACCCGCGGCCGGGGCAGGTCATGCAGCTGCATGAAGCGCGCCGCATCCACCGGGCGGCCCAGCAGGTAGCCCTGCAGGTAGTCGCAGCCCAATCGTTCCAGGTAGGCGCGCTGTGCCGCGGTCTCCACGCCTTCGGCCACGATGTCCATGTCCAGCGCGTGGCCCAGCGCCACGATCGCCGAGACGATCACCACGTCCTCGGCGCTGTGCTCCAGGTCGCGCACGAAGGCGTGGTCGATCTTGATCACGGTGGCCGGCAGCCGCTTCAGGTACAGCAGGCTGGAATAGCCGGTGCCGAAGTCGTCGATGGAAATGCCGACGCCGAGCGCCGACAACGCCTGCAGCAGGCGCAGGCTGGTGTCGGTATCACGCATCACGGTGCTCTCGGTGATCTCCAGCACCAGATGGCGTGGCGCGATGGCGTGGCGTTCGATCACCGTGCGCACGTCCTGCAGCAGATGCGGCGAACTGAACTGTACCGGCGACAGGTTCACCGACATCGACCAGCCTTCGTGGCCGGCGTCGTGCCAGCGCCGCAGCTGCTGGCAGGCCTGGTCCAGCGCCCACCGGCCGATGTCGTTGATCGCGCCGCTGCGTTCGGCCAGGCGGATGAAGCGATCCGGCGGAATCAGGCCATGCTCGGGATGGCGCCAGCGGATCAGCGCCTCGGCGCCGGCCACCTTCTGCGTGGCCACGCGGATCTTCGGCTGGTAGTTCAGGAACAGCTGATCGCTGCCGATCGCCCGGCGCAGGTCGGCCAGCAGGCGGAACTGCTGCTCGGCGCTGTCGTTCATCCAGTCGGCGAACAGCACGAAGGCGTTGCGCCCGGATTCCTTGGCCTGGTACATCGCCGCATCGGCGAAGGCCATCAGCTGGCGCTCGCTGGCGGCGTGGTCGGGGCAGATCGCCACGCCGATGCTGGCTGTCACCTGCAGTTCGTTGTCGGGCAGCAGCGGGCCGCTGCCCACCGCCTGCAGGATGCGACGGGCCAGGGTCGGCAGGTCCTCGTCGTGCTCGATGCGCACCACCAGCACGAATTCATCGCCGCCCAGCCGTGCCAGCATGTCGTGCGGCCGCAACAGCTGGCGCGTTCGCTCCGCCACCGCCACCAGCAGGGCATCACCGGCCTGGTGGCCATAGGCATCGTTGACCTGCTTGAACCCGTCCAGGTCCATGAACATCACCGCGAAGCGGTTGCCGCCCTGTTCCGCCTCGGCCAGCGCCTGCACGATGCGCCGTTGCAGCAGCAGGCGGTTGGGCAGGCGGGTCAGGGGGTCGTGCAGCGCGGCCTGGGTCAGTTCCTGCTGGGCGTCGGTCAGCGAGGTGCTCAGCAGTGAATTGCGCAGGCGCAGCAGCTGCGCTTCCACGCGCTGATCCAGCCACGACACCACCAGCACGACGGCCAGGATGGCCACGGTCAGCACCACCACCAGCATCGCCAACCATTCGCTCTGCAGCCCGTCGCCCACCGCCGCGCCGCAGATGCTGCCTTCCGGGAAGCGTGCGGCGGCCATGCCGGTGTAGTGCATGCCGACGATGGCCAGCCCGAGCAGGCCGGCCGCGGCCAGCCGATCACCCACCCGCGTGCGCTGCGCGCGCAGGCGGAATGCCACGTACAGCGCGGTCCACGAGGCGGCGACCGCCACCATCAGCGAGAACAGCAGCCAACCGGGGTCGTATTCGATGCCCGGGCGCATGCGCATGGCGGCCATGCCAACGTAATGCATGCCAGCAATGCCGGTGCCCATCAGCAGCGCACCACCGGCCAGCCGCGGATGCGGCAGGGTGCGCAGCGAGACCAGCCACAGCGCGAACACTGACGAGGCAATGGCCAGAGCGAGCGAAAGCAGGGTGATCGGCAGGTCGTAGCCGAGCGGAATGGGCAGGTTGAAGGCCAGCATGCCGATGAAGTGCATCGACCAGATGCCCAGGCCCATGGCGAAGCCGCCGCCGAGCCGCCACCACCAGGCCGCGCCCTTGCCGGGAGCGGTGACCGTGCGCCCGGCCATCGCCAGCGCGGTGTACGAGGCCATCACGGCAACCAGCAACGAGATCGCCACCAGCCACGGGTTGTACGTGCCTACCAGCATTCGTCAGTCTCCCGGACCTGCCTGTCGACGGAAACCACGGTGGGGCATGCATGAGGCGGGCTGGCGCGGAGCGCCGGCCGATCGTGGCGTCCCCCCTGGACGCCACGCATTCACTCTAACGCGCAGACCCGGGGGAAGGGCAAGCGGCAAAACGTGATGATCGGGTCAGCGTGTGACCGCGTCCGCAGCCTGGAAGGCGGCGTCGAACAGGCGCTGTACCGGCGGGCCCATTTCCCCGGCCAGCAGGGCCAGCAGGAACAGGCCCAGCAGCAGCGAGACCGGCAGGCCGAGCTGGATCGGGTTCAGCGCCGGCGCGGCGCGGGCCAGCACGCCGAAGGCCAGGTTCACCGCCAGCATTGCCACTGTCAGCGGAATCGCCAGGGTCAGCGCGCCGCGCAGCACGGTCAGCAGGAAGGTCGGGGCGATGCTGAAGAACGCGTGCGGGTCCGGCAGCGGAGCGCCGATCGGCAGCGCCCGGTAGCTGTCCACCACCAGCGAGATCAAGGCCAGGTGGCCGTTGGCAGTGAAGAACAGCAGGCCGAACAGCAGGTAGAACCACTGGCCGATCACGCCCGAGGTGCCGCCGCGCAATGGGTCGCTCATCTGCGCGAAGGCCAGGCCGGTGCCCTGGGCGATCAGTTCGCCGGCCATCGCGCCGGCCTCGAACACCAGCCGCAGCAGGAAGCCGATGGCCACGCCGATCGCCAGTTCACGGGCGATGGTCAGCACGGTGGCGGCATCGAAGCCGGTCCACTCGGGTACGGGCGGCAACAGTGGCGCCAGCGCGATGGCCAGGGTGCCGGCCAGCACCACGCGGACCCGCGCCGGTACTGCGCGGGTTCCAACCATCGGCATCGCCATGGCCACCGCACCGATGCGCAGCATGGTCCACAGCACGGTGCCGATCATGCCGAAGGCCTGCAGGCCGTCGGCGGCCATCTGGGTAGCGGCATCCATCGAGTTGCGCGTCCTAGCCGATCAGGTGCGGAATGCGCTGGAACAGCAGCGTGGTGAATTCAACCAGGTGGCCGATCAGCAGGCTGCCCAGTGCGAACAGCACGGCTGTCAGTGCCGCCGCCTTGGCGACGAAGGCGATGGTCGGTTCGTTCAACTGGGTCGCGGCCTGCACGACACCGACCACCACGCCCACCACCAGCACGGTAAGCAGCAGCGGGCCGGCCACCCACAACACGGTGATCAGGCCGCCACGCAGTTCGGTCAAGGCAAGTTCGGGGGACATTCGGGTTCCATCTGCTTATGTAGAGTCGAGCCATGCTCGACTGCGCTTTACGAGGGATATCAGGCCGGATTGAAGCTTGCCGCCAAGGTGCCCACGGTCAGCACCCAGCCATCCACCAGCACGAACAGCAGGATCTTGAACGGGGCCGACACCAGCATCGGCGACAGCATCATCATGCCCATCGACATCAGCACGCTGGCCACGACCAGGTCGATGATCACGAACGGGATGAAGATCAGGAAGCCGATCTCGAAGGCGGTCTTCAGCTCGCTGGTGACGAACGAGGCCACCAGCACCGGGAACGGGATCGCGTCGGGGCTGGCATAGGTACCGTGCCCGGCGATGCCGGCGAAGGTCATCAGGTCGGTCTCGCGGATCTGCGCCAGCATGAAGCCACGCAGTGGCGTGGTGGTCAGCGTCCACGCGGTCTGGAAGTCGATCTCGCCGTTGAGGTAGGGCGCCATGCCGGCACTCCAGGCCTTGTCCCAGGTCGGCATCATCACCATCGCGGTGAGGAACAGGGCCAGCCCCAGCAGCACCTGGTTGGACGGCGTCTGCCCGGTGCCCAGTGCCTGGCGCAGCAGGCCCAGCACGATGATGATGCGGGTGAACGAGGTCAGCACCAGCAGCATCGACGGGATCAGGGTGATCGCCGTCATCAGCAGCAGGGTCTGCAGCGGCAGGCTGACCGGCGCACCGCCGATCTTGCCGACGTTGATGTCCGGCAGCGGCGTGGTCGGCGCGCCGGGCGCGGCGAACGCCAGTGCCGGCAACAGGCACAGGGCAAGCAACAGCAGCCACGGCATCAGGGTGGCAACACGGGTACGGGTGACACGCATGTCAGGGGTCCTTGCGCAGCCGCTGCTGCAGCAGCTGGGCGAAATTCGGCAGGTTCTTGAAATCCGGCACGCGCACCGGTGCCGGCGGCGGCAGCGGTTCGGGCAGGGTGTGCAGGGTATTGATGCCACCGGCGGTCACGCCCAGCAGCAGCTGCTGGCCGTTGACCTCCACCACCACCACGCGTTCCTTGGCACCGACGCTCAGGCTGGCCACCAGCTTCATGCCTTCGGCCGGGCGGAAGCCGCTGCCGGGCAGGCGCTTGAGCAGCCAGCCCAGGCCGATGACCAGGGCCAGCACCGCCAGCAGCGCCAGCACCGCACCGAACAGGCTCGGTGCGGCGGCCGCGTGCTGGCCGACCTGCGGGCCAATCGGCGCGGCGGTCTTGCCGACCGCCAGCAGGGTGGAGGCCAGGAGGCTCAACGCAGTCTCCGGATCCGCTCGCTCGGGCTGACCACGTCGGTCAGGCGCACGCCGAAGCGGTCATTGATCACCACCACTTCGCCGTGGGCGATCAGGGTGCCGTTGACGAACACATCCAGCGATTCGCCGGCGCCGCGTTCCAGTTCCACCACCGAGCCCTGGTTGAGCTGCAGCAGGTTGCGGATCGGCAGGCGGGCGCGACCGACTTCCAGCGACAGGGTCACCGGCACGTCGAGGATCACGTCCAGGTTCAGGTCGGGACCGTTCGCCTCATCGGCCTGCAGGCTGCTGAACTGGGCCGGGGTCGGTTCGAGGGCGTCGATATCGTTCATTGCGGGTCTTCCTGGATGACGGGTACGCGCGGACGGGTGCCCGGCGGATGGGTAGCGGTGATCTTCACGGCGTTCATGCCGTTGGCGATGCCGAACTCGCCGGTGAACACCGGGATGTTCTCCACGCACAGCGGCACCTGCGGATTCAGCTCGATCGGCAGCACATCACCAACCTTCAGCCGGGTCAGGTCGCGCAGGGTCATGCGCTTGCTGGCCAGCACGCTGGACAGCGTCACCTCGGCGATGTTGAGCTGCTCGCGCAGGGTCTGGCCCCAGCTCTCGTCGCGGTCGTTGCGGTCGCTCTGGATGCCCGCGTCGAGCAGTTCGCGGATCGGCTCCAGCATCGAGTACGGCAGGGTGACGTGGATGTCGCCGCCGCCGCCGTCCAGTTCCACGTGCAGGCGGCACACCACCACGTATTCGCGCGGGGTCACGATGTTGGCGAAGTGCGGGTTGATCTCCGAGTTGATGTACTCGAAGTCGACGTCCATCACCGGTGCCCAGGCCTCGCGCAGGTCGGCGAAGGTCTGCTTCAGCAGCAGGTGGATCACCCGCATTTCGGTGGCGGTGAACTCGCGGCCCTCGATGCGCGTCGGGTAGCGCCCGTCGCCGCCGAAGAAGTTGTCGACGATGGCGAACACCAGGGTGGGCTCGAACACGATCAGGCCGGTACCGCGCAGTGGCTTGAAGCGGATCAGGTTCAGGTTGGTCGGCACATACAGCGAGTGCATGTAGTCGTTGAACTTGATCAGCTCGATGCCGCGCACCGACAGCTCGGCCGAGCGGCGGATCAGGTTGAACAGGCCGATCCGCCACAGGCGCGCGAAGCGCTCGTGGACCATTTCCAGGGTCGGCATGCGACCGCGGATGATGCGGTCCTGGCTGGCGAAGTCGTACGAACGCGCCTCGCCTGACGGCGGTTCCGGATCGGTCTCGACCGCGCCACTGTCCACGCCGTGGAGCAGGGCATCGATCTCGTCCTGGGACAGCAGGTCATTCATCGGTGGGCCCTTACTGGGTCACGAAGCTGGTGAACAGCAGATCATCGGCGCCGTTGCTGCCGGTCTCGGCCTTGAGCACCTTCTGCACTTCGGCGAGCGAGGCGGCCTGCAGCTTCTGCTTGCCGGCGATATCGGCGATCTGGTCGGGGCTGACCTGCGAGAACAGCATCAGCAGGCGCGCCCGGATGGCCGGGGCGTGGGTCTTGATCGCCTCCAGCGCGGCCGGGTCGCGGGTCATCAGCTGCACTTCCAGCTGCAGGTAGCGCGGGCCGTCGACCGGGCCGTTGAGGTTGACCACGAAGGCCGGGTCCAGCGCGAAGTACTGGGCGGGGGCGGGCGTGGTGGTCTTCTTCGGCGCCTGCGCGGCCTTCTCTTCGTGCTTGGACTGGGTGAAGAACCAGACGCCACCACCGGCGGCTGCGGCGGCCAGTACGGCCACCAGTGCGGTGATCAGGATCGGACTACGCGGCTTGGCGGTCTTGTCCTTCTCGGCGGTCTTCTTGGTTTTTTCAGCGGCTGCGGCCACGGGGTGAAGCTCCTGAGGGTTGCTTCACCGGGATATGCAAGGGGCGTGCCGAAGGGCGGGTGGAGGGGTGCGACGGAATTCCGTCGGATACCTGTGTCGGTGGGTGCCAACCTTGGTTGGCACGCCTGTCAGGCGTAGGCGTCCAGCAACCCGCGCTGGCGGATCAACTGGGCGGGGGAGACGCTGGCGTCGCCCGGCGTCGGTTCTCCGTCACCGGCCAGCCAGGCGCCACCGGATGGTCCCGACGCATTGCCGTCACCACCGGGGGCCTGGTGGCCGACATCGGCGTGGGCCAGCTGGAAGCCCTGCTCGCCGAGCAGCTCGCGCAGGCGCGGCAGGCTGTTTTCCAGGGCCTGGCGCACGTCCACATGCGGGCTGCTGAAGCTGGCATGCACCTTGTCGCCGTTCAACTGCAGGCGCACATCGACCGGGCCCATGTCATCCGGGCTCAGCCGGATGTGGGCGTGGCCGATCTTCTGGTCAGCCAGCCAGCCCAGCCGCGCGCCGATGGCCTGGTCGAAGCCATCATCACCGAGCACCGGCTTCGGCGTCGGCTCGCCGTTGAAGATCGCGTTGCCAGCAGCGAGTGCGGCCTTCAGGTCCTGCACCGCGGCGTTGGCCGGGGCGTGCAGCAGGGGCGCCGCGGTGCGCTCGCCGATCAGGGGCGCGTCGCCGTCTTCGCTACGCTCGCTGCGTTTCCCGGGCAGCAGCATCTCAGGCAATGGCAGCGTGGTCGCCTGCTCGGTGCCGGACGCGGCGTTGGCCTTGCCCTCGGTGGCGGCGGCAGCCGGCGTGGCAGCGGCCGGTACAACCGCAGCGGCCGATTGTGCAGCTGTGGCAGGCAGGGCAACGCCGTCTGCGTCGGTGGCCGTCACTGCGGGGGCGGGCAGGGCAGCGGCGGCAGGATCGGCGGGGAGCGGTACCGCCAGCACCAGCCCGGCAAGGCCCAGCGGCGGCCAGGGCGCCTCCTCGGTCGCTGCCGATGCGTCCTTCTCGGCAAGCGGCTTGGCCGGTACTGCAGGCACCACGGTCGCGGTGTCCTCGGGTGCGGCGGCGGTGTCCGGGTTGCGCTCGCTGCCGGCCTGACCTCTGCTGTCCGACGCTGGACCCTGCGGGGTGGTGGGTGTCGGCGTGCTCGACGCCCGGGGGGGGGGCGCATCGGCAGCCGGCGCGCCTCCGTGCAGCAGCTGGCTGAATTCCTTGTTGCTGTCGCTGCGCGGGGTACGCGCGGCACCATTGCCGGAGCCCTGCGGCTGGGCGCTGGCGCTGCCGCTGAGTGGAGCGGGCATCACGCGCGGCCTCCCTGCTCGGCACCGTCCTGGTCTTCGGCCTGCACCAGCCGCGCCCGGCGCGCGCCGATGTCATCCATTTCGCGCTGGTCGCGGCGGTCGGTCACCACTTTCTCCTGCGCGCGGTAGCTGGCGGCCAGCTGCTCCAGTACGGCCTTGTCGCGGCTGGCCAGGATCAGTCGTGCCCGCTCGGCTTCCACTTTCTCGCGGTTGCCATCCACGGTGCGCTGCTGCTGCTCCACCGCGCTGTCGAGGCGGTCGAGGAAGGCGCGACGGTTGAGCAGTTGCGCCGGGCTGGTCGCCGCCATCTGGGCGTTGGCGTACTCCTCGGCATAACGGCGCAGTTCGTCCAGTCGCGATAGATGGGTATCGAGCACGCGCTGGCGTTCGGCGAGATCGCGGGCCACCGCGTCCTCGTGTTCCTGGGCCCGCTTGAGCAGGGGATCGATGCGCTTGGACTGGTTCATGGCTTAGCTCTCTTGTTCCACCAGGCGCTGCAGCGCCGCCTGGCTGTGCGGGAGATCTGCGGCCTTGGCAACGTCCTGGCCGAGGAACTCCATGATTTCCGGCCAACGTTCCAGGGCTTCGTCGGTCGCGGCGTCGTTGCCGCGCTGATAGGCACCGATGGCGATCAGGTCGCGGTTGGCCGAGTAGGCCGACACCAGCCGCTTCAGCTTGCGGATGCGCAGGCGCCACGGCTCGTCGGCGATTTCCGTGACCACGCGGCTGACCGACGATTCGACGTCGATGGCCGGGTACAGGCCACTGTCGGCGACGCGGCGCGACAGCAGGATGTGGCCGTCGAGGATCGCGCGCGCCGCATCGGCGATCGGATCCTGCGGATCGTCGCCCTCGGTCAGCACCGTGTAGAACGCGGTGATCGAGCCGCGGCCCTTGGCACCGTTGCCCGCGCGTTCAACCAGCGCTGGCAGCTTGGCGAACACCGACGGCGGGTAGCCGCGGGTGGTTGGTGGTTCGCCCACCGACAGGCCGATCTCGCGCTGCGCCTGCGCGAAGCGGGTCAGCGAGTCCATCAGCAGCAGCACGTTCAAGCCCTGGTCGCGGAACCACTCGGCGATGGCGGTGGCGCGGTAGGCGCCGTGCAGGCGTGCCAGCGGCGGCCGATCGGCGGGGCTGGCGACCACCACCGCGCGGCGCAGGCCTTCCTCGCCCAGCGTGGTCTCGACGAAATCGCGCACTTCGCGGCCGCGCTCGCCGATCAGGCCAACCACGATCACGTCGGCGGCGGTGTAGCGGGTCATCATGCCCAGCAGCGTCGACTTGCCGACGCCGGAGCCAGCGAACAGGCCGACACGCTGGCCGCGGCCAATCGGCAGCAGCGCATTGATCGCGCGCACGCCGACGTCCAACGGCTGGGTGATCGGTTCGCGCGCCAGCGGATTGATCGACACGCCGGCCATGCCGACATGCCCTTCGGCGCGGATCGGGCCCTTGCCGTCCAGCGGTACGCCGTCGCTGTCGATCACGCGGCCGAGCAGGCCTTCGCCCACTTCCACGCCGCCACGGCGCGCCGAGGGCACCACCCGCGCGTTGGGCAGCAGGCCGTGCAGTTCGGCACTGGGCATCAGGTAGGTACGTTCGCCGGCAAAGCCGACCACTTCGGCATCGACCCAGCCGCCATCGACCACTTCGACCTTGCAGCTGGCGCCCAGTGGCGCCTCGCAGCCGACCGCTTCCAGGGTCAGCCCGACCGCGCGGCGCAGCACGCCTTCGCGGATCAGCCCGCGACCATGCGCGGTGTCCACGCGCAGGCCGTCGAGACGGCTGGCCAGGCGCAGGTTGCGGGCCACGGCCCAGTCGGCCGGCTGCGCTGCCGGTTGTGGCGCGGCTTGCGATTCCGGGCTCATGCGGTTGCTCCGGTCTGGCGGATCACCGCATCCAGCGCACCGCGCAGGCGCGCTTCCAGGGTGCCGTCGATGCGCACGGCTTCGGCGTGCACGCGCAGGTCGCCACGACTGAGGCTGGTATCCGGTACCAGGCGCTGCTGCGGCGACAGGTTCAACAGCGGGGCGAGGGCGGCGATGTCGTCCGGGTGCAGGCGGACTTCCACCTCGCGGGTGCTTCCACCCACGGCATCGATCGCTTCACCGACCAGCTGCGCGAGCAGCGCCGGCTCGGCCTCGTAGGCACGACCGACCAGCGCACCGGCGATACGCACCGCCAGCTCGCCCAGCGCGCCGACCACTTCGTTCTCCAGCCGCACCAGCGGCCGGCTGAAGTTGTCGAGGATGCCCTCGATCTGCGCGGCGAGGCGACGCACCTCGGCCTGGCCCTGGCCATAGCCTTCGGTATGGCCGTGCTGGAAGCCTTCCTTCTCGGCGCTGTCCTGGATCGCCTGGATTTCCTCCAGGGTCGGCAGCTGCAGCGGCGGTTCCGGTTCGTGTTCCGGGTCCGGCTCGGTGAGTTCGAACACATCCTCCTGGGCCCGCGCCGGTTCGGGCTGGGCCAGCAGGTCCGGGGCAAGCCAGCGCACGACGTTGCTCACAGCATGGCCTCCGCGCTGCCACCGATGGTGACAGTGCCTTCATCGGCCATGCGCTTGACGATGGCCAGGATCTCGCGCTGCGCGCCTTCCACGTCGGACAGGCGCACCGGGCCACGGGCCTCCATGTCTTCCAGCAGGATTTCCGCCGCGCGCTGCGACATGTTGCGGGTGATCTTGTCGCGCACCTTGATGTCGGCACCGCGCAGGGCCAGGCCCAGGCGCTCGCCGCTCACTTCGCGCAGCACCAGCTGCATTTCGCGATCGTCCAGGTCGACCAGGTCGTCGAACACGAACATCAGGTCCTGGATGCGGTTGCTCAGCGGCGCGTCGATACGGGCGATCTCGCCCAGGATCGCCTGGTCCTGGCCGCTGTCCATGAAGTTCAGGATGTTGGCCGCGCACTGCACGCCGCCGATGTTGGACGACTTCAGGTTCTGGTTGCCGGCGAACTGGCGCTCCATGATCTCGTTGAGTTCATTCAGCGCGTTCGGCGGAATACCGTCGAGGGTGGCAATGCGCAGCAGCACGTCCACGCGGGTACGGTCGGGCAGCAGCTTCAGCGCATCGGCAGCCTGGTCGGTTTCGAGGTGGGCCATCACGATGGCGATGATCTGCGGGTGCTCGTTGCGCACCAGGTCGGCCACCGCACGCGGGTCCATCCACTTCAGCGCATCCAGGCCGGTGGTGTTGCGGCCGAGCAGGATGCGGTCGATCAGGTTGCCGGCCTTTTCGCTGCCCAGCGCCTGCACCAGCATGTTGCGGATGTAGTCGTCCGAGCCCACGCCCAGCGAGGTCTTCGAGCCCAGCTCCTGGCCGAACTGGTCCATCACCCGTTCCACCTGCTCGCGGGTGATATCGGTCATGGTGGCCATGGCGATGCCGATCTTCTGCACTTCCTTGGGTTCCATGTGGCGCAGCACCTCGGCCGCGTCCAGCTCACCCAGGGACAGCAGCAGTACCGCCGCGCGCTGCACACCGGTCAGTTGTGCCTCAGTCATTGGCCACCCAGCCCTTGACCACCTGGGCCACGCGCTTGGAGTCGGTCTTCACGGCTTCACGCGCCATCCGCAGTCGTTCCTCATATGAATCCACCGGCAGGGCCAGTGCATCCGGCCCGCCCAGGCTGGCGCGGTCGGCGCCCAGCGCCGGCAGCGGCATGCCATCGTCATCCACCAGCTGCACGTCCGCGGTATGCGGCTCCAGTGCCTGCTCGTCGTTCTTCTTCTGGCCGGTGATCGCGCGCAGCGCCGGGCGCAGCACGCCGAACAGCAGGGCCAGCACCACCACCGCACCCAGCAGCATGCGGCCGGCATCGTGCACCCACGGCAGCTCCCACCAGGCCGGGCCTTCGACCGGCGTGGTGTCACGCACGAACGGGGCGTTCATCACCGACACGGTGTCGCCGCGCTCGGCGTTGAAACCGACCGCCTGCTTGACCAGCGCTTCGACGCGGGTCAGTTCGGCGGCCGACAGCGGCTGCGGCGCAACCTTGCCGTTGGCACCGGCGCGCGGCACGTTGTCCACCAGCACCGCCACCGAGACGCGCTTGATGCGGCCGGCCGGCTGGCGGGTGTGCTGCAGGGTGCGGTCCAGCTCGTAGTTGCGGGTCGCGTTCTTGCTGCTTTCGGTCGGCGCCTGCGCGGTGGCCGGTGCGGCCTGCTGGCCCGGCGGGCTGTTGCTGGTCGCACCCGGCACGCCCTGCGGGCCCGGCGTGGTGGTGCTGTTCTCGCTCATCTGCTCGCTGCGCAGCTTCTGCGGCTCACCGTTGTAAAGCTCACGGGCTTCCTCGGTCACCGAGAAATCCATGTCCACGCTCACTTCCGGATTGACCCGGCCCGGGCCGGTCATCGGCTCCAGCAGTTCGCGGATGCGCTGGTTGAACGAGGTTTCCTGGCGGCGCACCTGCTCGAACTGGGCGGCGTTGACCGCAGCCTCGCTGTTCGGATCGCTGACGCTGAGCATGCGCCCGCTCTGGTCGACCACGGTCACCCGTTCCGGCGCGAGGTCCGGAATGCTGGCCGCGACCATGTGCACGATGGCGTCGACCTGGCTGCGTTCCAGCTGCTGGCCGCCGCGCAGTTCCAGCGTCACTGAGGCGCTGGCCACGTCACGCTGGCGGGTAAAGGCGCTGGGCTTGGGAATGGCCAGGTGCACGCGTGAATCGCGCACCGGCCGCAGCGTGTTGATGGTGCGCGACAGTTCGGTTTCCAGCGCGTGCTGGTAGCGCGCGCTTTCCACGAACTGGCTGACGCCGAAGCCGGGGTCGCGTTCCATCAGCTCGAAGCCGAGCTTGCCGCTGTCGGTCAGGCCCGATCCGGCCAGCTTCAGGCGGGCGTCGTGCAGGTTCTTTTCCGGCACGGTGATGCCACCGGTGGCCGGGTCGAGCGCGAACGGAATCTGCGCGGCGCGCAGCAGGTCGGTCGCTTCAGCGGTCGCCTTCTGGTCCAGGCCGGTATACAGCGGGACCATGCCCGGCTTCTGCGACCAGAAGAACACGGACAGGCCTGCCGCCACCGCCACCGCGATCATCGCCATCAGGCCCAGCCGACGGGTGATCTGCAGACTCTGCAGGCGGTCGAACCATTGCCCGGCCTTCTCGGCGTTCAGGCTGTCCTTGGAGAGCGTCAGTGCCATGCGTCAACGTTCCTTACAGCGGCATGTTCATCACGTCCTGGTAAGCCTGGACGAGACGGTTGCGGACTTCCACGGTGGCGCGGAAGGCGATCTGGGACTGCTGCGAGGCGACCATCACCTTGGCCAGGTCGGCACTGGGGTCACCCATTTCGAAGGCCTTGGCCAGGGCGCCGGATTTCTGTTGCGCATCGTTGACGCCGGCAATCGCTCCACGCAGGGTTTCGGTGAAGCTGGCGGGCTGGACCTGCGGCGCATCCAGCACCGTGCCCGGCAGGGCATTGCTACGCGGCGCTTCGGCCAGCGGGTTGAGCGCCGCGGACTGTCCCACCTGGGTCTGGTAGGAGCGGATCTGGGAGAGGATCGAAGTGACGGAGTGGGACATCTGCAACGGTTCCAGAAACAGGGATGGGGTTGTCTGCTGGAGCTTGTGCAAGTGCCGTGCCGAAACCGGTTTTCGATTCAGTGTCGTGAGGGTGTGGGTGTGGGTGTGCTGGCAGGGCTGCGCCCTGCACCCGCGGTAGTGCCGGCCGCTGGCCGGCAACCTCAACAGCAACAGCAGAAGCGGGCTATCCGTGGGATGGCGGGGCGGGTCCGATTGCGGGGGACGCCGTAAACCCCCCTCCGGGGTCCGGCCCAGCCGCTGGCGGCTGTGCGTTCGGGCGCTTGCGAAGCAGTGCTTCGCAAGCAAAGCGCCCTCACCCATGGAGGCTCGGTCGCGCCATCCATGGCGCTCACGCCCCCGCAACCGGACCCAACCCGCCTTTGACAGTTCTCTGCGATCTGATGGTGGGTGCCGACCGTTGGCCGGCACTGATCGGATGGGGTCAGATCCCGTTGCAACGCAACGGGCTCCGACCCCAATGGAGGCGCCATTTAACCGGCGTCGGTTTTCTGGCCTGGGGCTGGAGGGTCCGGTGGCCGGAATTCTGGCGCTGCCGGGGTTCGGAGGCCCACAAACACCAACGCCCGGGCAAGCCCAGGCGTTCGTGCCCCCTTCATGCTGGAAACGCTGTTCAGCCGGCCAGTTCGGCCTGCTCGCGTTCGATGCCGTACTTGCGCAGCTTTTCCACCAGGGTGGTGCGGCGCAGGCCAAGCAGCTGGGCGGCGTGGGCGACCACGCCCTGGGTGCGTTCCAGTGCTTCGTTGATCAGGCCCAGTTCGATGTTGGCCATGTGGTTGCGCAGATCCATGCCCTCGTCGGGCAGGGCGGCCGGTGCTGCTACACGATTGACGGCGATGCCATGCTCCAGCGCCGGCTGGTTGCCGCTGCCCGGGGTATGGAACGAGAAGCTGCGCAGGTCCAGGCGTTCTTCGCTGGCGACGGACTGCACCGGTGCCGGCGCGGCCACTGCTGCCAGCGCGGCGTCGCCCCGGTAGCGGGCCGGCAGGTCCTGCACGCGCACCGAGCCACCCGGGTGCAGCACCGCCAGGCGCTCGACCAGGTTGGTCAGTTCGCGCACGTTGCCCGGCCATTCGTAGCCGGCCAGGGCCTGCAGGGCTTCTGCGGTGAAGCGCACTTCGCCACGGCCGGTACGCGCCAGCTGCGCGGCGATGGTTTCCACCAGCGCCGGCAGGTCCTCGCGGCGTTCGCGCAGGGCCGGCACGTCGATCGGGAACACGTTGAGGCGGTAGAACAGATCCTCGCGGAACTTGCCTTCGGCAATGCGCGTTTCCAGGTCGCGGTGGGTCGCGGCGACGACGCGCACGTTGCAGCGGATGGTCTGGTTGCCACCCACGCGTTCGAAGCTGCGCTCCTGCAGCACGCGCAGCAGCTTGACCTGCATCGGTAGGCTCATGTCGCCGATTTCATCGAGCAGCAGGGTGCCGCCCTCGGCCATTTCGAAACGGCCCTTGCGCGCGGTGAGCGCACCGGTGAAGGCGCCCTTTTCGTGACCGAACAGTTCGCTTTCCAGCAGGTCGGCCGGAATGGCGCCGCAGTTGATCGCCACGAACGGGCCGTCACGGCGCGGCGAGCGCTGGTGGATGGCGCG